>JBFXAS010000010.1:0-49740 GCA_050184075.1 Gemmatimonadales bacterium
GGAGGCCCCGGGGCCCCGGGCCGGCCCGCCGGCGGAGGGAGAAGACCAGGATAGCCCGGCTCAGCGTCCCGGGGTCGGCCAGGCGGGACGGCCGCGACCCTACAACCGGGTGGTCACCAGAGAGGCCAAGACACGGAGCGGGCTCTTCAAGACCCATCAGGTCGGGAGCCGGTCCTACTTCGAGATTCCGCCAGCCGCGCTCGACCAGGAGCTGCTCCTGGTGACCCGGCAGGCTCGGGTCCCGGTGAACGGTGGTTACGGCGGCCAGCAGGTCGGCCCGAGGCTGGTGGTGCGCTGGGAGCGACGCGACCACCGGGTGTTGCTCCGGAGCGTCTCGTACGAGACTGTCGCCGACTCGACCACCTCGATCTACCAGGCGGTCAAGAACTCGAACTTCGACGTGGTGCTCGCCGGCTTCAACGTCGAGGCGTACGGGCCCGACAGCGCGCCGGTGATCGACGTCGGCCGGCTCTACACCAGCCCGCCGCCGGAGCTTCGAGGCGGGAATCGGTGGCGTGGCAATCCCGACAACGCGCGCTCGATGATCGAGCGGGTCCTGTCCTTCCCGGAGAACGTCGAGGTCGAAGCGCTGCTGACTTTCCCGCCGCCGCCGCAGGGCGCCGGCGGTGGGGGCGGTGGCGGCGGCAATCCCTTCGCGCCGACCGCCTCGGGCACGCAGAGCGTGGTGCTCCACTGGAGCATGGTGAAGCTGCCCGAGCGGCCGATGTTGCCGAGGCTCGCGGACAAGCGGATCGGCTTCTTCTCGCTCTCCCAGATCGACTACGGGCGTCCCGAGCAGCGCTCGGAGCAACGGCGCTACATCGTCCGCTGGCGGCTGGAGAAGAAGAACCCGGGCGCCGCGATGTCGGAGCCGGTCAAGCCGATCACCTACTACGTCGATCCGAACACGCCCGACTGGCTCAAGCCCTGGGTCAGGAAAGGCATCGAGGACTGGCAGCCGGCGTTCGAGGCGGCGGGCTTCATTCGCGGGATCGTGGCGGCCGACGCGCCCTCGAAGGCCGAGGATCCGGACTGGGCGCCGGAGGACGCGCGCTACTCGGTGGTGCGCTGGTTCCCGTCCACGATCGAGAACGCCACCGGGCCGAACGTGCACGACCCCCGGACCGGCGAGATCCTCGAGTCCGACATCTACATGTACCACAACATCATGAACCTGCAGCGGTCGTGGTACTTCACCCAGGTGGGACACCTCGATCCGCGGGCGCGAATGTGGCCCTTTCCGGATTCGCTGATGGGCCGCCTGGTCCAGTTCGTGGTGGCCCACGAGGTCGGCCACACGCTGGGATACCAGCACGACCAGAAGGGCAGCTCCACCTATCCGGTGGACTCGGTCCGGAGCCGGACCTGGATCGCCCGAATGGGGCACTCACCCTCGATCATGGACTACTCGCGCTTCAACTACGTCGCGCAGCCGAGCGACGGCATCGCGCTCGAGGACCTGATCCCACGGATCGGCCCGTGGGACAAGTACATCACCCGCTGGGGATACACCCCGATCCCGAACGCCCGCACGTCCGACGACGAGTGGCCCACGCTCAACCGCTGGTCGCTCGAGCAGGATTCGGTTCCGTGGTATCGCTTCAACCTGTCCGACTCCGAAGGCGCCGATCCCGGGGATCAGACCGAAGCCGTCGGCGATGCCGATCCGGTCAAGGCGACGGGCTGGGGCGTGACCAGCATCAAGCAGATCGTGCCCCTGCTGGTGCCCGCGACGGTGCGGCCAGGCCAGGACTACGACGATCTGGACTTGCTCTACTCGCGCCTGATCCAGCAGTGGACCCGCGAGATGAGCCACGTGGCCATCATGGTGGGCGGGGCCGACGCCCAGGAGAAGTACGCTGGCCAGGCCGGGCCGCGGTACGTGCCGTGGTCGAAGGCGAGGCAGCGGGAGGCGGTGCGGTTCCTCAACGAGAACGCGTTCGCCACGCCGCGCTACTTCCTGGACGACGAGATCCTCCGACTGATCGAAGTGGAGGGCGCGCTCGAGCGGATCAATCAGGCCCAGACGAGCGTGCTGAACAATCTGTTCGACGACCGCCGGCTCGAGCGGGTGATCGAGTTCGAGGCGCTGGCGCAAGATCGCCGCGATGCCTACAGCCTGGGCGAGATGCTCGGCGACGTGCGCCGCGGCATTTGGAGCGAGCTCGGACCTGGGCAGGTGCGGATCGATCCGTATCGACGCGAGCTGCAGCGGAGCTTCCTCACGGCCGTCGGGAACAAGATCAACCCACCGGAGCGAGAGGTGCCGGCGGGCATTCCCGCCCAGTTCCGGGCGCGGTTCGCGCCGGCGAGGGCGACGAGCGACATTCGCTCGATCTTCAAGGCGGAGCTGCGCGGCCTCGACGCGGCGATCCGCGGCGCGCAGGGGCGCTCGGGAGACCCGGAGACCCGTGCCCACCTGCAGGACGCCCGCGACCAGATCGCCCGGATCCTCGATCCCGAGGACTGATCACCCGGCCCACGGCGCGACGAGGACGACGGGCCCGGCACCTTCGTGGAGCCGGGCCCGTCGCGTTTCCGGGCTACCGTTCCTTGTCGAGGGCGAAGAGGCTGTCCCAGACGGCCAGGGCCGGCTTGGGATGGAGGTCCGCGTCGACCAGGCCGAGGCGCGCGAACGGACGCGCCGGCTCGCGGAGCTCCTCGGGGAACGACTCGAGGTCGATGTCGGTGAACTGGAGCTGCACGATCCCGAGCGCGTCGACCCGGTCGAGCAGCTCGGCCTGGCGCCCGAGGTACTCCGCCTGGCGCCCTGGCGTCGAGCTGAAGGTCGGTCCCGACTCGCTCGGCCATCCGCCCTCGGTGACGATCACCGGCAGACCGCTCGACGCCACGATCCGCTGGTAGTAGTCGTCGGGCAGCGCGGCGGGGGTGGCCCAGACGAAGTACGGATAGGAGGAGAGACCGAGCAGCTCCGCGAACGGGAAGTCGGCGAGGTCCTGGCCGACACCGATAAAGCTGCCGGTGGAGAACTTGCCCCATGCGGCTTCGACTTGGATCGTGACGAAGAGGGCCGGCGGATTGGGAGCGACGGCGAGATCGGCAGCCGCGGCGTTGGCGGCGGCCACGGCCGCCTGATAGAGCCCCGGCGGCGCCAGCAGGCGCACCAGATTGGTCTCGGCGCCGAGCGCGACGTACTCGGGATGGAAGGCGTCGACGAAGGCCCGCACCCAGGCGCGAAAGAGACCCTGGATCGCGGGCTCCGTCATGCTGCGACCGGCCGCCCGCAGCTGCGGAGGGTCCTCGCCGCGGGAGAGACCGTCGGTGGCGTCGGCGACGAAGATCAGCGCGAGTCCCTTGCCGCGGAAGTAGTCGATCAGTCCCTGCTTCTGGGCTCGCACCAGGCTGTCGGGCGACCGCCCCGCGAGCAGGTCGGTCCACGGGAACTCCTCGTGCACGATGGCCAGGTCCGCGCGCCCGGTCCACAGCTCGAGGGTTCGAACGGCCTGAGCCTGGTCCGGTCGGGGTGGGAATCCGGAGAAGCCCATGGCGTAGCTGCGGCTGCCCTGATTGGGCGGGGTCGGCTCGGAGTTGTCCGAACAGCCGCCGACCAGCAGTCCCAGCAGTGCCACCACGGAGGTCGCGGCACGAGAGCGGGAGGGAAGGGCGATCATGAGCACGGCGCCGAAGGCTAGCATCGAGCGGGGCGCGGTGGTATCGCCCGACAGGTCCAGCAACCGGGCCCGCCGCGGTATCTTGAACCCCCCGAGCCCGGCAACGCTGTCAGGTGAACATCGGCTACAAGGAGGAGCGGTGAGCAAGGCGCGATGGAACCGGTTGGCCACGGTCGTCCTGACGGGGGCTCTCGTGCTGCCCGGAGCTCCGGCCGGCGCCCAGGAGCCGGTCGACCTGGAGGTCGTCTCCCGGATCCGCGAGGAGGGGTTTCAGCGGTCGCAGGTGATGGACCTCCTCAGCTACATGACCGACGTCCTCGGTCCCCGGCTCACGGGGTCGCCCAACATGCGCCGGGCGCAGCGTTGGGCCAAGGCCACGCTGGACTCGATGGGCTTCACCAACTCGGTGATCGAGCCGTTCGGCGAGGCTGGCGTCGGCTGGGCCAACACCTACACCTCGCTCCATCTGATGGCTCCGGACTACCAGCCGCTGATCGGTTACCCCTTCGCCTTCACGCCGGGCACCAACGGCAAGGTCCTGGGACCCGCGACGCTGGCGGTGATCCGCTCGCGGGGCGACTTCGACAAGTTCCGCGGCAAGCTGCGCGGTGCGATCGTGCTCGTGGCGCCTCCGGCCTCGGTCCCTCTCGGCGAGACGGCCGACGCGGAGCGGTTCTCCGATGAGACGTTGGAGCGGATGGCGGCCGCGACGAGTGGCGCCCGCTTCTGGAGCGACGGCCGCGCCTATGAGTGGAACGACCAGGCCAAGTCCTTCCTGCCGGTCGGCTCCTCGGGCGGCGGCGGCAGCTTCGCGGTCGAGATGCTGCGGTTCCTCAAGAGCGAAGGGGTGGGCGTCGTGCTGTTTCCGGGTCCCGGCCGAGACGGCACCGTCTTCGTCGCGGGGCGGCCGGGGAGCCGCGAGGATCGGAGCTACGCCGGCGTGACGTCCTCGCCGCCGCTGGTGGCGCTGGCCGCTGAGCACTACAACCGGATCTATCGGATTCTGGACCGCGGCGTGCCGGCCCGTCTGGAGGTGGAGGTCCGCAACACGATCGACACCAGCGACACCAAGGGCTACAACGTGCTCGCCGACTGGCCCGGAACGGATCTGGCCGATCAGCTCGTGATGGTCGGCGGGCACTACGACTCGTGGCACGCGGGCACGGGCGCGACCGACGACGCGGCGGGCGTGGCGGTCGCGCTCGAGGCGATCCGGATCCTCAAGGCGATCGGGGTGAAGCCTCGGCGGACGATCCGGGTAGGGCTCTGGAGCTACGAGGAGGGAGGCAAGGTCGGTTCGCGAGCCTATGTCGCCAACCATTTCGGCGACGAGCGCAACCCCAAACCCCTCCACGCCAAGCTCGCCGGGTACTTCAACCTCGACAACGGCGGCGGTCGGGTACGGGGCGTCTACCTCCAGGGCAACGAGCACGTGCGCCCGATCTTCGCGGCCTGGATGGCGCCCTTCGCCGACCTCGGGATGAAGACGCTCACGATCAACGACGCGTACGGGGTGGACGTCGTCGGATTCGACCTGGCGGGGCTCCCCGGCTTTCAGTTCATCCAGGATCCGCTCGACTACGACAGCCGCACCCATCACTCGAACATGGACGTCTACGACAAGCTCCGGCCCGACGATCTCCGCCGGAACGCCGTGATCATGGCGAGCTTCCTCTATCACGCGGCGATGCGCGACCAACCCTTGCCGCGCGAGCGCTGGCCGGTCGGGCGCTGACCGGCCGCAGGGCGCGGGTCATCAGCGGCCGCCCGAGCGCGTCTCGGCGCGAGCTCGCGCCACCATCTCCTTCACCTCACGGAGGAGGCGGGGTCCGTGATAGGGGATCCCGTCCTTGAGCGTCCACTCGACGCCGCCGGTCCTGACCGCCTTGCCGTCGACGATCGTGGTGGTTCCGGTCGGATAGAGCACCTTGAGATCCTCGAGCGGATTGCCGTTGACCACGATCAGATCGGCGAGGTGGCCCGCGCGGAGCCTCCCGATCTCGCTCTCCTTGCCGAGGATCCTGGCGTTGTTGAGGGTGGCGTGCTGAATCACCTTGAGGGGGTGGAATCCCGCCTCCTGGTGGAGCTCCATCTCGCGAATCACGCCGAAGCCGTACATCTGGTAGATGAAGCCCGCGTCCTCACCGACGCCGATCAGCCCGCCCATCCGCTCGAAGTCGCGGAGCGCCGCCATCCAGATCCGGTAGTTCTCTTTCCAGTAGGCTTCGTCGGTGCTGCTCCAGCCGATGAAGTAGGAGCCGTGGTTCGCCGGGTTGGGGCGGAAGTACTCTTCGAGCGTCGGGTGGAGGTAGTCCTCGAACCAGGGCTGGTTTTCGGCCCGCTGGAGGTCGCGGCTGGCCTCGTAGATGACCAGCGTCGGATCCCAGGCTACGTCGTGCTCGACCATCGCCTTCAGGAGCTCGCGGAGCCGCTCGGGATCCGCCTCCCGCCAGATCCGGCCGGCGTAGCGGAAGCGGTGCGTCTCATCGTTGTAGTTGAAGTCGGAGGGAAAGCGCTGGACGCCGTCGGCGAAGGCGGCATCCGGCACCCCGTACCAGTGCTCGATGCTCCGGGTGCCGAAGCGGACGTCGTCCCACGCCGTGGTCTCCTCGACGCCCACGTGGTGGGCGATCGGGAGCCCGGCGGTCTTCGCCTCTTCCTCCATCGCCTGCATCAGGTCGCGGTCGAGCCCGCCGATCTTGATCCCGTCGACCCCGAGGGCCTTGAGCTCCTTGACCCGGGCGCGCGCCTCCGCCGGGGTGGACGGGTACGGGCGCTGGGAGTAGCCCGCGTAGATCAGCAGCCTGGGCGCCTCGAGCTCACCTCGCGCGCTCGCTGCCTTGAGCGCGAGGAATTCCTTGGGGTCGCCGCCGGAGCTGACGTCCCGGACCGTGGTGACGCCCGAGGCGAGCCAGAGCTTGAACTGGTAGGCATAGGGTTGCGGGATGCCGCCCCGCTCGTTCTGGAGATGCCCGTGGGCGTTGATCAGCCCCGGCAGCACGTACTTGCCGGTGGCGTCGATCTCGCGGTCCGCCTCCGGACGCCGGGCTCGGCCCGCGCTCAGCGCCACCGGGTCGAGCGGCACCATCTGCACGATCCGATTGCCTTCGATCACGATGTCGTAGGGTCCCTCGGCGGGGGTGCCGTTGCCCTGGACGATCAGCCCGCCGCGGATCGCGAGTCGACCCGACGGGCGGCGCCCGTGCTCCGGTGCCTGGCCCTGGAGGAGGGCCGGCGCGGCGAGGGTGAGCAGGACGAGAGTAAGTGGGATCGGCCGCTTCATGGCGTGGCCTCGGGCAACGGGGCGATGGGGAGCACGACGTGCGAGGGGTGCGCGCCGTCTCGATGGATGGTGACCAGCGGTGGCGGATTGGGGAAGACTCGGCGGTGGGTGTCACGATCGGAGCCTTGGACGGTGATCCGAATCCGGTGCCCCGCGCGGAACCGCTTGGCCGTTGGCAGCAGGTCGAAGACCAGCTCGGTGGGCTGGCTCGGCAACGCCGCCACGTCGCTCTCATGGCTCCGGGGCCAGGGTAGCCCGAAGTTCCGGTAGCTTGGCCGTGCCAGCGTGCGGTGGGAGGCTCGCAGCACGCCTTCCGTGACGTAGGTCGAGCGACCATTCGGCTCCAGGTCCTCGAGATACACGAAGGCGTCGACGTCGTTGGCCGAGGACTCGACCCAGAGGTGGACGATGGGGTGGCCGATCACTTCGACGTCGGTCGCAAGCGGCTCGGTGGTGTAGCTCCAGCCCTTGGCGTCGTTGGGGGCGAGATCCGGGTAGCCGATGGCGCCGCCGTAGGTGTTGGTCCAGCGGGTCCCCGTGCCCAGCGTTGCGCTGGTGTCGACCACGCGCCGGTCGGCTACCTCCGGGACGGTGGGCTCGGCCGTCGAGAGGAGCCCCGCGATCGGACGCTCACCAGTCTCCGGCTCGCCGCCGCCGAAGTAGTAGGGCGTCGGGGTCGCGGCGGGGATCGGCCAGGTGTCCGCCGTGCGCCAGGCGAGACTGTCGGGCGCGTCGAGCACGAAGTAGCGGATCGGGGGCTCGTTCATGATGCCGTTGTCGATGCCCTTGAGCCAATGGTCGAACCAGCGGGTCCGCTCGACGCCGAGATCGAACCCCTGCGATTGTCCGTGGAACCAGGGACCGACGATCAGCTTCTGGGGCACCTCGAGGTTCGCGAACCAGAGCAGGGCGTCGCGCGGGAAGGCGTCCATCCAGCCGACCAGGTTGTAGACCGCCACGCCCGAGGCGTTGATCGCGTCGAGGTATGTCGCCGGCCCGCGTTCCTGATGGATCATCTTCCCGCTGACCGGGTCGATGCTGTTGCGATAAGGCACGCCCCGCCACATCTCGAACATGTCGCGGTTGACCCGGTGACCGGCGAGGGCCGAATCGCGCAGCACCATGCCGTTCGGCCCGTCGACCGGCGCCACCCCGCCGAAGTCGATCTCACCCATCTTGAAGGGAATCGCCCAGTCGAGCTTGTGAGTGAGTGACTGCCAGGCGGCGAAGAAGTCGTCGCGATAGACGCCACCGGGATAGATCGTCGGATACCACTCGAAGACCACCATCTCCGGGAAGATCGCCTTGAGCGAGGGCGGCGCCTGGCTTGCGGCGAACAGCTGGGTGATCCCGAGGTAGCTTCGGCCGAGCATCCCGATCTTGCCGCTGGACCACGGCTGGGCCGCGAGCCACTCGGTAATCTCGTAGGCATCCTTCGCCTCTTCGGGCATGAAGAAGCCCTGCTGGGTCCCGAACGAGGCGCCGCCGCCCCGGGTGTCGACGGCCGCGATGACGTAACCGTGGGCCAGCATCGTCGGCGTGCCCCGGCCGAAGCCGTTGATGTAGTCGACGATCGAATCGCCGTGGAAGTAGGCGCGGTTGTACCGGTGGTGGGTCCAGACCACGGGAAGCCGCTCTTCGTGGAGCGCGCCGCCCCGGGTGGGCCGGTAGATGTCGATGGCCAACCGGATGCCATCGCGCATCGTCAGGTACTGCGACGTCCGCTGATGTCCGTCGTACACCGGGTCGGAGTAGCCTACGTACTCCCCCGGGCGGGAAACCCGCTCGATCGTGGTGGTCGGACCGGCGCAGCCGGTCATCAGGGCGAGGAATAGGAATCCCACGCCTCGAGTGCACTGCGTCATTCGACGCCTCCTCGGGATGCTGAACCGGTTGCTCGAAACCCTCAGCGCAGCGCGCTGGTGAGCGGTTGGCCGTCGATCGGCTCCGTGGGCTCGACGCCGAGGGCCCGTGCGAGAGTCGGGCCCATGTCGATCACCCGGGCGAACCCGTCGTAGTGACCCGGCCTGAAGGCGGGGCCGTAGAAGATCATCGGGACGTGGGCGTCGTAGTCGTGCGGCGAGCCGTGGGTCGCGACGAGCGGATAGTCGTAGATGTTGCCCTCCTCCAGCGTGACGACGACCGCCGGCTCGATCTCGGGCGGAAACATGTTGAGCCAGCGCCGGGCGATGGCGTCCCGCTCGAGGTCGTGGAGCCGGAGCTGGTCGAAACGGTCGACGCGGAGCACCCCGGGAATGGCCCTGGCGGCCTCGATGAAGGCGTCGACCCCGGCCGCACGGCCCGAGTCCGGCAGGAAGAAGGCGCCGCTCTCGACCTCCACCGTCGTGGTGTCGCCGCCCGCGCCGGCCACTGCTCTGCGGGCGGCGCTCACCGCGGGGCCGAGGCTCACCCGGAGCTTCCCGTGCAACTCAGGAATCTCGCTCACGCCGTGGTCCGCCGTGAGGGCGATCAGGACCCGGCTCGAATCGACCCGCTCGTAGATCCGATCGATCAGCCGTCCGAGGTTGCCGTTGAGCCGAAGCACCTGATCGTGGATCTCCCGCGACGCGGGTCCCCAGTAGTGGCCGACGCCGTCGGTGGCGGAGAGCGAGACGGCCATCACGTCGGTCGAAGGACCCCGGCCGATGCCGAGCTGGTCGAAGCCGCGGAGGGCGAAGTCGACAGTCAGTTGGTCCATCATCGGCGTGATCCGGAAGAAAAGCGCCGCCCGACTGCTGTCGCTCGGAAACTGATGCGGAAAGGTGGCGCGCCTCCCGAAGAACTCGTATGGAGAGCTGTCCGGCTCCGCGTAGCGCCCCGCCGGCAACAACAGGTCCCAGCTCTTGCCGGCCATCCGCCGTGCGACGTCCTGCTGGTTGAAGCGCCGAACCCAGGTCGGCAGCGTGTCGGCGTACCAGATGCTGGTGGTGAAGAAGCCGCTCGTCGCGAACCAGTAGACCTGCTGTCTCGAACGGCCGATCGGCAGGATGGCGCCGCGATCCTTCATCGAGACGGAGAAGGCCCGGGTGCCGGAATCGGCCGCGGTGAGCCAATCCGTCAGGGTCGTGCCCCGGAACCGAAATGGCGACGCGCCCAGCTCGTCGGTGCCGAGCAGGGTCCAGCTCCGGTCGTTGACGCCCAGGAGATTGCGGGTGATGCCGGTGTGCTTCGGGAAGCGCCCCGACATCGTGGCGGCGTGTCCGGGCGCGGTCTCCGTGATGGCGTGGTCCTGAAAGGCCTGAGTGAAGACCGCCCCGCCGTCGAGCAGGCGGGCCAGGCCGCCGCGGAGCTCGCTCCGGTACCGGCGGAGATAGTCGGGATGGAGCTGATCGACGGTGACGAAGAGCACCAGCGTCGGCCGCTCCACCTGCGGCGCGGGCACGCTCCTCGTCGGCGCGCACGTGGTGGCCGCGCTGACCAGGAGCACCGCCAGAGCGAATCGGAGCAGGTGGGGCATCATCGAGGAGCCAGAGTCGCTCCAAAGGTACCCGCCCGGCGGGTCCTCCGGAACGGCCGCGTTCGCCAGCCGGTGCGAGCGGTGCTAAGATGAACGAGCGCTCCGACACGACAGACTCGCCCGGGGGAACGATGGGTCGTCACCTGGTCTTGCTCCCGTTGGTCGCCTTGCTGTCCTCCGGCGGCCTGTCCGCGCAGCTCAAGACCAAAGAGGCCGAGCGGCTGTTCCGCTCGCGTGAGATCCTCGACCTGACGCTGATCGCTCCATTGAAATCGCTGTTCAAGAACCGCGATACGGTGGAGAAGATCCCGCAGAGCGGCCAGCTCGTGGTGCCGTCCGAGGCCGGGGTGGATACCGTACCGGTGACGCTCGAGACCCGCGGCCACTTCCGGCTCAAGTCGTCCACCTGCAGCTTCCCGCCGATCAAGGTGATCTTCGACAAGTCCACGCTGAAGGAGACGCTGTTCAGGGGCCAGGGCTCGCTCAAGCTCGCGACCCATTGCCGCGGCGGCGACCGCTACGAGCAGAACGTGCTGCTCGAGGAATCGATCTACCGGATCTACAACCTGCTCACGCCGCTCAGCCACCGGACCCGGCTGGTGCGGATGCGCTACCTCGACACCGAGGATCCGGACAAGGACCTGGTGCGGATGGCCTTCTTCCTCGAGGACGACGACGAGGTGGCCAAGCGGAACGGAGCCACCGAAATGAAGGTGCCGGCGCTGGCTCTGAGCGAGATGGATCCGCCGCAGCTCGACCTGATGAGCGTCTTCCTCTACATGATTGCCAACCACGACTGGTCGATCTACGCGCTGCACAACACCCGAGTGATGCGGGTGGACGGCTATCCGCTCATGTACCCGGTGGCCTACGACTTCGATTTCTCCGGTCTGGTGAACGCGCCCTATGCCGGTCCGCCGCCGCAGCTGCCACAGCTCAAGCGGCTGCGGGACCGGCTCTATCGGGGGCCCTGCCGATCCGTCGAGGAGCTCACCCCGACCCTCGAGCTCTTCTCGGCCAAGAAGGACTCGATCCTGGCAATCATCCGCGACCAGCCCGGGCTCGAGTCCGGGCGGGTCAAGGATGCCGTGAATTACCTGGACGACTTCTTCAAAGGGATCGAGAAGGCCAAGGACTTCGACCGGGACCTGGACTACGCCTGCAGGCGCTAGCGCTCAGACAGTCCAGGTTCGCCCCGAGCGGATCACCGACGCCAGGTCGGCGCCGCTCTTCTCCGCAGCCCGGGTCTGCTCCAGGACCGACCGCTCGTAGGAAGGCGCCGGGTTGCAGTAGAGCACCCCGATCACCTCGGGGAAGGTCGGCGGGTGGAGCGACGCGAGGAGACTCGCCAGGGCTCGATTGGTCTCGTCGTGCACCAACACGTCGCTCTCGCTCACGCCGCCCTCGCCGACCCGCACCACCTCCAGCTCGAGCGCGTTGGTTCGCAGACGGAGCCCCTGGGCGCGGTCCTTGCCGAAAAGCAGCGGCTTGCCATGCTCGGCCAGGAGCTGCCGCTCCGGCGCGACGCTCCGCTCGGTGAACTCGTCGAACACCCCGTCGTTGTAGACCACGCAGTTCTGGAAGATCTCGACGAAGCTCGCGCCCTGGTGCTCGCGGGCTCGTTTGAACACCTCGATCAGCCGCGCCTGCTGGGTGTCGATCGCCCGGGCCACGAAGCGGGCGCCGGCGCCCAGGGCGAAGATGGCGGGCACGACCGGCGCCTCGATCGAGCCCTGAGGCGTCGAGGGCGAGCGGGTGCCGACCCGCGAAGTGGGCGAGTACTGTCCCTTGGTGAGCCCGTAGATCTCGTTGTTGAACAGCAGGATGTTGAGGTCGACGTTGCGGCGGAGCGCGTGGAGCAGGTGGTTTCCGCCGATGCTCAGTCCGTCACCGTCACCGGTCACCACCCAGATGTCCAGCTTCTCGTTGGCGAGCTTGAGTCCCGTGGCGATCGCCGGGGCCCGACCGTGAATGGTGTGGAACCCGTAGGTCGACATGTAGTACGGGAAGCGCGACGAGCAGCCGATGCCGGAGACGAACACGGTGTTCTCGCGGGAGGCGCCCATCTCCGCGAGCGCCCGCTGGGCCGCCTTGAGGATCGCGTAGTCGCCGCAACCGGGGCACCAGCGAACTTCCTGGTCCGAGGAGAAATCGGCGGGCTTGAGCGGCGCCGGATTGGGCGGGGGAGCGACGGTCGTCATGAGTCCATCTCCAGACGCGCCCGAAGCGCGTCCTTGAGCTCGCTGATCTTGAACGGCTTGCCGGTCACCTTGTCGATCCGCTCGGCCGGCACCAGGTACTCGGCGCGGAGGAGCGTCACCAGCTGGCCGGCGTTCATCTCCGGCACTACCACGCTCCCGAATCCCTTGAGCAGCGCGCCGAGATTGCTCGGGAACGGGCTCAGGTAACGGAGGTGGACGTGGGCCACGCTGTAGCCTTCGGCGATCAGCCCGCGCACCGCCTGGAAGATCGGCCCGTAGGTCGAGCCCCACCCCACCACGCCGATCCTGGCCCCGGGCTCGCCGATGGCCAGCTGCTGCTCGGGAATGTCCCTGGCGATGCCGGCGATCTTGGCGTGGCGGACGTCGGTCATCCGCTGGTGGTTCTCGGCGTCGTAGGAAACGTGGCCGGTGTCGTAGTCCTTCTCCAGGCCGCCGATCCGGTGCTCGAGCCCCGGCGTGCCGGGAAGTGCCCAGACCCGGGCGAGGGTCTCGGGGTCCCGGAGGTAGGGGTGGAACCCCTCCGGGTCGGTCCGGAACCGAACCGGGAACTCCCCGATCGCCTCGAGGTCCGGGACCCGCCACGGCTCGGACGCGTTCGCCAGATACCCATCCGTCAGCACTATCACGGGCGTCATGTACTTGGTGGCGATCCGGACCGCCTCGATCGCCACCTCGAAGCAATCCGAGGGCGTCGCGGTGGCGAGCACCGGGAGCGGCGTGTCGCCGTTCCGACCGTAGACGGCCTGGAAGAGATCCGACTGCTCCGTCTTGGTGGGGAGGCCCGTGGACGGGCCCGCCCGCTGGTTGTTGAGCACCACGACCGGGAGCTCGGTCATCACGGCGAGGCCGAGGGCCTCGGTCTTGAGCGCGATGCCGGGCCCCGAGCTCGAGGTCAGGCCGAGCGCGCCCCCGAAGGCCGCGCCGATCGCCGCGCACATGGCGGAGATCTCGTCCTCGGCCTGGAAGGTGACCACGCCGAACTGCTTCAGCCGCGCCAGCGTGTGGAGCACCGGAGAGGACGGGGTGATCGGATACGACGCCATCACGATCCGATCGAGCTTGGCCGCCCGCGCGCCGGCGATGATGCCCCAGGTGAGCGCGTCCGTTCCCGTGACGGTCCGGTAGAGCCCGGGCTCCGCCGGGGCGGGCGCGATCTGGTAGGGCACGATGTCGGCCGAGAGCTCCGCCGTCTCACCGAAGGCGTGGCCCGCGTTGAGCGCCGCCACGTTCGCCTGGGCAATCTCCGGTCGGCTGGCGAACTTGCGCTCCAGCCAGGCAAGGGTGGCGCCGCGGGACCGGCCGTACATCCAGAGCATCAGGCCGAGCGTCCACATGTTGCGGCAGCGGGTCGCATCCTTGGCGCTCAGGCCGAAGTCCTTGACCGCGTCGCTGGTCAGCTTCGACACGTCGAGCTTGAGGACCCGATAGTCGGTGAGCGAGCGATCCTCGAGTGGATTGCCCGCGTACCCGGCCTTGGTCAGGTTGCGCGCGTTGAAGGTGCCCGTGTCACAGACCAGGAGCCCTCCGGGCCGGAGGTCGCCCAGATTGACCTTGAGCGCGGCCGGATTGAGGGCCACCAGGGCGTCCAGCTCGTCGCCCACCGTGAGCACCTCGCGGCTGCCGAAGTGGATCTGGAAGGCGGAGACGCCGTAGGTCGTGCCGGCGGGCGCGCGGATCTCGGCTGGGTAGTCCGGAAAGGTGGCCAGGTCGTTCCCGGCGAGCGCCGTCTCGGCGGCGAATTCGGAGCCGGTGATCTGGATGCCGTCTCCCGAGTCGCCCGCGAAGCGGACGACGGCGGATTCACGGGATTCTCGGGAGCGGGGCGACGAGACGGGCGGAGCGGTGGTCATGCGGTGGGTTCCGGTTGGATGCTGGCGTCCCTGGAAACTACGCAATCTCGATCCAGCGCGCTCAAACCGGCTTCCCCACGCGCCTCCATCAGAGGTAGCGGTCTGTGATCACCCGGAGATGATGGCGGACGTGGCCCGGGATCATCATCGCGATCGCGGCCACGCTGAGCGGGCGCCCGTTGGCCCTGCCCTTCGCCGCGCGGGCCGGCTCGGGGAGCCCCTGCAGCAGGCTCAACGTCGCGCGGCGCACCGAGGCCCACTCGCCCACCAGGTCCTCGAGCGAGCGCTGGCCGAAGCCGGCTGGTGGCACCCAGGCGTTCTCGTCGAAGCCGGGCAGCTCGGCCCGATCGCCCCGGGCAAAGGAGAGCGCCCGATAGGCCATCACCCGTTCCGTGTCGGAGAGGTGCCCGACGACCTCCTTGATGGTCCATTTTCCCGGCGCGTACGCAAAGTCGGCCTTCTCTGCGGGGATCTCGTCGAAGAAGCGGGCCACCTCGTCGATCTGCCGAGTCATCACCGCGATCGGGTCGGGCTCGGTGACATAGCCCAGGTAGGTCTCGAAGTAATCGGGGTAGTCGCCCTTGGTCGGACGCTGGAAGGGTGCGGTCATGGCGAGGATCCTCGGGGAGAGAGGGCGCGGCCGGAAAGCTACTCGGACCGGCCGCGCCGCCGCACCCCCGTCCTGGTCCAGTCGTTATGGCGTGGCGGGCGGGGCCGGCAGCAACGTCACCCGCACCTGGTTGGCTCGATCCAGGTAGACGCGCGCGGCCCGCTCGAGCCGCTCGGGGGTGAGCAGCGCGAGCAGGTCGCTCGCGTCGAGGATCCGGCGCGGATCCTCTCCATTGCGGTCGGCGTCGGCCAGCCGGGAGAGCCAGTAGCCATTCTCGCGGAGCTGCGTCTCGCGGCTGCGGATGATGGTTTCCCGAACCTTCTCGATCTCCTTCGGCTCCGGGCCCAGCTGGCGGAGACTGTCGATCGCGGCGTGGACGGCAGCCAGCAGCTGCGGCACCCGGTTCGGGTCCGACCCGAAGCTGATGCTGATGGAGTACTGCTCGCGGGGGACCCGGGTCGGCGACGCGCCCACGGAGACACTGTAGGTGCCCCCCAGCTCCTCTCTGAGGGCCTCGCGGAGCTTGATCTCGAGGATCTCGGCCAGCACGCCGACCAGGAACCGCTCGGCGCGGTCGTAGCGCATCGGGCCGCTCAGCACGAGTCTGGTGCTGCTCTTCGGCTCGAGGCCCTTGCGGACCACCCGCTCGACCTTGCCGGTGGGCGCCCGGATCCCGACGTCCCTGAACTGTTCGGTCCGCCCGCGACCGGGCAGATTGCCCAGGTAGCGCTCGACGAGCGGGCGGGCGGCTGCGGTGTCGATCGAGCCGACGAAGTAGAAGACGAAGTCACCCGCGTCGGCGAAGCGCCCCCGGTAGGCCTCCATCGCGCGCTCGAGGTCGAGCGAGTCGAACAGGGCCGGGGTGAGCGGCCGAGCCCGCGGGTGATGCTGGGCCAGGGTGACGGTGATCGTGTCCTGGAAGGCCACGTTGGGGCTGGCGCTCCGGTTGGCGAGCAGGGCACCGACGTTGGCCTTGAAGGCGGCGAAGGCGTCGGGGTCGGCTCGAGGCGCCGCGAAGCGGAGATAGACCAGCTCGAAGAGGGTCTCCAGGTCCTTGGGCGAGGCGCCGCCCTGGAGCCCCTCCTCGTAGTTCCCGACGTAGGCGCTCAGTCTGACGGCCTTGCCGGCGAGCTTCTTCTGGAGGTCGACTTCGGAGAATTTCCCGACGCCGCCCAGCGAGGCGATCTGGCTCGCGAACGCGGTGGCGAGATAGAGGCTGTCCGGGGCCAGCGAGCTGCCCCCAGCGCTCGAGGCCGAGAAGAGCACCTCGTCGTCCTTGAAGTCGGTCGGCTTGACCACGACGGTGGCGCCGTTGGCCAGGGTCCAGCGCACCAGGCCGAGGGCGCTGTCGGCCCGCTCGGTCACGATCGGGACCGGCGCCAGCTCGGCCGTGACGAGCGGGCCTTCGGCCAGCTCCTCGACGTAGGCCGCCACGTCGCGACGGCGGACCTCGTCGAACACCGCGAGAAGCTCCGGGGCCGTGGGCGGCTGGTAACCGGGCTTCTCGGGCGCGTTCACCAGCAGCACCCGGTCCGGTCGGGCGAGCCATTCCCGGGCGGCGGCGTTGGTCTCCTCGAGCGTGATGCCCGGGAGGAGGCGTTGCACCAGGTCGTACTCGACCGCGATGCCCGGGCTGGGCTCCGCGCTCAGGTAGTTGCGCACGTACTCCTCGGCGAGCTGGCCGGACTCGGTCTTCTCGCGCTCCGCGTAGGCCTGCTCGTAGCTCCGCAGGAAATCCTGCTTGGCGCGCTCCAGCTCGGGCCTCGTGAAACCATACCGCTCGGCGCGCTCGACCTCGGTGAGCACCGCGGCGAAGCCGCGGATGAGCCCGGTGTCCGACACCGCGGCGCCGAGCGAGAACGCATCCATGGTCCGCACGAGCGAGCCGGCCCCTCCGCCGGCGCCGATGAAGGGCGGATCGGGCCGCTGGGAGAGCTCGTAGAGCCGATCGTTCAGCATCCGCGCGTAGAGTCGGCCGACGAGCGAGCGCCGATAGGCCTCGACCGTTCCCTCGGGTCGTGCCGGGCGCATCACGTAGAGGGCGAGCGAGGTCGAGGTCGCCTCGGGGTCGGTCGCGATCGCCACGGCCGCAGTGTCGCGCGGTGGGATCGCGTGCAGCGGACGAGGCCTGGCGCCGGGCCGGGCCGGGACCCGGCCCAGGTGATCGCGAATCAGGGTGAGCATCGAGTCGACGTCGAAGTCGCCCACGGCCACGACCGCCATCAGGTCCGGGCGATACCATTCGTGATAGAAGCGCCGGAGCGCCGCCTGGTCGAACGACTCCAGCGACTCCTTCGTTCCGATCGGCAGGCGCTCGGCGTAGCGGGAGCCCCGGAAGAGCACCGGCAGCTGCTGCTTGAACATCCGCTCGCCGGCGCCCTGACCGAGGCGCCACTCCTCGATCACCACCCCCCGCTCCTTCTCGACCTCGACGCTGTCGAACGTGATCCCGTGCGCCCAGTCCTCGAGAATCTGGATCCCCTGCGCCACGAGGTGCGCGCTGTCGGTGGGGACCTGGAGCTGGTACACGGTTTCGTCGAACGAGGTGCCGGCGTTCAGGTCGGCGCCGAAGCGCATCCCGATCCGCTCGATGTAGTCGACCAACGCCTGCTTTTCGAAGTGTCGGGTCCCGTTGAACGCCATGTGCTCGGCGAAGTGGGCGAGACCGAGCTGATCGGGATCCTCCAGGATGGAGCCGGCGTTCACCACCAGCCGGAGCTCGGCCCGCTTGGCGGGGCGGGCGTTCTTCCTGACGTAATAGGTGATCCCGTTCGGGAGCCGGCCCGAGCGCACCGCGGGGTCGAGTGGCAGCGAATCCGCCGCGGGCCGGCTCTGGGCCGAGCCGCTGCTCCCCACCAGGACGGTGAGGGCGAAGAGAAGGAGACGCGAAGTCACTTGGTCAGCTCGATCCTGAGTTGAGTGGAGCGCTCCGTCCCGTGGCGGCCGGTGACGGTCAGCAGCAACGTGTACCAGCCGGTGTCGAGCTCCGCCAGATCCAGCTCGAACGAGCGACCGAGCACGGGGGCGGCGCGCTCCGCGGTCCATTGCAGAGTGAGCGGGGCCCGTCGCTTGACCAGGCTCAGTGATTGACCAATACGGCCAAAGAGGCCCCGCCGTTCCGGAACCAGCGCCACGCTCACCTCCACCGAGTCGCTCTCCGGGCCGCCCACCTCCCAATAGACGCCCACCGGACTGGAGCGTCGCAGCCCGGCGCCCTGGAGGGCGCGGCTCGCGGCCTCCGCGAGCCCGGACGGCAGCTCGTCGACCGGATCGAAGAGCAACGGATCGGAGACGGTGAGCGGATCGTCGCCGGGCAGGGGCGCGAGGAGCCAACGGGCCCGGGCCCACCGTTTCCCGGTGCCGGCCTCGATCTCGACGCCGAGCTGGCCAGCGACCGCCGGCACCCGGATCAGCCGGGCGCCCGAGCGGCCGAGGGGAGAATCGGCCACGAGCGGGGACCCGGCGGGGCCGAGGCTGAACGCCAGGCGCACGAGGGCGCTGTCGCCGTCGATCCGGGCTTCCGTCGGATCGCCGGTCACGGCGAGCACCATCGAGTCGCCGCGAGCGAATCGGGCCACGCGGTAGCCCTCGAGCAGCCGGATCCGCTTGGCGTAGACCGGCGCGTAGCGGGAGCGCGGCCGATCCGGCTCCAGCTCGTAGCGCCACTCGGCGCCGTGCTCACCGGAGTCGTCGGGCTCCGGGAAGAAGGCATACCCGGGCACTCGGCTGTGCCCGATAATCGAGGGCGGCTCGGCGGTGGGCCAGCCCCGATCCTCCCGGGCCCAGCGCACCGAGCGACCGTAGCGAAGCGCCAGCTCCGCGATGTCCTTGCCGAAGGAGATGCCGTGTGGTGAGCGCGCGGTCTGGAGATACCAGGCCGCCACCCGTCGCGAGAGGAGCTCCGTCTTGAGGTCGTTGCCAGGCAGGCTGAGAAAAGGGTCGGCGAGCCAGAGGATCGAATCCACGACCGCCTCACGGTCGCGGCAGTCGCGGCCTTCGAGCCGGTCGGCCAGCGTGCCCTCGAGCACGACCCGGAGGTCCGTCCACTCGCAGCGGAGCGCCTCCGGCATCAGCGCGAGCGCTCGATCGAAGGTGGCTTCCGCCGAGTCGAAGCGCTCGGCCTCGTGGAACGAGAATCCGCGGAGCGCGTGGCACCACCAGCTTCCGCACCCGACGGTGAGGTCGAGGGCCCGATCGTAGGCTTCGTGCTCCACCAGGTAGCGGACCTGCTGACCCAGGATCCAGCCGTCGTCGGGAAGGGCGGCGTGGTAGCTCGCCAGGGTGTCGAGCAGCTCCTGGCGCAGCCGCGCGATCGCCTCCGGCTCGTCGGGGAGCTCCTCCCGGCCGTCGTACCAGTAGCAGAAGCGCCCGATCCGCTCGTCGCAGCGGCCTCCGCCCCCGTACTCCAGCGGCAGCAGGCGCCGCCGGGCCAGCTCGAAGTCGCGCTGCGCGTCGCGAGCGCGGTCGAGGACGCGACGGGCCTCGGCGCCCGCGTCCGCCTGGCCGGCGACGGCTTGCGCCGCGCCGAGCCAAGCCAGTAGAAGAAGGAAAACCCGCGTCATTGAAGACCCGCCCCGATCACGATACATCGGCCCGAGGAGGGTTGCCAGGCGGGGCGGCGGCGTGGCTCCCGGGGTAGAATTCCGTCGGTCGGCACGCCGCTTGCGACCGGCAGTCCGTCGGTTCTCTTCCCTCTAACATGGGGCCTGGAAAACGGTTATGGGCTGGACGGCCTGGTATGCGCTCGGGGTGACGGTGCTCACCATCCTCGCGCTCGCCCGCGACTGGGTGGCGCCGGCCACCGCCATGATGGGTGGTGCGGTGCTGCTGCTCCTGGCGGGCGTGGTCTCACCGACCGAGGCCTTCAGCGGCTTCGGGAACCCGGCGCCGATGACCGTCGCCGCCCTGTATATCCTCGCCCGGGCGGTGGAGAAGACGGGGCTGCTCAACCCGCTGATCTACGGTCTGCTCGGCGGTGGTGACGGTGAGCGCGCCACGCTCGCCCGGCTGCTGCTGCCGGCGGTGGTGGCCTCGGCCTTCCTCAACAACACTCCGATCGTGGCGATGCTGATCCCGGTGGTGCTCGCCTGGTGCGAGCGCCGCGGCGCGTCACCGTCGAGGTTCCTGATGCCGTTGTCCTTCGGCGTCGTGCTCGGAGGGGTGGGCACCGCCATCGGGACCTCGACCAACCTGGTGGTGAGCGGGCTCCTCGAGTCGCAGGGCATGGCGCCGATGGGCCTCTTCGAGATCACACCCGTCGGGCTGCCCGTCATCGGTGTCGCGCTCGTCGTGCTGGTGCTCACGACCCGCTGGCTCCTGCCCGACCGGACGCCCGTCGCCGGGCGGCTCGACGGCGACGTCCGGGAGTTCATGGTCCAGATGCGGGTCGTGCCCGAGGGACCGATGGCCGGCCGTGAGGTCGAGGCCGCGGGTCTCCGCAATCTCCAGGGTGTCTTCCTGGTGCAGATCGAGCGGATCGATGGGGAGCTGGTCGCACCGGTTGGGCCGGAGACCGTGCTCCGGGCGGAGGATCGTCTGTGGTTCGTCGGCCGGGTGGACATGGTGGTCGACCTGCAGAAGATGCGAGGGCTCGAGTCAGCCGAACAGCGCCAGCTCACCCACTTCGACACCGCGCGCCACACCTTCACCGAGGCGGTGCTCGGGCCGGCCTCTCCGCTGGTCGGGCGCACCATCAAGGAGCTCGAGTTCCGCAGCCGCTATCAGGCGGCCGTGGTGGCCATCCATCGCTCCGGCGAGCGGATCCGGGCCAAGCTCGGCGAGGTCCGCCTCAAGGTCGGCGACACGCTTCTCCTGCTCACCGACCAGGCGTTCCACAGCCGTTGGCGCGACCGGAACGACTTCCTGCTGGTGGCGCCGTTGGGCGGCACCCCGCCCGGCGTCACCAAGAAGGCCTGGCTGGTCGGTCTCGTGGCGGTCGGGATCGTTTTCCTCGCGGGCGCGGGCGTGCTGCCGATCCTCCAGGCGGCGCTGGCCGGGGTGGCCCTGCTCATCATGGCGGGTGTCCTCACCGCGGGCGAGGCCCGAAGCGCGGTCGACCTCGACGTCATCATCGTGATCGCCGCGTCGTTCGCCTACGGCGTCGCGATCGAGAACACCGGGCTGGCGGCGGTCGTGGCGCACGGGATCAGTGGGATCTTCGGCGGCTTCGGCGCCCACGCGGTGTTGTTTGGCGTGGTGGTGGCGACGGTGCTCCTGACCGAGCTGGTCACCAACAACGCCGCGGCCGCGCTGATGTTCCCGATCGGCCTCGAAGCGGCCCGGGCACTCTCCCTCGAGCCCCGCTCCTTCGCCATCGCCGTCGCGGTGGCCGCGTCGTGCTCGTTCCTCACCCCGATCGGGTACCAGACCAACACGATGGTTTACGGTCCCGGTGGCTACCGCTTCACCGACTACGCCCGACTCGGCCTCCCGCTCACGATCACGATGATCGTGATGATCGTGATCATGGTGCCGATCGTGTGGGGCTGGTAACTCAGCGAAAGAGCGACGAGAAGCGGCGCTTGAACTCGGCCTTCCGAGCTCGCCCGTCGACGCCGGCGAGGCCGCGGCAGCGGGTCGCCGCATGAGAGTCCCAGCCGCCGGGCCACGATTGGAAGACCAGGTCGCGACACCCCGGGCAGCGCACTCTGCGGCCGACGACCAGCGCGGCCTCCAGCTCCTCGGCGTTCTGGATCACGCCATCGCGGTCGGTTCGGGGCAGCAGCGAGCGCTGGGGCGGACTGGCGTCGAGCGGGATCGTCTCGAGCAGCGCCTCGAGCCCGAGCGCGCACGCGGCGAGCGCCTGATCGCGGGCCACCGCGTCGTGCCGGCCGAGAAACTCCTCCAGGTCGCCGCCCCGGTCGAGGTGATCGATCAGCGAGCGGACCAGGACGTTGGTCCCGGCAAAGACCGGCGCGCCGCGCCGGACGGACGGCCTTCGGCTCACGACCAGGTGCAGCGCGCGCATCGGCGGGAGAGCCGCGCCGAGGTCAGCGGGCCCGTAACGATCGGGCGATGAGTCCAAGGCCACCCGCCAAGGCTCCCAACATCAGTAGCGTGTTGAACAGGCTCGTCGGCCGGAAGAAGATGTTCATGTTCACCAGGACACCGAGCAGGATGATCAGCGCGCCAGCCAGGGTGAGGAACCAGCCGATGATCGACTTGCCGTTGAAGAACAGGATCCCGATGCCGATCAGGAGCGGGATCAGCGACAGGCCGAACGCGCTGTATCCGAAGAAGTTCCAGAAGCTGCTGGTGACGGTGACCTGGTTGAGGACCAGATACCCTCCACCGACCACCATCGCCAGGCCGATCAGAAACTCGCCCAGGCCGCCCGGCGTGCCGCCGGGGCCCCGCGCTTCGGTCTCCGTCATGGAGCCTCCCGTTCGAGAGAGAGTCGGAGGGGATCGCTGGCCAATGCTAACGCCGACGGCCGACCGTGACGAGGGCTCGCCGTGAGCGCCGCCCGCCCGTCCCCGTCGCGCGGTCCGTGAACACCGTCCTGGTGGAGGCCGCGGTCGATTCCGTCGAGTCGGCGCGGGCCGCGACCCGGGTCGGCGCCGACCGGCTCGAGCTCTGTGCCCGGCTCGACCAGGAGGGGCTCACTCCGGATGCCGATCTCCTCGCCGAGATCGGAGCGCTCGGAGTCCCGGCCTTCGTGATGATCCGCCCGCGACCGGGCGACTTCCATTACTCTGAGGCCGAGGCCGCCGCCATGCTGCGGGCGATCGAAGCGGCGCGAGCGGCGGGGGCGGCTGGCATCGTGACCGGGGGGCTGACCAGATCCGGCGCGATCGACCGCGGTCTCGTGGCGCGGCTGGTCGAGGCGGCTGCCCCGCTGCCGGTCACCTTGCATCGAGCCTTCGACCTGGTGCCCGAGCAGCGCCCTGCCCTGGCCGAGCTCGGTGGGCTCGGCGTGCGGCGGGTGCTGACCTCGGGCGGCCAGCGCACCGCCTTCCTCGGGCGCGAGCACATCCGGGCGCTGGTGAGCGCCGCGCCGCCGGGGCTCACGATCGTGGCCGGCGGCGGCGTGATCGCCGATGTCGTCGAGCGGCTCATCGAGGCGACCGGGGTGGTCGAGCTGCACCTCGCCGCGGTGCGCTTCGACCCTGCGGCCGGGGCCGCCGCACCCAAGAGCGAGCCGGACCCCGAGCGCCTCCGCGCCGTTCTCCAGCGACTCGGACGCTAGAGCGAAACACGCGGCTCAGACCAGGCCCAAGCGCTCGAGCACCTCGCGGGGCGGGCCGTCGAACCGGTCGAGCGGGACGTTGCCGACATAGCCCAGGTCCCCCATCCCGGCCTCGGTGGTATAGAACCCGGTTGCCGTGAGATCGCGGATCATGTCGAAAAAGCGGGCCGCCTCCTGATGCTCCGGTCGGGCCCGAGGTAGATAGCAGATGTCGTCCGCGATCGCGTTCCGCTCCGACTGGTCGATCGCGGCGAACGGCTTTCCGAAGCGACGCCCGCTCTCCTCGTCCAGCCACGCGAGTCCGCTCCGGATCTTGGCGATGCCCTCGCGGGCCCAGTCGTAGGGGGCGCTCGCCCACTCGTCGATGTAGTCGGGCACGCCCACCGCGCTCGCGCTCGGACTGGTGTCGTCCGCGGGGATGATCGTGTCGGTGAGCGCCGCCAGGGTGACCAGCTCCGCTTGCGTGAGCTGCTTGTCCCACCAGATCCGGGGATGAATCAAGTCGGGGTCGGACGGCGTTCCGCGGGGCCCGGTGAGCGGGGTCGGGGCGCCGGCGGCCTGGTCGGACGGCTCGCACGCCGCGCTCGAGAGCACGGGCAGCGACGCTCCCGCGGCGGCCATCGCGGCGAGCCACCTGCGGCGGGAGAGCTCGCGGTCGCCCGAGCGCTCGGGAGAGATCGGGACGTCGGATCGCTCGGTCATACGCTCCCTCGCTTCATCTCCTCGACGATGTGATCGCAGGTCCGCCACGCGAGCGCCAGGATCGAGAGGGTCGGGTTCTTGTCGGCGTTGGAGACGAAGGGCGCCCCGTCGGTGACGAAGAGGTTCCTCACCTCCCACGCCTGGCAATTCGGGTCGAGCACCGAGCTCCTCGGATCGCCGCCCATCCGGACGGTTCCAACCTCGTGGATGATCTGCCCGCCCTTGGCGATCACCTTCGCGCCGTCGCGCTCCACCGAACCGCCAACCACCGTGCCGCCCATCGCGTCGACGATCTCGGCGAAGGTCCTGACCATGTGGGCCGCCTGGCGAGTCTCGTGGTCGGCCCACTGCCAGTGAAAGCGGAGCACCGGGATGCCCCACTGGTCCTTGGTGTCCGGGTCGATCTCGCAGTAGCAGTCCTGGTTCGGGATCATCTCGCCCCGACCGTCGAAGTAGAGGAACGAGCCGTAGTAGCGGCGCGCCTCCTGCTTGAATCGGGCGCCGTAGGCGCCGTTCGTGTAGTCCTCCAGGCCCCAGAAGATGCCCGACCCGGGCATCTTGCGGCCGCCGCCGAACTCGACGTGATAGCCGCGCGGGAAGTCCAGCCTGCCGGCGAGCTGCTCCCGATACAGCCACCAGGGCATGTAGAGATGGTCCCCCGAGGCGCCGTCCTCGTTGTGCGGGGGCAGGCTCTCGAGCGCCGGGATCTGTCCCTGAATCCCCGCCCCGACGGTGTCCATCAAGTACTTGCCCACCAGCCCGCTGCCGTTGGCCAGGCCGTTCGGGAATTGCGACGACGTCGAGTTCAGCAGGATCCGCGCGGTCTCGCAGGCGCTCGCGGCGAGCACCACCACCCTGCCCTCGACGTGACGGTCCTCGCGGGTGCCTTTGTCGACGTAGCTCACACCGGTCGCGCGGCCGGCCGGGTCCACCGTCACCTCGCGAACCATTGCGTCGGTGATCAGCTCGACGTTGCCCGTGGCCAGCGCCGGCGGCAACAGCACCGTGGTGCTCTGGAAGTTCGCCTTGATCGCGCAGCCCCGGCCACACTCGGTGGCCCAGAAGCAAGCCGAGCGGGTCCGCATCGAGTCCGCCAGCACCCGCTGCGCGAGCCGGTTGTCCGGATGGAGCAGCGCCGGCCAGCGATCGGCGTCCTGACGGGCGCTCAGGATGGCGAGATGCGACGGCACCACCGGAATACCCAGTGGGCCGCAGTGCTTCCGGACCAGTTGCTCGTAGGCACGAGGCGTGGGCGGCGGAAGCAGGGTGCCGTTGGGCGAGTCCGGGGTGTTCTCGAGACCCTCGCTCGACCCGTAGACGCCGATCAGGGCCTCGGTCTTGTCGTAGTAGGGGGCGAGATCGTCGTAGCCGATTGGCCAGTCGAAGCCGATGCCGTCGCGCGAGTAGGGCTTGAAGTCGTACGGCCCCATCCGGAGCGAGATCCGGCCCCAGTGGTTGGTCCGCCCGCCGAGCATCCGGGCCCGCCACCAGAGGAAGTCGCTGCCCGGAGCGGTGGTGTAGGGCTCGCCCGGCACGCTCCAGCCGCCGTCCACGGTGGCGTCGAAGAACCCGAAGGGCTTGTCCCTGGTGCCCCCTGCTCTCAAGGGCGCGTCCTTGGGCAGCTGGAACATCGGGGTCTCGCGCGTCGGGTCGTAGTGTCGGCCCGCCTCGAGCACGAGCACCTTGAGCCCTTGCACGGCCAGCTGGTAGGCCGCCATGCCGCCACCGGCCCCGCTGCCGACGACGATCGCGTCGTAGCGGGCTTGCGTCCGTCGCGCCACGCTCGCTCCCGGATATCGCCCGCCGGAGAAGATACCCGCTCACTCGGCCGATCACACGACCAGGGTCGTGAGGTCGGGCGATGGGACCCTCGGCACGACGAGGTCGCGCATCTGGCGGAGGCGCAGAGCGAGCTCGGCGCAGCGCCGCCGTGCGTCTCGCCACTCGGCGCAAGGCCGAAACAGCGCCGCGATGCAGCTCGCCGAGGCACTCGAGCGCGCTGTCGACGCAGCGGCTGCCATGGCATCCTACCGAGAAACTCGAGCGCGCTGTCGACGCAGCGCTGCCATGCATCTCACCGAGGCACTCGAGCGCGCTGTCGACGCGACCCCCGGCCGCGCAGGCAGTGCCGGGGGTCGGCGTCGTCGCCGAGCGCCGGGGGGTGCCGAGACCCGCTCAGGCTCCTTCCGAGCGGCCGGCGACTACTCCGGCGCGAGCGCGGCGCCCGGGTCGGTGCGAGCGGCGCGTATCGCCGGGGTGAGCGACGCGCCGACGATCACCGCCAGAACCAGCCCCGCCACGCCGACCAGCACCCACGGCTCCAGCGCGTCCACCCCGTAGAGCGTGCTCCGGAGCAGCCGGCCCACCGTCACCGCCCCGAGCAAACCGAGCGCGATGCCCGGGAGACCGAGCCTGGCGCCGTCCGCCAGCACCAGACGGAGCACGTCCGCACGGTTGGACCCGAGTGCCATCCGGAGCCCGAACTCCGTCCGCCGCTCCTCGACCAGGAAGGCGATCACCCCGTAGACACCGATGGCGACCAGGCCGAGCCCCGCCACCGCGAAGAAGCCGAGCAGGAGCGCTTGGAAGCGGCGGACCGAGAGCGTGCTCTCGAGCACCGACGACATGGTCTGCACCCGCGACACCGGGATCGTCGGGTCCAGCTCGCGCACCGCGGCGCGCACGGTCCCGGCGAGCGCGGACGGATCGCCGCCGCTGCGGACCACCAGGCTCATGGTGCCGACGGCGTTGCCGCCCGTGGAGGCGGGGAACTGAGCGTGCGGGAAGTAGAACTCCGGCCGGAGCTCCTGCTCGAGGCCTCTGCTGCGCACGTTGCCGACGATCCCGACCACCTCACGCCACACCGGATCGAGATCGGTCGAGAGCCGGATCCGGGCGCCGAGCGCGCCGCCGTTGGGCCAGTATCGGTCGGCCACCGCGCGATTGAGCAGCACCACGGGCGGGTGCTCGGCGTCGTCCGTTGGCGAGAGCGTGCGCCCTTCGAGCAGCGGGACCCGCATCGCCTCGAAGTAGCCGGCCGAGACGATGTAGCGATCGGCGAACGGCTTCCGCTCGCCGTCGGGCACCGGCGGCCGCCCCTCGATCAGGAAGCCCCAGTCCCCGGCGGGAGAGTCGAGCGGGAGCGCGCTGACGACGCCGGCCGCCTCGACCTCCGACGCCTGATCGAGGCGGGCAAGGAGATCACGGTAGTAGCGCCAGCGGGTCTCGCGGTCGGGATAGCTCGCCGCCGGCAGCGAGAGCTGCGCGGTGAGGGCGCCGCCGATCTCGAAGCCGGGGCTGACCGAGGTGACGTTGCGCCAGCTCATCAACACGAGACCCGCGCCCGCCGCGATGCTGATCGCGAGCGCCACCTCGCCCATCACCAGCATCCGGCGCACCCGATGGCGCACCCGCCCGCCGGTGAGACCCCGCCCGTCGGAGCGGAGCACCGAGGCCAGCTCCCGATGGCGAAGGCGGAGCGCCGGAATCGAGCCGGCGAGCGTCGCGGCCAGACCGGTCGCGGCCATGCCGAAGAGCACGACCCGCCAATCCATCCCCACCGCGCCGATCCGCGGCAGGCTGGGCGGGCTCGCGGCGACCAAGCCGCGAAGCGCCAGGTAGCCGAGCGCGAGCCCGCCGAGCCCGCCAAGCGCGGCGATCACCGTGCTCTCCGCCAGGACGTGGCGAGCCAGCCGGCCGGCGCCGGCGCCCAACGCCGCGCGCACCGCGTACTCCTGGTGCCGAGCCTCGGTGTGGGCGAGCAACAGGCCGGCGATGTTGGTGCAGGCGAGCAGGAGCAGGAGCGCCACCGCCGCGAGCAACAGCACGGCGCCGGTCCGGAACGGCCCGAGCACCTCCTCGCGGACCGGGATGGCCTCGATCCGGAATTCGTCGGGCAACGCGGCAATCGACTGCTCGAGCTCCCGGGCCACGATCCCGAGCCGCGCGACCGCCGCCGCGCGATCGACCCCGGGCGCCAACCGGGCCAGGGCCGCGAGATAGTGGATGTTGCGAGGATCGGGCGATGCGGGATCGAGCCCAAGCGGCAGATAGACCTCGCTCGGAGGTCCGGCGAAGTCTCCAGGCAGCCGCACCTCCCCGGCCAGGACGCCGACCACCTCGAGCGGCCGGCCCCCGATCAGGAGCTCCCGCCCGACGGCCGAGGGGACGCCACCCAGACGACGCCTTGCGTAGCCCTCGGTCACCACCACGACCAGATCGGCGCCCGGCGCGTCCTCCGCCTCGGTGAACGGCCGCCCCGCGACCAACTCGAGCCCGGCCACCGCAAAGGTGGCCGCGTCGAGATAGGCGGCTTCGATCCGCTCCGGCTCTCCATCGCCCTGGATCGTGGCCGGACCGAAAGTCCAGGTCCCGACGCCCGAGAAGATCTGCCGCTCCGAGCGGTAGCGGAGACGCTCCTGCTCGGAAACCTGGAAGGTCCCTTCCGCGTCGGCGCTCGAGAGACTGAGAAGACGATCCGGCTCCGCGTAGGGGAGCGGATCGAGCAGCACCGCGTTGACCAGCGAGAACACCGCCGTGTTGGCTCCAATCCCGACGGTCAGGATCGCGACGGCCGCGGCGGCGAAGAGCGGCCGCCGAGCCACGGCGCGCCCCGCGTGGCGCAGATCGCCGAGCCAGTCGGCCCCGATTCCCCGCCAGCGCCGACGCCACGCCTCGCGGCGGTCGATCCGATGGACTTCGGCCCCCCGCGAGGCGGGATCGCCGAAGAGACGCAGCGCCTCGGCGCGCGCTTCGTCGGGGCTCAAGCCCTCTTCGATCAGCTCGGCCGTGCGGAGCTCGAGGTGGAGCGCCAGCTCGTCGTCGACGTCGCGCCGGCTCGGCTCGGGCCGCTCGAACGGCGCCCCGCTCATTCCGCACCCGCTTCGGCGTCGAGAATCCGCTCGGCGACACCGACGTAGCGGGTCCACGCCTTGGCGAGCCGCTTCGACTCCTCGCGGCCCGCGCGGGTGAGTCCGTAGTACTTGGCGCGGCGGTTCTGGGCGGTGACGCCCCACTCGGACTCCACCAGGCCTCGGGCTTCGAGCCGATGGAGCGCGGGATAGAGCGCGCCCTCTTCGACGGTGAGGGCCTGACCCGACGAGGCCCGGATCCAGCGGCTCACCTCGTAGCCGTGGCGCGGCCCCCAGGTGAGGGAGCGGAGGATGAAGAGATCGAGGGTGCCCTGCAGCAGGTCGACGCCGGTCACGGTCTACTCCCTAAGCAGCTTAGGTCAAGCTGCCACCTCTACCCTAAGCTGTCAAGGGTATGGTCGGACTGGCTGGCGCTCGGGCCACGGGCCGACTCCCAATCGCCCTCCCCCACGGGCCTTGCGCGGCCCCGTGGCGTTGGGGGCTGAGGCTCTAGCCCGGGCGGCCCGGAGCGACGATCTTCCCGCCCTCCTCCGAGGAGACCGACCGATGGACCATCAGTTCGTCGATCCCGCGTTGAGCAGGCGGATCACCAGTTGGCAGAGCCCGAACATGGGCCTCGAGATGCCGATCGTCGGCTATGGCGATCGAGGCCGGCCCCTGCTGCTCTTTCCGACGGCGGCGGCGGATTTCCTCGAGAACGAGCGGTTCTACCTGATCAAGAGCATCGAGCCCGCGATCTTCGCGGGCCGGGTGCGGGTGTTCTCGATCGAGAGCATCAATCGCTGGGCCTGGATGGACCGGCAGCTCGACGTGCGCGAGCAGGCCCGGCGCCAGGCGGTCTACAGCCGCTACATCGAAGAGGAAGTCGCTCCCTTCATTCGCGACGCCTGCGGGGATGCCGGGGCTCGGATCGCGGCCTCGGGCGCAAGCTTCGGCGCGTTCCATGCCGCGAACGCGGTCTTCCGCCGGCCGGATCTCTTCGACACCCTGATCGCGATGAGCGGGTTCTACGACCTCGGCCCGGATTATCTCCACGGCTACGGCGACGACAACGTCTTCTACAACAATCCGACCTCGTATCTTCCGGGGCTCGAGGGACGCTCCCTCGAGCTGCTCCGGACGGCCTGCAGCCTGAACATCGTCACCGGTCAGGGAGCGTACGAGGCGCCCGACGCGTCGCGCGAGATCTCGGCGGTGCTCGCCGCCAAGCAGATTCCGCACACGCTCGATCTCTGGGGCCACGACGTGAACCACGACTGGCCCTGGTGGCGCAAGATGCTCCCGCACTACATCGACAAGCTCGGCTGGTAGCGAGGCGGGTTGCCGCTGCTCCACCCGCGCTCGCGTGAGCGTCCTCGGACAGCGGGTGGCGGTTGCGAGCCGTGTGATCTTCGTGCTCGCGGGCTCGCGCTGGTGACGATGGCGCTTGGCCTCTCGCTCGCCGTCTCGCACCTGGTGCTTGGCACCATCGGGATCGATGGATCGGTGCCCACTACGCTGGCGTCCAGCTCACGCCGATCGAGCAGTCGCACCCGCGCCCGCTTGGCGCCGGCGACGACGTGGGCGTTGGTCAGCAGGTACCCGTCCTGCGAGACCACGAAGCCCGAGCCCGAGTTGGTCACCATCGAGCCCCCGCCGTCGCGCGGCTTGGTCGTCCGGGAGCCCCGGATCGAAGAACCGCCGCAATTCCCTCGGGATGGACAGCACCATCGACGGCGCATCCGCTCGACGCGACGCGGTGACGTACACCACGCTTGGCTTGACCCGATCGGCGACGTCGGCGAAGCCGCTGCTCAGGCCCTCCAGCGCCGTCCTAGTGGTGCTGGCCACTGCTGCGGGCGCCGTGGTCGCCGCTTTGGGCCGCGCCATCCATCCGAAGCTGCCCGCCGCGACGAGACCGACCACCGCCATGCCCACCATCTTGACCTGATTCATCGATCGACCCGACATGTCCTGCTCCCCAGCTGACGTTGTCACGGCTCTGCGGCCTCGAAGGCCTGCGACCACCGGTCGACGACAAGCTGCGTCGGGCCACCTGAGGCGGAGCTAAACGATTGTCTGGCTTGTAGCTACGACCGTTCCCGACGAGTGAAGGAGCCATCACCCGGGGCTCGGCCTTCCTTCACCCCGCTCGCCGCATGATCCAACAACCGGCAGCAACCGAGGGGAGGGGACCATGCGCACCAATCGTCGGAGCTTCCTGGAGACCATGGCGCTCGGAACGCTTGGCGCGGTAACGGTCGGCGAGCTCGAGGCCACCCCGCCGCCGATGCAGGGCCGGCAATGGGATCTGTCCTGGGTGGCGAAGCTCACCGGCCGCTACCGGGCGATCTTCGACGTGACCTCGGTGGAAGACGGCTTCGGGGTCTGGCGGGCGGCGATCTGGCGGAAGCAGTACGCCACCGTCTTCGCGGTCCCCGAGCGGGATCTCGACACCGTGGTCAACGTGCGCCACGACGCCATTTCGTTGGTGCTCGATCAGGACTATTGGGCCAAGTACGGAGTGGCCCGAAAGTGGAACGTGCACGATCCGGCGACCCGGATGCCGACCTCTCGCAACCCGGTGATCGATCGAACCGGCGCGCACGCGCTCCCGCCGGAGTTCGCCGACTTCACGCTCGAAGCGCTGATGAAGGGCGGCGCGATCGTGCTGGTCTGCTCGCTGGCGCTCCGGGACTGTGCGTCGCTGGTGGCGCGGACCGACAAGCTGGACATGGCCGAGGCCGAGGCGGTCGTGCGGCGGAGCCTGGTGCCCGGGGTGATCCTCCAGCCCTCGGGTATCTTCAGCGCGGTGCTCGCGCAGGACAACGGTTGCCGCTACGTTCGAGCGTCCTGACGCTTCGAGGTCCGGTTCATGGCTCGGCTGTCCAGATGCCGGCGAGCGTTCCTCGCCGGCATTCTCGCGTGTTGGGGCCTCGCCGCCGGTCCGGCCGGAGCGCAGCCCAGGGCCTTTCGCTTCGCCAAAGTGATCACCAGTCCCGGAACGACCGTCGATGGCGGCGTCGTGGTGGTGGAGGGCGAGCGGATCGTGGCGGTGCTCGAGGCCGGCGCCCCGATGCCCGACGGGGCCACGCCGGTCGACCTGCGCCCGTTGGTCGCCATGCCCGGCCTGATCGACGCGCACGTACACGCCACCTACTACTGGGATGGCCGTCCGGGCACCCTGCCCTGGAGTCAGCTCAGTCAGCGGAAGCCCTCGACCCTGCTGGTGCCGGCGCAGGAGAACCTCCGGGCGATGCTCCGGGTCGGTGTCACGAGCGCGCGAGACCTCTATTCGCCGAGGCAGATCGCGATCACCCTGCGCGACCTGGTCGCTTCGGGCTACGTCACCGGCCCCCGACTGTTCGCGGCCGGCTGCGGGCTCACCAAGCGACCAGGCGCGACCGGCTGCGGCAATCACTCCGGTGGGGTCGAGGAGGTGGAGCGCGCAGCCAAGCTGCAGCTCGACGCGGGCGCCGATCTCGTCAAGGTGTTCGGCTCGACCGGGAGCGCCTCCGATCTCTCGGGCACGCCGACGCACACCTACGAGGAGCTCTTGGCGGTGGTCCAGGCGGCGCACGATCGCGGCAAGCCGGTCACGGTGCATTCCTACGGACCGGAGGCGGCGCGGGACGCCGTGCGCGCCGGGGCGGAGTCGATCGAGCACGCGGTCGACCTGGACGACGAAACGCTCCGCCTGATGGTGGAGCGCGGCACGATCTACGTGCCGACGATCGATCACAACCGCTACTACGCCGACCATCGCGACGAATTCGGCTACAGCTCCGGCGTGGCCAGGAACCTGATGGCCTTCGTCGATCGAAATCTCGGGACCGTGCGCCGGGCGCATCAGGCCGGGGTGCGGATCGCGATGGGCTCCGACGCCGTCTTCACCGGCTTCGGCGAGAACACCCGGGAGCTCGCCTGGTTCGTCGAGGCGGGCATGACGCCCGTCGAAGCGCTGACCACCGCGACGGTCAACGGCGCAATGCTGCTGCGGATGGAGGACTCGCTCGGCCGGATCGCGCCGGGGTTCTACGCCGACCTGGTCGGCGTCCGGGGCGATCCGAGCGCCGACATTCGGGCCGTGATCGAAGGAGTCCGCTGGGTGATGAAGGGCGGCGAGGTGGTCTTCCGCGCCGCGCGCTGACCGGGCACCGCGCTACTCCCTGGCCCCGGCGGCCAGCGAGTCCCGGCGGGCCAGCGCGTCGCGCAGGCCGGGGATGTAGTCGATGCCGGTCTCGATCACCACGCTGGCGCCGTCGAGCGCGTCGCCGATCGGGGCGGCCCGCCCGCCCAGGCATTGCGCCAGGAATTGCTCGCCGATCGCCCAGAACGAGAAGCTGTTGGCCGGCCGGAGCAGGCCGTGGCCCTCGTCCGGATAAACGGCGTATACGACCGGGGCGTCCGCCGCCTGCATCGCCGCCACCACGGTGTCCGACTGATGCTTGGGAACCCGGGAGTCGTTGCTTCCCTGGCCGATCAGCACGGGGCGCGTGGTCTGCCCCGCGAAGTTGATCGGTGACCGCGATCGGAGATGGGCGCGTCCCGCTTCGGTTCGCGGATCGCCGACCACCTTCGCCATCCGATCGACGTTCCAGTGGGGCATGAATCGCTCGAGGTTGGAGGGCCCGACCAGATCGACGCCGCAGGCGAAGGCCTCCGGCGTCATCGTCATACCCACCAGCACCTCGTAACCGCCGTAGCTGCCCCCGACGATCGCCACCTTGTCGCGGTCGATGATTCCCTGCGCCGCCGCCCAGTCGACCTGTTGCAGGACGTCCTCGTGCATCTTGCCGCCCCACTCGAGGTTCTGGGCGTTCATGTATCGCTTGCCGAAGCCGGCCGACCCGCGATAGTTGAGGTAGAGGACCGCGTAACCGCGATTGGCGAACCAATGGACGATCCCGCCGAAGGCGTACTGGGCGCGCTCGTCGCTCGGACCGCCGTGGACCAGGACGACGGCTGGCACCGGCGCGGCTGGCTTGCCGTCGCCATCGCGATCCGACCAGGGCGGAAGCAGGTAGTAGGAGACCAGCGGCAGACCGTCCGGCGTCTGGAGCTCGAAGGGGTGGAGCTTGGAGAAGCGCATCCCCTCGAGCTCGGGGGTCGCGACGAAGAGCCGCGTGGCCCCTCCGGTCTCGCGATCGTAGAGGTAGTAGGCGTCGGGCGCATCCGAGAGCCGGTAGTGCACCACCCAACGGCGCTGGTCGTCGGAGCGGCTCTCGATTGCGAAGTCGCCGTCGGCCAGGTTTCCGAGGCGCGCGAAGTCCTCCCGGAGCGTGGTGTCGATCACCGTCCACTCGGTCCGGGTCCAGATCGTGGCGTAGGCCTGGAGCGCGAAAGTCTTGGGGTGGTAGAGCACGGCCGCGATGTCGACCCGCGGATCCTGGGCGATCGAATCCCGCCGTCCCGTCTCCGGATCGAGCGCCGCCAGCGCGGCCACGTCCCGGCCCTCGCTGTCGAAGAGATAGAACCGCTGGTTCTCGCCGTCGAATCCGAACGCCTGCCGGTAGCTGCTCGCGCTCAGCGCCGGCACGTCCTCGGGCGCCAGATCCCAGACCAGATCCCAACCGCTGCCGGTCGGCCGGTAGAGGTCGACGGAGCCGTCGGCCGCGAACGCCATCCCGAGGCGCGGCCGGAGGGTGCGGTCCGGGACCACCGCGAGCATCGCGTCATTGGCCAGAATCAGGGTCCGCTCACCGGACTCGAGGTCGAGGCGGTAGAGGTCGGGAAACACCGGATGGCGATCCTTGACCGCCACGGCGGCGTAGCGCGGGTCGCGCTCCTCGAAGGCCATCAGCTGGACGGCCACTCCCGGCAGCGGGGTGAGGGCGCGCTCCGCGCCGGTCTCGACGTCCACGACGTGGAGATTCCACTTCTCGTTGCCGTTCTGATCCTCGGGAAAGACGAGCCGGCGGCTGTCGGGCGTCCACCGGTACATGGTGTTCCCGCTGACGTCGGTGGCTTGGAGCCCGCGTCCGATCCGGTGTGTCAGCTGCCGCGCGGAATCGGGCGCGTCGGCCGGCGCCACGAACAGATTGGCGGCGCCCTCCACCGGAGCGAAGTAGCTGACCCACCGGCCGTCCGGGCTCACCAGCGGCGCGTGGTACGACGCCGGAGCCAGCAGCGTGCGAAGGGGATAGAGCGGATCGGGCTCGGCATCGCCGCCGCTGCACGAGGCGACGATCGCGAGCGCGGCGGCGATGGCTCCACGAAGCTGGCGCACGGCGTCTCCCGAGCCGGACGACCGCTCGGGCGGTCTCTGGCGATGCGACCGCTCAGTGCTCGAGATAGTACTCCACGGTGGTGACCACTCGAACGGTCTTGTTCAGCTGATCGGACTCGCTCACGCCTGGGGCCTGATCCCTCGGCAGGATCACGAAGATGCCCTGCGAGGCCCGGCGGATGCCGCCAAGCCGGCTGTCCGAGTCCCGCGCGAACTCCTCGGCCGCCGCCCGGGCGCTCGAGGTCGCCTCGGCGATCATGGCGGGCTTCACCTCGTTGAGCCCGCCGAAGAGGAAGACCGGCCGGGCGGGCCCCCATCCACTGCCGGACTGGAGCACCACGCCCTCCCCCACCAACTCGCCGAGGTGCTGGCTGGCTCCCTGTACCGCGGCGGCGTTCTGGGAGCGGACCATCACCAGCTGCTGCACCACGAATCGGGCCGAGGCGGCGCCGCCTTCGCGGTAGTCCTGGGCGAGCCGGTCGGTCACCTGAAGGCCCTGGAGCTCCGCGCCGGCGGTGTCGACGCCGTTCCGGGCGAGGAAGCGGTAGATCGCGCCGATGCTTCGGTCGATCTCCGCCTGGGCCCGACCGAGGTCGTTGTTGGTCGCCACCACCTGGAACGGCCAGAGCGCCAGGTCCGCGGTCACCTCCCGCTCGGCCACGCCCTTCACCGTCACGAACCGCTCGACCGTCCGGGCAGCGGTCCAGCCCCGGCCGATGAACCAGCCTGCGAGGGCGAGCCCCAGCGCCAGGACGATGGCGGGGATCAGTCGATTCGGTGGGCGATCATCGGGCATCGGTTGCGCTCGGTCGGGGGCGGGTCGCCGGAATCTCGGTGCCCGGGTCGCCGGGCGCCAGCGTCATCCCGCTCCAGCGGGGGAGCGGGATGACGGCGGGCGTGCGGGTTACGGCCGAAGCGGCTTGTCGTCGCTCTTCAGCGCGTCCGGAACTTGCCAGTACATCGGGCCATATGGGCGCTGCCGCGGCCAGATCTCGTTCAGGGTCTCGTCGTCATAGACGACGCCGCCCTTGACGACGTACTGGATGTCGGCCGTGTTCCGGATGTTGTCGAGCGGGTTGCTGTTGAGCACCATGAAGTCGGCCAGCTTGCCGACCTCGATCGAGCCGAGATCCTGCTCGCGGCCGATGAAACGGGCGCCGTGGAGGCTCGCGACCTCGAGCGCCCCCATGTTGCCGGTGCCGGCGGCCGCCATCCAGACCTCGAAGTGGGAGCCGAGGCCGTTGCGCTGCCCGTGGGCGCCGATCGCACCGTAGCCGCCATTCGCGATCATGTCGGCCAGGCCCTGCGCGATGAAGGGGTAGCTGTAGTCCGTCGCCGGGCGGAGCATCCGCCGCCGCGCCTGCGGGATCTGCTGCATCCACGGCATCCAGCGCCTGGTCTTGGCGTCCTTCCAGACCTCCAGCTCCTGATACCAGTACTCCTCGTTCCAGGGGCCGGCCCCGCCCACCATGAAGGTGGGGGAGTAGGTCGCCTGGGCCATGCCGAAGAACTTGGTGAGGTCGCCGTAGAGCGGCAGATAGCTGAGCGGATGCTCGAAGCCGGTGTGGCCGTCCATGATCATGCCCAGCGTGTACGGCAGATCGCCGTTCTCCGAGGTGACCTGGATGCCGACCTTCCGCGCGATGTCGGTGACCCATTGCCGCTGCTCGCGGCGTGGTTGGAGATACTGCTTGAGCGAGACCGCGCCCCAGCCCTTGAGCTTCTTGATTCCCGCCTCGGCTACCTCGTAGCTGGTGAACTCCTCCTGTCGGAGGCCGTCGCCCGAGTAGAGCGGGTCACCGGTGGTGAAGACTCTGGGCCCCACGATCACCCCGGCGTCCACCATCTCGGCCGTCGGGAAGAGGTTCTGGGACCACATCGAGGGGTCCGTCGTGGTGGTGATGCCGAAGGCGAGGAAGGTGGCCCCTTCGTAGTTGTGCTGCGGAATGATGCCCCGGTGCTCCCGGTAGTTGTGGGAGTGGACGTCGATGAAGCCGGGGATGATCGTCTTACCGCTCGCGTTGAACACCCGGGCGCCCGACGGAACCGAGCACCGGCCGACGCAGGTGATCCGGCTGCCCTGCACCACCAGCGTGCCATTGACCACCTGGCGGTTGTCGAGCGTGACGATCCGCGCGTTCCGGAACGCGACGGTGCCGTTCGGGATGTCCCGCGGCACGGTGAGGTCGATCTCGACGGTGTCCGTGCGCTTGCTGTCGGTGTGATAGGCGAAGTACCGATTCCCGCCGCCGAACTCCACGGTGCTCCGATCCCGCCAGCGCGGGAAGAGCCCGCCCTCGGTGCTCAGCTTCGTGACCGGGAGCTTGCCGCGCTTGTGCTCGATCCGGATCGGCTTGCCGGCCGAGCCGAACGGAGGGAGCGCGGTGATGTAGACGTTGTCGGACTCCTGGAACGCCACCCAGTGGCCGTCGGGAGACGGCACCACCTCGTCGGCGTTCGGGAAGGTGAGGTGGATCCGGTCGTCGGATCCGTCGGGCCGGATCGAGTGGAGCGAGCCTTCGAGCCCGCCCTGGCCGGGCGCGAGGCGTGGATAGTAGATCCGGCCGTCGCTCCCGTAGGTGGCCCGCACGATCTGACTCCGGATGTTGTTGAAGACGCCGCCGCTGGAGCCATCGTCGGTGCCGGTGACCCGGGTGACCAGGGTGGCGGTGCCGCCGCTCGCTGGGACCCGGACCACCTCCCACCAGGCGTTCCAGACCACGCCCCGGCCCCGATACGACTCACCGGCGCCGCGCGAGACCAGCAGCTCGCTGCCGTCGGGCTTCCAGGTCGGGTGGATGTACTCGCCAGGTTCGCGGGTGAGCTGCTCGGGCGCGCCGCCCGCCGCCCGGATCCGCCAGAGGTGGCCGCCGACGCCGTCCTCCCAGCTCGTGAACGCGATCCACTGCCCGTCCGGCGACCACGCCGGCGCGTACTCGAACGGGCCGAAGCCGTCGCTCGTCAGGCGCCGTGGGGTACCGTTCGGGAGGCTCATCGTCCAGATCCGTCCCAGCGCCTGGAACGCGAGCGTCCGACCGTCCGGCGATGCCGTCTGCCAGCGCGCGAACCGGACCTGGAGGGGATCGTCGCTGATCCGTCCCTGGGCGTTCACCAGCTCGGAAATGGTCCGCTTCACCTCGGCCGTGAACGGAATGTCGCTCACCGCGCCGCCCGCGACATCGAGCCGCTTGAGGTGGCCGCCCTGCGAGATGACGATCGTCGCGCCGTCGCTCGACCAGGCGTAGCCCGGCAGGGGACGGAGGGTCTTGAAGGTCTCCGAGAGCTCCAGCTCGATCGGGTCCATCGCGAGTCGCTCGCGGCCGGTCTCGAGGTCACGGAGCCAGAGCGCGTTCCGCGGCCCGAAGCGATGGCCCTTGTACGAGATCGTCCCGTCCGCGATCCGCCGGGAGAAGGCCAGCCAGCGGCCGTCGGGCGACACCTCCGGCCCCACCATGCCGCCGCTCGAGGTCTGGACCTGCTGCGACTGCTCGCCTGCTGAGATGGACGAGATCGTGCCCGTGGCCAGCTCGAGCCGTCGGACCTGGCTGGCGCCTCCCAACGCGTCGACCCGGCCACCGTAGCCGGGCTGGCTCTGACCCGTCGAGACCTGGAAGTAGAGGTACTTCCCGTCGCGCGAGAGCGTGGGCCAGGCGGCGCCGCGCTGGTCGCGGCTCGCGATCAGCTCGACCCCGGTGCCGCCGTCTTTGTGATACATCCAGATCCCGCTCCCACCACCGCCGCCGCCCGGACTGACACTATGCCGCTGCACGACGATGTACTGCCCATCCGGGGTCCAGGCCGGCATCGACACCCGGACGCTGTTGTCGGTGAAGACCGCCCGCGGATTGCCGCCGTCGGCGTCCAGCACCCAGAGGTTGTTCTGTCCCTTGCGGTCGGAGACGAACGCAATGGTCTTCCCGTCGGGGGAAATCCTCGGCTGGACGTTGATCGCGATCCCGCTCGATTGGGTGAGCGAGGTGGCCGTGCCGCCTCCGATCGGGAGCCGGTAGACGTGCCCGAGCAGATCGAACACCAACCACTGGCCGTCGGGGGCCAGGTCGACCGACATCCAGGTGCCTTCGTTCGTGCTGAAGGCGATCTCGCGGGTCTGGCCGCGGGGTTGGGTGACGTCCCAATCCGGCTTCTTGTCGTCCTGCGCGAAGGCCGTCTGGACGCCGGCGAGAATCAGCAACAACAGGAAGAACGGCATCGCTACTCCACTCGCTTGATGATGTGCCAACCGAACGGGCTCTTGTCGGGATCGAACGGGGCGACGCCGATCTGCCCGACCTGGAGGCGCCAGCCGACGTCGCCGAAGGCGGGCGCCATGCCCTGGCGGGGGTAATAGTCCGGTCCGGGTGCGCCCGTGGTCATCCCGTAGACGCCCGGGCCCCGAATCGTCGCTGTTCTGCTTCATCAGCTCGATGAAGTCCTCGCCCGCCTCCGCCTTGGCCAGGAGCTCCGCGGCGCGCGCCTCCGCCTCCTCCTTCGAGCGGGTCACCGTCGCGCGCATGGCCCCCTGAAACGCCACCAGGATGTGAGCCACCCGAATTCGCTCGGCACTCACCTCGGAGCGGGCGGCGACGTCGCGGGCGTTCTGGCGCAGCATCTCCAGTGGGCTCCCGGCCGCCGCGTTAGGCGCGGCCGCCGGCGGTGTGGCCGCGGGTGGGGCCGGCGTGGCGGGAGGGGCCGCCCCCGACTGACCTTGCTCGCAGCCGGCCAGCACCGCGAGGGAGAGCAGCAGGCCGCCAGCGGGCCCGAGACGGGTCCAAGCTCGAATCACGGGAACCTCGATCGAAGTGGGAATACGGGGCCCGCGCCGGGGCCCGGGAGACGCTCATCGCCATTCCTGCACCAGTCGCTCCGCGATCCGGCCCAGGGTCTGCTCCAGGACCAGGAAGTCACCCTTGCTCTGGCTGGTGAAGATCGAGACGATCGTCGGGCCGCCTTCGTAGAACAGGATCCCGACGTCGTTGCCGGCGTAGGGCGGCCAGTCACCGGTCTTGTGCGCCACCTCCACCGGGAGCCGGTACTGCAGGCGGCGCGGCAGCCGCGAGCTGTAGAGCTGGCGCTTCAGGATCCCGACCATCTGCTCGCTGTGCTCGGCCGAGGCGTACGTGCCCTGGAGAATGCCCTCCAGGATCTTGGCCATCTCGCGAGCGGTGGTCCGCCCCAGCCACTTCGAGGAATCGCCCTCGATCGCGAAGCCGACATCGATGCCGCCGTTGCTGCCCCTCGGGAAGCCCCGCTCGAAGACCTCCCGATCGGTCATCGACCGGTTGGACGAGTCGGCCCGGACCCAGACCTCCTTGAAGAGATCGGCGGTGCGCCAGTTGAGTCGGGTGCCCGGCAGCTCGTACAACTCGAGCATCTGATTCACCCGGCCGAGGCCGAGCGTCTTGATCATGATGTCGGTCGCCGTGTTGTCGCTGGTGATGATCATCTGCTCGATGATGTCGCGATAGGTCGGCGCGAGTCCGACATCGAAGGTCTGGAGCAGCCCGCTGCCGCGGCGGAGGTCGTCCGGCTGCACCGTGTAGCGATCGGTGAGCCGGAGCCGGTTCGCCTCCGCGTCGCGGAACGCCTGGATCATGATCGGGATCTTGATCACGCTCAGGGTGTTCATCGATTCGTCGGCGCGGATCGCGATCTCCCGGCCCGAGGGGAGGTGCTTCGCGTACATCGCGCTCCGGGCGTCCAGCGAATCCAGCATCGTCTGGAATTCGCGCTCGAGCGGCAGCTCCACCGGCTGGGGGGCGCAGGCGACCAGAAAGAGGACCGTGGCCAGGGCTCGCATCGAGATGACTCCCCCAAGGGACGGCCGGGACGTTGCGGACACCAGGCGCTCGACAGCTGAGTCCCCACACCGGCCCCGGCCTCGGGTTGATCGCGCCCGGCTCATCGGGAGGTTGCGGGTTCCGAGTTGGCCGCCACCAGCATCGCCGCCGAGGTCTCGAAAGCCTCGACGAAGCGGTCGAGATCGGTCGGCGTCATTACCGTGGAGAGAACGTACATCTGGCGCGAGGCGCTGAAGATGCCCTGATCGAGCATCGCGAGATGCATCAGCGACACCGTCTTCGCGTCCGCTCGCGCCGCGTCGGCGGCGGTGCGGATCTCCCTCCGGGTGCCGTGGAGCTGCATCACGGATCCCTGGCCGCAGACCTGGGCGTCGAGCTCGACCTGCCGGAGGACGCCGTTCAGGCGCTCACGCAGCTCGTCGCCCATCCGGTTCAGCCGCTCGACCGCCGCGCGATCGAACCGCTCCAGGGTGGCGATGCCCGCCGCCATGGTGACCGCGTTCCCGTTGTACGTCCCCGAGTGGATGATCGCCCCGCGACGGGTCGGGTCGTAGGTCGCCATGATCTCAGCCCGGCCGCCGAACGCGCCGATCGGCAGGCCCCCGCCGACGATCTTGCCGAAGGTGGTGAGATCGGGCCGGATGCCGTAGCCCTCCTGCGCCCCGCCGTAGCCGAGGCGGAAGGTGATGATCTCATCGAAGATCAGCACGATCCCGAGCCGCGAGGTGATGGCCCGAAGCCCGGCCAGGAACTCGGGCTCGGCCCGGATGCCGCCGGCCGCGCCCATCACCGGCTCGACGATCACCGCGGCGAGGTCGTCGCGGTGGCGCTCGATCACGGACTCGGTGTGGGCCAGGTCGTTCATCCGTCCCAGGACGACCTCGCTCAAGGCTCCCGGAGAGAGCCCCGCCACGGCCCGCACCTCGTAGGGAGGCAACATCGCCACCGCCACCTGGTCGTGCGATCCGTGGTAGCCGCCCTCCATCTTCATGATCTTGCTGCGTCCGCTGAACGCCTTGGCCGCCCGGAGCGCGAACAGGGTGGCCTCGGTGCCCGAGTTGCAGAAGCGGAGCCGCTCGACCGAGGGCACTCGCTCGATCAGGACCTCCGCCAGCTGGACCTGGAGCTCGTTGGCCGAGCCGTGGACCGTGCTCTCGGCCGACTGGCGCACGATCGCGTCCTGGACCGCAGGGTGGGCATGGCCGTGGATCAGCGAGGTGAAGTTGTTGAGGAAGTCGAGATACTCGTTGCCGTCGGCGTCCCAGACTCTGGCGCCGGCTCCCTTCTTGATGAACAGCGGATACGGCGCGTGGAACGTCCCGGTCCGGGTATCCCCGCCCGGCATCACCCGCGAGGCCCGCGCGTAGAGCTCAGCGGAGCGCGCTGACCGGGCGCGGTAGGCGTCAACGAGCCGATTCGCGAGCGCGGAGCTGGTATCCATGGGGGCCGTCGGCGAAAGGGAGAACTCGATTGTATCCCGATCAGTGTACCGGGACCAGGGCTCGCCCGGTCGGACGGGCTTAACGCCGGGCCACCGGGTCCGTCTCCGCTCCGAGCGGGCGACACTCTGGCAAGGAGCGACACCAATGCTGTCACGAATCACGACCCTGACGATCGCGGGACTTCTGGCTCTGGCCTCGGTGGCGAGCGCCCAGGCCGGGAAGTGCACCCCCCGCGACCGAGCGCTCGATCGGATAGAAGACGTGCGCGACCGCCGCGAGGACGTCCGGGACCGGCGGGAGGACCGGCGTGACCGGCGGGAAGATCGTTACGATCGGGCCGAGAATCGTCGAGACAGCCGCCACCGTGGGGGACGGGCCGACCGGCTGGAGGATCGCTTCGACCGGCGGGAGAACCGGGCAGATCGCCGGGAGGACCATCACGACCGGCGCGAAGACGTGCGGGATCGCCGGGAAGACCGCCGCGACCGCCGGACCTGCGGCGTCTGAGCCCCGCACGCTCGGGTAAATTCGCCCGACATGCCCGGGGCCGCCGGCCAGGGGTGAGTGGCGGGGGCCGCGCGGTGGTCGAGAATCGGGGGTCAAACGCGACGGGCCAGCTTCCGCAACGGGGGCTCGGCCCGGTTTCGTCGGTCCGGGCGCGGCGCCCGCTCCGCTCCGGCCCCGGCGCGGGGCACGCCGATTCGGGCCGCGGTGGTCCAAGCCTCCCGGAAACGGCCCCAGCGCCTTACGTTTAAAGGGTTTGAGTCCGCTAACCCGTTGAGGATCATGACGACGACTTCTCCGACCGACGCACGCGCGGTCCCAACCGCCTGGCGAAAGATGGTCGAGCACTACCAGCGTCCCAGCACGCGACGAGCGGTCTGGCAGCTGGTCAATACAATGGTTCCGCTGGCGGCCGCCTTCGCCTTGATGATCTGGGCGCTTCGGATCCACTACGGTCTCGTGCTGCTGATCGCGATCCCCACTTCCGGTCTGCTGGTCCGTGCCTTCATCTTCATGCACGACTGCGGGCACGGCTCGTTCTTCAAGTCGCGCCGCTGGAACGACCTCGTTGGCTTCGTCACGGGCGTGATGACGCTCACTCCCTACGTGCACTGGCGCCGCGAGCACGCGATTCACCACGCCGCCTCCGGCAATCTCGACCGACGCGGCTACGGCGACGTTACGACTTGGACGGTGCAGGAGTACCTCTCCAGGGGCTGGTGGGGGCGGCTGGCCTACCGGATCTATCGCAACCCGCTGATCCTGCTGGTGTTCGGTCCGGCGTTCCTGATGGTCAAGCATCGGTTTGCCCGGAAGGACGGGAACTTCGGTCCGAAGGAGCGGCGCAACGTCCTCGCCACCAACCTGACGCTCCTCGGCCTCGCGATCGTGGCGGGGATCTTCGGCGTGCTGGACGAGGCGGCGCTGATCTACTTCCCGTCGATCCTGCTGGCCGGCACCCTCGGCGTTTGGCTCTTCTACGTCCAGCATCAGTTCGAGGACACCTATTGGAAGCCGGCTGGCGAGTGGCGCTACGAGGTCGCGGCGCTCCACGGCAGCACCTACCTGAGGCTGCCGAAGGTGCTTCAGTGGTTCACCGGCAACATCGGGCTCCATCACGTCCACCACTTGAGCCCCCGCATCCCGAACTACCGGCTGCAGGCCTGCCACGACGAGCATCCCGCCTTCCAGCGGGTTCCGACGATCGGAATCCGAGATGGGATCCGCTCGCTTTGGCTCAAGCTCTGGGACGAGGACAGCGAGCGACTGGTCGGCTTCGGCTATCTGCGCCAGCTGCACCGGGCCAAGCCGCCGACTCCTTCGTTGGGCGGCGTCGCCGGCTGAACCGCGACCCCGGCCCGACCGGGGTCGAGCCGCGGCCGCCGACCAACGGAAGATCGAGACGCGCCAGCCGACCCGCGTTGGGGGCACGCTCGATGGCGACCGGCCGCTGGTCGGCGCTCGGTTCCGCAAGCGGATCGGCGCCGCGGTAGCGTCCTCGCTAGTCCCGATCTGATGGACTGAAGCTCGCCTGCCGACCCGGTCGGTCACCTCACCGGCCAGATGAACCGGAGGTGATCACTCCCCGCTGCTCGTCCGTCACTCCTCCGGGGGCTCGACCCCCGCCGCTCTGAGAAACCGATCCGCCAGCACTTCGTCCCGATCGTCGCCTCGGTCGATGGCCTCGGCGCGGAGCTGGAGCACTGCCCCGACCAGAGACGGGTCGCCCCAGCGCTTCCCGGTCGCGGCTTCGGCGCTCAGCGAGTCGCCGGCGTTGGCGCCCTCGAGCAGCGCCCGCGCCGCCGCGAGCGGAAAGCCCGGATCGTCGCGAGCCGGAAGCGAGTAGCGCCGAACCGGCTCGCCGTCGTCTTCCTTGACGAAGGCGCGGGACATGGAGCGAAGGTGCGCCTGGCGGGTCGGGTCGGCAAGCCGCCGGGTGCCGGCGCACGGCGTTAGGCGTCCGACGGCGGACTCGAGGTCGGCGCCGGCCGAGCAATCAGACGTCCTCGTCGCTGCGGCGGCCGAGGACCTCGGCGGCAGGCGGGAAAAAGGTATTGAGTGGCCGAAGTCGTGCGGATGGTGTTGAGCGGTCGGACCCGGGCGGTGGTCCGGCGGACGATCTGGGCTGGCCGCCGTGACGAGTGGCTCCCTGGCAGGACGATGGCCGACCGGGGTTACCGCAAGAGGAGCCAGACCCAGGCGGCGATGCCGATCACCGCGATGGCCCGCCGCACCGACTGCTGTGCCACCCGCTGAGCGACGCTCGCGCCGAGATAGCCGCCGGCGATGGCCCCCACCGCGATCGCTCCCGCCACCGGCCAGGCGATCAGGCCGCTGGTGGCGAGGGTCGCCGCCGCGATCAGGTTGGTGCAGAGGCCGAACCAGGTCTTCAGACCGTTCATCCGGTGGATGTTGTTGAAGCCCATGAAGCCGAGCGCGGCAAGCATCAGGATCCCGATGCCGGCGCCGAAGTAGCCCCCATACACCGAGACCGCGAACTGATAGAAGAGCAGCGTCACCGACGGGCTCGGGGCCGCGGTGTCCTCCCCGGACGGGGCCCAACCCGGCCCGCGCACCAGCCGCATGATCGGTCGCTGGCTCACGAAGAGGACGGTGGCCGCGAAGACCAGCCAGGGCGCAATCGCCTCGAAGCGGGTGGCCCCGGTGCGGAGCAGGAGCCAGGCGCCCACCACGCCGCCCAACGCGCTCGGCACCGCGAGGCCGACGGCCCAGCGCCGGGTTCCCGCCAACCTTCGCCGATAGCCCCAGAGCGCGCTGACCAGCCCGGGCCAGAGCGAGACCGTGCAGGTGGCGTTGGCGACGATCGGCGGCACGCCGATCGCAACGAGTGCGGGGAATAGGACCAGGGTACCGCCACCCGCGATCGAGTTGACCGCGCCCGCCACGAGGGCGGCCGCGAATACCAGGCTCAGGCGAAGGAAAGGGATGGGTTCCACGCGCCGCGCAATCTAGCGGTACCCGCCGAGTCCGGGGTAACCTCTCTCGCCGCCCACCGGACCCCCAGCTGGAGCCGCCGTGACCACAGCCGATTCCTCGCCGCCGGTCGGATACGCCCGGCGTCTCGGGCTCTTCAGCGGGACGATGTCGGTGGTCGGCGGGATCATCGGCGCCGGCATCTTCCTCAACCCCGCGATCGTCGCCGCCCGGGTGGGCTCGGCGGAGCTGACCCTCGGGGTCTGGATCGTCGGCGGCGTGGTCGCCATTCTCGGCGGCTTCATCTACGGCGAGCTGGGCCGGCGTCTCCCCAAGGCGGGCGGGCCCTACGCCTACCTGCGGGCCGCTTACGGCCCCCTCCCCGGATTCCTCTACGCCTGGGCGTTGCTGTTGATCATGGGGACGGGTGCCGCGGCGGCGGTCGGCTACACCTTCGCCTCTTACGCGGCCAACCTCTTTCACCTGAGCGAGGGCGCCATCCTCCCGCTGGCGGCGATTGCGATCGCCGGGTTCGCGCTGCTCAACGTCTTCGGCGTGGAGTTCGGCGCCTGGACCCAGAACGTCTTCGTCCTGCTCAAGCTGGCAGCACTCGGCCTGCTGGTGGTGGCCGGCCTCTTCTTCGCTCCAGCGGGTCCGCCGCCCGCCGTCTCCTGCGTCGATTGCGCGCCGCTCGCGCCGCCGATCGGGCTCCTGGCGACGATCGCCGCGGTGGGCGCCGCGCTGGTGCCGGTGCTCTTTTCCTACGGCGGCTGGCAGCAGTCCAACTACATCGCGGAAGAGCTCATCGAGCCCGAGCGCAATCTGCCCAGGGCCCTGGTGATCGGGGTGACGATCGTGGTCGTCGGCTACCTGCTGGCCAACGTCGCCTATTTGGAGGTGCTGGGGGTCGAGGGGCTGGCCCGCTCGACCGCGCCGGCGGCCGACACCCTCCAGCGGACGTTTGGCGAGGGCGGGCGGCGCCTGATCAGCTTCGGGGTGATGCTCTCGACGGCCGGCTTCCTCAACACCATCACGCTGCTCGCGCCCCGGGTCTACCAGGCGATGGCTCGCGATCGCCTCTTCTTCGAGAGCTTCGCCCGGCTCCATCCTCGGTTCCGCACCCCGGTCGTGGCCATCCTCTTCCAAGCGGCGTGGGCCATCCTGCTCCTGATGCTCGGCACCTACGGGCGATTGCTCGACTACGTGGTGTTTGCCGACTGGATCTTCTTCGGCAGCACCGCCGCCGCAGTGATCGTGCTCCGGCGGCGCGACGGCCCGCCGACCGGCGGGTTCCTGGCGCCCGGGTACCCGGCGACCGTGCTGGTCTTCGTCGCGGCCGCGCTCTACGTGGTGATCGGCTCGATCATCTCGAATCCCGGCAACGCGCTTCGGGGCATCGCGCTGCTGGCGCTGGGCGTGCCCGTGTGCTGGTGGTGGGCCAGGAAGGCCGCGGCGGCCAAGCGTTAGGCTCGGGCCGCGTGGAGCGCCCGCCGCCAGGAGCGGAGGCCGTTCACGGCGAGGACCAGGAAGACCGAGTACTGGAGCGCCGTCGGATACTCCCCGCGGTAGAGGAAGAACGGCACCGAGATCAGGTTGACCGCCACCCAGATCACCCAGCACTCGACGTACTTCCGCGCCATCATCCACTGGGCCGCCAGACTGATCACCGCGATCCCGGCATCGAGGTAGGGCTGCTGGTCCGGCGTGAAGCGGTCCAGGGCCCAGCCGAGGAGCGCTCCAGAGACCAGGGCGAGCGCACCGAGCCCGGCCGCGGTGGGCCGGGCAATCGCGCTCACCCCGACGCCCCGCTGGGCGGTGCCCCCCCGCAGCCAGTGGTACCACCCGTACGCCGAGATCGCGCCGAAGCAGACTTGGAGGCCCATCAGCGCGTAGAGCTGGCCGCGGTAGAAGATCAGGGTGAACAGCCCCACGTTCACCAGACTGGCGCCCCAGCCCCAGGGGTTCTGTCTCGCGTTCAGGAAGACGGCCACGATTCCGAAGGCGACTGCGGTGACCTCGAGCGGATTCACCGAACGATGCCGCCCAGCGTGTCGTGATGGCCGCTCAGGAACTTGCGGAGGTAGGGGCCGAGGTGATCGCGGCTCTCGAACCCCGCGGCCCTCGCCGCCGCCTCTTCCTCCGCCGCGTTCGCCCGACTCGGCTCCGCGTAGTGCTGGAGATCGCGGTAGAGGCCCAGCGTGAAGCAGTCCCAGGGACCACCGGCCACTTTGGTGAACAGCAGATTCGTCGGCCGGCCGATCCGGCGCAGGAAATCGTTCTCCATCGCGCGCTCGGCGACCAACGAGTCCCGCTTGCCGGCCAACGCCTGGAAGATCTCGAGATGAAAGTAGCCCTTGCCCGCGAGGGCGCTGTCGAGCGTCGCGAGGGGTGGACCCTCGACGTAGAGCTCTTCGTGCCAGGCAACCTGGGCGTCGAGCGACCGGGCGAATCCTGCCTCGTCGAAGCCGCTTCGGCGAGCGGCGGCCGACCAGGCGGCACGCCGCTCGGCGCTGAACCGGTGCTCGAGGCTCCGGAGCGGAGTCAGCAGCAGCAGGTCCCACTGATCGCCCTGCGAGTGACGCAAGAGCAGCGGGACGCGCTCGCCGGCGGCCCGGTGGGTGGCGTTCCGAGACTGGAGCAGCTCGATCAGCTCGAGCAGCCGGCCCGGGGCCGCGCGGAGGAATTGGGCCTCGTACGCGGCGCCGCCGGTATCGGCGGTGGCGACCAGCGACAAGGCCAGGAGCAAGCCGGTCATTGCCTCTCCGTGGTTGGGGGGACGAGCGCTACGAGTCGTCCGGATCGTGGTTGCCGTGGCGTCCTTCGGGTGGGCGATAGCTGGCGAGTCGGGTCAGTAGCTCGTCGAGGTCACGGCCCAGCGTGACCGCGCCGCGCTGCGATTCCCGCACGAAGGCGTCGAGGGCCTCGTCGCCGGCGGTGGCCAGGAGCCCGGAGAAGAAGCCGCCTTCGTCGAGCAGCCCGAAGGCAACCTCCCGAGCGGGAGTCGCCAGCTTCAACTCGATCAGCTGTTCCAGGCTGGCCACGGCGCCGGGCAGGAAGAGGATGGCGTCGGCGAGTGTCGCGATCTGGCGATACTGCGCCGCGGGGTCGGCGGTCCGGTGGCTCTCGACCAGCCCCGCGTGGGAAAGCTCCGCCGGGGTCGACTCGAGCAGCACGCCGATCACCCGCCCGCCCGCCCGGATCGCGGCGTCGGCGACCATGCCGGTCGTCCCGAGGGAAAGACCCGAGGTGATCACCGCGATCGAGCGCTCCGCGAGAGCGGCCCCCGATCGCTGGGCGAGCGCCAAGTCGTCGGGGCACGCGAGCTCCGACTCCGATGCAAGGACCGCGACGCGGCGGAGCATCAGCGCGTCGGGACGCCGGGACGACGCCCCGACGCGCTCACTGATATCTGATCCAGTAGTAAATCACGTACACCCAGGACAGGAGCCCGTGGATGATGGCCCACAGAATCGACTTGTTGGCCGTCCAGGAGATCGCGATCGCCAGGGCGCTGCCGAAGGAGACGCCCGCTTTCGCGACGGCGACCCGCCGTCGCACGTAGACTTCGTTCATCGTTCCTCCACGATCACCGCCGGCACGTTCTTCGCCCGCACCAGCGCGTTGAATCCACCGACCAGGTCCGAGCCCACTCTGGCGAGCCGGGGCTCGAGCGCCCGCCAGGCGGCGTCCAGATCGGCCTGGCGATCGCGCATTCCCTGGGTCAGCGGCTCGTCGGTCCCGTCGATCGCCGACGCGAGATCGAGATACTGGTCGCTCAGGCCGTTCCGGAAGTTGATCACGTCCTGGAAGGTCTTGGCTTTGGCGTTGATCAGCAACGCCTCGAGCGAGTCGATCGCCGCGGTGAGCGCCTTGCCCGCCACCCGGATGGTGTCGGTTTCGGCGGCTTCCGGAAGCCGGCCGAGCAATCCGTCGATCTGGGTTCGGATGGAGCGCAGCCGCCCGGCCGCCTCGAGCACTGCGCTCACCGTGGCGTGGATGGCCGCCAGCGCGGTCTGCTGTGCCGCGGCGGTCGCGGCGG
>JBFXAS010000011.1:0-49623 GCA_050184075.1 Gemmatimonadales bacterium
CGAGCGCGCGGCGTCGGCCACCGGCTCGTTGAAGTCGTCTCCTTCGACGAGCACGGTGTAGAGACCGGTGATGCTGCCGCGGCGGCCGGTCCCCGCTCGCTCCAGGAGCCGCGGCAGCTGAGCGAAGACCGAGGGCGGATAGCCCTTGGTGGTCGGCGGCTCGCCGACCGACAGGCCGATCTCCCGCCAGGCCATCGCGACCCGGGTCACCGAGTCCATCATCAGCAGCACGTCGCGACCCGCGTCGCGGAACGCCTCCGCGATCGCGGTGGCGACCAGCGCGCCGGTCGAGCGAAGGATGGCCGCCTGATCGGAGGTCGCCGCGATCACCACGCTCCGCGCGAGTCCCTCGGGCCCCAGATCGCGCTCGATGAACTCGCGGACCTCGCGACCGCGCTCGCCGAGCAGCGCGATCACGTTCACGTCGGCGGTGGTGTGGCGGGCGATCATCCCGAGCAGCACGCTCTTGCCGACCCCCGAGCCGGCCATGATGCCGATCCGCTGCCCTCGGCCGAGGGTGAGGAAGCCGTCGATCGCGCGGACCCCCGTGCCGAGCGGCGCGCGAATCGGCGCGCGATCGAGGGGACGCGGCGGCTCCGCGGTCAGCGGGCAGCGCTTCGCGTGACCGATCGGCCCGCGGCCGTCGATCGGATGACCGAGCCCGTCGAGCACCCGCCCGATCAGGCCGGCGCCGACTTCGGCGTAGAGACTCCGGCCGAGCGGCTGGACCACGTCGCCCGGGTGGATCCCGTCGAGCTCGCCGAAGGGCATCAGCATGATGCCGCGGTCGTGGAAGCCGGCCACCTGGGCCAGCATGCCGTGCGAGGCGCTCATCTCGATCCGGCAGACCTCGCCCACCGCGATCTCGAGCGCGGTCGCCTCAACCACCTGCCCGACCACGCGGGTCACCCGACCCTGGACGGCGTAGCGCGGCGTCGCGGCGAGCGCCAGCCCGAGCTCACTCGCTGGCGAGTCGGTCATAGAGGCTCCGGAGGGCCACGTCGGCCCGGCCGTCGATGAGTCGTTCCGGGGTGGCGATGGTGAAATCGCCGCGCTCGAGCTCGGCATCGGCGATCCAGTGCACCGGCAGCGGCCGTCCGTCGGCTTCGGTGATCTCGAGATGCGCGGTCATCGCCTGGAGATCCGCGGGGTGGCCACGAATCTCGATCACGGTGGTGGTAGGCAGCAGGTGCACCGCCCGGCGCACCAGCTCCTGCACGACCATCGGGTCCTGCGCCACTTCGCGCTGGAAGAGCCAGCGCGCGACGGCCAACCCGACGGCCGCGACGTTCTGCTCGGCGTCGCGCCGATAGGTGAGCTGCTCCCGCTCGATGATCCGCGCCAAACGGGCCACGCCGTCCACCAGCGGCGCGAGCGCCGCCCCCGCCCGGCGCTCGCCCTCGAGCAGCCCCTCCTCGAATCCGCGGGTGAACGCCGCCTCGAGCGGCGGCTCCGGCTCGGTGGGGAGCACGGCTCCTGGTCCGCCGCCCCCGAACGCCGGAGGCCCCCAGTCGGCGGCCGGAGCCGCCGAGGTGGGCGTCGCGGCCCAGGGCGCCGGGCGGACCGGCTCAGGCGATGACGTCATCGCCGCCCCCGCGACCGCCCAGGACGATCTCGCCCTGCTCCTCGAGCGACCGCATCACCTCGATGATCCGGGTCTGCGCCGCGTCGACGTCGCGAACCTTGACCGGGCCGAGGAACTCGAGCTCCTCCTTGAGCGCGGCGCCGGCCCGCTCCGACATGCTGCCGAAGATGTGCTGCTTGAGCTCTTCGCTCGCCGCCTTGAGGGCCAGGGCGAGCTCCTTGCCGTCGACCTCGCGGAGGATCCGCTGCATCGCGCGCCCGTCGAGGAGCTTGAGGTCCTCGAACACGAACATCAGCGCCCGAACCTCGCCGGCCACCTGGCTGCTCTTCTTGTCGATCGACTCGAGCAGCGAGCGCTCGAGCGAGGCGCCGGTGAGGTTGAGCACCTTCGCCACGGCCGCCGGGCCGCCCGAAGAGGTCATCTCCTGGCTCAGGCTCAGGTCGGTCTTGCTGGTGAGGCCGGCCTCGACCACCGCCAGCACCTCGGGCGCGATCTTGTCCATCTGTGCCACGCGAAAGAGCACGTCGCCAGCGAGGTCCGGATCCATCGTGGAGATCACCCCGGCAGCCTGCCGCGCCTCGAGATGGGCGAGGATCAGGGCGACGGTCTGTGGATGTTCGCCCCGGAGGACGTTGAGCAGCAGCTCGGGCGTGGCCCGCTTGAGCCGGCGGAGACCGGTCTCCGTGATTTGATCGCGAATCCGGTCGAGCAGCTCGCGCGCCCGCATCGGTCCCATCGCCTGCTCAAGGATCTCCTGCGCGACCAGCACGCCGCCACGCGCGGCGGCGTCGACGGCCTGGAACACGTCGCGAAACTCGGTCAGCACCGAGGTAACCGTGCCCGCGTCGGTGGCCGGGGTAACGGCGATCTCCCGCCCCAGCTCTTCGACCTCGTTCGGGTTGAGGAGCTTCATGATCTCGGCGGCCTTCTCCCGTCCGAGCGCGATGCACAGGATGGCGGCCTTGCGGGGGCCCGAGAGTCGCTCCTCGGCCCGCAATCCTGCCGGTGCGACGGCCGTGCCGGTCATCGGTCACCACCCTCGTTCATCCAGGCGCGCACCACCTGCGCCATCACTTCCGGCCGCTCGGCGGTCTCCTGCACCACCCGGTTCTTCAGGCGGACCGCCTCGGGCGCTGGGCTGAGCGGGGGCAAGGCGGTCTCCTCGGCGGCCGAGATCGCGCGGCCCCCGGCCGTGGCGGCCGGAGCCGCGAGCTGCATCGCCTTGACGCCGCGGATCGCGAGCAGCATCAGCGCGGCGATCGCCGCGAGACCGATGGCCGGACGGACGAAGCGCTCGATCAGGCCAACGATGTCGCGCGGCGGTGCCTGCGAGACCGAGTCCATGACCGGGACCTCGAAGGGGACCCCGCTCACGGTGATCCGATCGCCGCGGGTGCTGTCGAACCCGATCGCGTCCTGGACCAGGGCCCGCACGTTGGCGATCCGCTCGGCGGCGGGCACCCGCGAGACCGAGTCGTCGGCGAGCGCCTGCTCATCGAGCAACACGGCGACGGTGAGGCGGGTGACGCCCGAGCCGCCGGTCACGATCCGCTCGAGCCGGCGAGAGTTCTGATAGGTGTTGTTGATGACCGTCTGCGCCCCGCCGCCCTCGGCGGGCGCTTCCGTCTCGCTCCGGCCCTCGCTCTGGAGCACCTGGCCGTCCGGATCGAACGACTCGATCGTCCGATCGACCTGGTCGAAGTCGAGCACCGCGGCGACCTGCACGCGCACCGCGCCGATCCCGCCCACCGACGCCAGCAGGGTCTCGGCCTTGCCGGCGAGATACTCCTCGACCGAGCGCTGGATCTCCATCCGCCGCGACGCGCCCCCCGCGAGGCCGCCCTCCTCCGCGGCGCCCGACAGCAGCCGCCCGGACTCGTCGGTGACGGCGATGCCCTCCGGCGAGAGCCGATCGACGCTGTTGGCCACGATCGCGATGATGCCCTGCACCGACTTGGGCGAGAGGATCATCCCCCGGCGCATCCGGATCAGCACCGCGGCCTTGGCGGGCCGGTCCAGCCGGCGGAGCGCCCCGGGCTCCGGAATGGTGAGGTGCACCTCGGCACGCTCGACCCCGTTGGTCGACCCGATGGTGCGGGCCAGCTCGCCCTCGAGGGCACGCTGGTAGGTGATCCGCTGGGTGAAGTCGGTCATCCCCCAGTCCTGCTTCTGCTCGAACAGCTCGAAGCCGGGCCGACCCGACATCGGGAGCTGCTCCTTGGCCAGCGCCACCCGGGCGCGAGCATGGTCCTCTCGCCCCACCAGCACCTCGCTCCCGTCGGTCGCCAGCTTGTTCTGGATGCCGGCCTTGTCGAGCGCGTCCACCATCCGGGCCGCTTCGGCGAGCGAGACGTCCTGGTAGAGCACCACCCAGTTGGGCTCGGCGGCCCAGAGCCCGACACCGACCACTGCGGCGATCGCCACGGTCGTGAGGCCGAGAATCATCAGCCGACGGGTGGCCGGCATCCGCCGAAAGGCCCCGGCCACGTCGGTCGTCAAATCGTTCGCCATCAGACTTGCAGGTTCATGATGGTGCGGTACGCCTCAGTCAGCTTGTTGCGCACTTCGACCAGGAGCTCGAGGGAGATCGCGGCCTCTTCGCTGGCGGCCATCACCTGGTGCAGCTCGACCGGCTCGCCTCGGAGGAACGCGGCGATCGTGTTCTGGGCATCCGCCTCGAGCGACGCGGTGTCGCCGAGGGCGCGCTTGAAGACGTCGGCGAACGAGCCGCCGTCCTCGAGCGGGATGCCGCCGTCCTGACGCTCGATCGGCGAGACGATGCCGGGCCGCTGCCCGATCGGGGAGGTCATCGCTCAGGCCCTCACGTCGATCCGCTGTCCGAGCGGCGGCGCCACGCTCGGCGCGGGTCGGGTTCGCGGCCCGTAGGTCAGGTGGCCCAGCCGCTCGACGTCGGCGAAGTAGGCACGCTCCTCCGCGGTCAGCAGCTCGGCTGCGGGGGTGGTCTTCGCCGGCGGCTCGACCCGGGCCCGGGGCTCGGGCTGATAGCTCGTCAGCGATCCGATACGATCGATCGTCATGGCACCGAAACCGGTCAGATGTCGATGGCACGGCGAAGCATCTGCTTCGCCGCCTGGAATGCCGTCAGGTTGGCCTCGTGGATCCTGCGCGCCAGCATCAGGTCGACCATCTCGCCGTTCAAGTCGACGTTGGGAAGAAAGACATTGCCGTCCTCGTCCGCGTCGGGATGCGAGGGGTCGTGCACCAACCGCCCCGGCTGCTGGTCCTCCACCACGCGGACCGCGAGCTCGCCGGTGCGCGGGTCGCGAACCGTGACCGCGACCTGACGCTTGTAGGGCCCACCCTCGGTGGTGCGGGTCGTCTGTGCGTTGCTGATGTTCTCGGCGATGATGTCCAGGAACTTCTGCTGCGTCGCCATGCCCTGGGCGCTGATCGCCAGCCCCCGCATGAACTGCCGGACCGGGCGCGGGGTGACCGGAAAGCTGGATTCACTAGCCACGGTTCGAGATCGCCGTGCGCAGACGTTGATAGGCCTCGCGAAGCAGCTGCGCGTCCGCTTCGTAGCGGAGCTGGGTGTCGGCCAGGGCGGCCATGTCGCGCTGGAGATCCATCTCCGCCTCGCGCGCCTTGGCCACCTGCGCCTCCATCGAGCTCGTGAAATCCGTGCTCGAGCTGGTTTCGATGGCTCGAGCGACCCGCTCGCCGATGCCACGTTGAGTGGCGCTGGCCTCCTCCAGCCCGCCCCGCAGTCGGGCGGGCAGGGTCGTCGCCCCGAACAGTCCGCGTATCATGGTGCTCCCTCTGGTCGGATTCACCGGCGGAGGGGCCCGGGCGCAAGCGGCATACCCCGCCCCGACCGGCCGAGGCTGCATCCGGTTCGGAGCGCTGAAGTCGTTTGGTGGCGACGAATTACGCGGCCGTCACCCGCTGGGCGGCGGGCGGCGGGCGTCTGGACGGAGGTTGGGCGTGGGAAAAGTTGGCCGGCAGACCTTGCCGGAGGTCAGGGCCCGGCTTTGGCCTTCTTCGGCACGTTCAGCTTGTTCCGGAGGGTCCGCTCGCTGATCCCGAGCAGCTTCGCGGCGCGAGTCCGGTTGCCGCCGGTGGCCGCGAGGGCCCGCTCGATGGCCATCCCCTCGAGCCGATCGAGGTCGAAGATCTCGGCCTCGGCGGCGGGGATCGGGGCGCTCGCCCCGGCGTCCGTGGCGGACGCCGCCCCCAGCTGCGGAGCGGCCGCCGTCGCGGCGGGCGCGGCGGGCGCGGCGCGAAACCCGTCCTCGACGAAGTCGGCGGGCCCGAGGGTCCGCCCCCGGGACAGAATCACGGCGCGCTCGACGGCGTTGGCCAGCTCTCGAATGTTACCCGGCCAGGGCCGCGCCTGGAGCGCGGCGATCGCCTCCGGGCTGATCCCGACCGCGTCCACCCCGAGCTGCTGCGCCGCCTTGGCGACGAAGTGATGGACCAGCAGCGGTACATCCTCTCGCCGCTCGCGAAGCGACGGCATGGCGATCGGGACGACGTTCAGCCGGTAGTAGAGATCCTGCCGGAACCGGCCGGCCTCCGCCTCGGCCTTGAGGTCCCGGTTGGTCGTGGCGACCAGACGGACGTCGACCCGGATCGGCTGCTGGCCGCCCACCCGCTCGAACTCCTGCTCCTGGATCACCCGGAGCAGCTTGGCCTGGAGATCGAGACGCATCTCCGAGATCTCGTCGAGCAGGAGCGTGCCACCGTGGGCGCGCTCGAACGCGCCCTGGGAGCGGGCCGTCGCGCCGGTGAACGCGCCCTTCTCGTGGCCGAACAGGGCGCTCTCGACCAGCCCCTCGGGCATCGCCGCGCAATTGATGGTGACGAAGGGACGGTCGCGCCGGGGGCTCTGCTCGTGGATCGCACGCGCCACCAGCTCCTTGCCCGTGCCCGACTCCCCCTGGAGCAGCACCGTGGCGCGGGTGGCGCTCACCGCCGCAACGGTTTCGAGAACCCGCCGGAGCGCGGCGCTCTCGCCCAGGATCTGCCGCTTCCCGCGCAGCGTCGAGATCTCCTGACGGAAGACCTCGTTCTCCTTGCGGAGCCGGATCACCTCGAGCGCCTGATTGACCGCGATCCGGAGGGTCTCCTGGCGGACCGGCTTGGTGAGGTAGTCGATCGCCCCGCTCCGGAGCGAGACCACCGCGTGCTCCACCGACGAATAGCCGGTCATGATGATGACCGGGACCTGGTACCCCTCCTTCTCCAGCGCCGCGAGGAGATCCAGACCGGTAGCGTCCGGCATCCGGTAGTCGGAGACGATCAGGTCGAACTGCTGACGGGCCACGGCCTGCATGGCCCCGTCGACGCTGGTCGCGAGAATCGGGGTGTGGCCCAGCTTGGTGAGCGCCGCCTCGAGGACTACTCCAACGGATGGTTCGTCGTCGACACAAAGGATCGTCGCCAATTCGACTCCGGTTGGCCTGGCTCAAGGTTTGCTGCGAACGGGCGATACTCAATATATCCGGGGACTCAACGTCCTGTCGATCCGGAGTTTAGACGTGCGCATCACGAATACGCTCAATACCGACCAGGCCATCGACCGGATTCGGCAGAATCTGGCCCGGATGGATCGTCTCCAGACCCAACTGGCCTCCGGAAAGAAGTTCGACCGGATCTCCGAGGCTCCCGTCGAGGGGGTCCAAGTCGCTCGACTTCAGCGGTCGCTCCGAGCGCTCGACCAGTACGCCAAGAACCGGACGACCACCCAAGTCCGACTCGGCGCCGAGGAGGCCGTCGCGAAGCAGCTCGACGACCTGCTTCGCGACGCCCGCAACTACGCCCTGAGTCTGGGCCGCGGCGACCCACCCTTTTCGGCGTCCCAGATCGCCGACCGGCAGAAGGCCGCCACGCAGATCACCCGGCTCCTCGACGACGCCATCGCCCTCGGCAATACGAAGATCGGCAACGAGTTCATCCTGGCGGGGCAAGCCAGCACCACCCCCGCCTTCGACACCACCCCGGGCGCCACCTACGGCGACTACCGGGGCGACAGCGTGGCTCGGACGATCGAAGTCGACGAGGGGCGGTACGTTCCAGTCAACCACACCGGCGACCAGTACGTCGGTCCGGCGATCGCGGCCCTGCGAGCGCTCCGTGACGCGGTCGATCCGGCCAACAGCCAGACCGAAGCCCAGGTCGACGCGGAAGTCCAAAACGTGTTCAATGCCGCGGAGACGCTTCAAGTGTCTCGCGCGGAAACGGCCGCCATCGCCTCGCAGCTCGCGACCGCGGACAAGCGGGCGATCGGCTACCAAGCGAGCATCGCGGATCAGCTCGGTCGCCTCCGCGACATCGACCAGGAAGAGACCGTCGCCAAGGTGCTCTCGCTCCAGACCACCATCGAAGCGTCGTACTCGGCGACCAGTCGCCTCCTCAGCCTCTCGCTGACGGAATACCTCCGCTAGTCAGCTCCCCGCCTCTGGCTCCTCGGCGCTCTTGCCGGCGTCGAGGTCGTTCCAGTTGAGGATCGCGTTGAAGCCCAGGAAAAACGTGCCCTGGGTCTGCCACCGCCAGAAGGGCCGGATCCCGAACATCACCACGTGGCCCTTGCCGAGCGGCGCGTCGACCACCTGAGCCCGGTTCGCGAGCGCCTGCCCGCCGGCGAGGGTGCCGGAGAGCAGCATCTCGGCGGGGCTCGCGGGGAACTGGAGCACCACTCGCGGCGTGGACTCATCGAGGTTGAGCCCGAACGCCCGCGCCTGGCGGCGGAACTCCGCGGCTTGGTCGGCCGCCCCGCCGGGGCCGCGCCGCGCGCCACCCGTGGAATCCCGCCGCCAGGGCGAGAGCGGCACCTTGGAGGCCATCGGCGTCGTGTTCTGGGAGCGTGCCGAGCCGCCGCCGCCGAAGCCGCCAAACCCGCCACCGACCCGGAGCACGGGCCCCTGGTTGAAGTAGACCGGCAGCTGGTCGCCGTCGTAGCCGTAGGCGAGCGGGCTCCGCTTGTCCTTGATCACCCCGCGGAAGATCGAGCCGCGGGCGAAGAGATCGTCGGGCTCCTCCACGCTGACGCCGCCGATCAGGCCGAACTCGGGAAAGATCGTGGTCGTCGAGCCTTCGACAATCAGGGTACCGCCGTCCCTGACGAACTGGGCCAGCGCGGCGAGCCCCTCGAGCCCCATGCCGCCCCGGATGTCGTCGCTCTGGTCGAGCACACCGAGGTTGGGGGTCTTCTCGGTCCTGCGGTACGGCAGGGGCAGGTCGCCGACCATCGCGATACCGTTCACCTGCGAGGCCGCGTCGCCGCCCACGTGCGGGTAGATGATCACGTCGTACTTCGAGCGCAGGTTGCCTTCCCGGAGCTTCTGATCCGCGAAGTAGCTGTAAGGCACGCCGTAGGTGTCGAGCGCGGCCCGCACCCAGCCCTCGTCCTGAGTCCGCTGCCAGGCGTGCACATACCCGATCCGCGGCAGATCGAGATCGTGGGTGGCCACGGAGGGCGGGGCGCCCACCGCCCACGCGGACAGCCCCAGCTCGACGAGCGTCGGTTCGAGCGCGCCACGATCCGCGTTGGCGATCACGAACGCGCCCGCCCGGAAGCGGTGGCCGCCGGCCTCGAACTCGTCCTCCGCGGCCCGCATCGCCACGGTCGGGTGCCGGTAGCGAAAGGCCATCAGGTTGTTGTCGGTGGTGTGCTCGACGATCAGCACCGGGCCCGTCCCCTCGATCCCGCCGGCAGCCCGCGCGGTGGCGGTGACCAGCGTCAGCCGTTGGGCGAGCACGGCCTTGTCCGTGATCGGGGTGACCTCGACGTTCCGCATCAGCGGGAAGGTCCAGCCGGTGTCGTCGTAGGGCCTCGGGTTGTCCGGAGAGAAGCTCTGCAGCGAGAAGTACATCTCGGCCAGCGTCCGGTAGGGCTGATCGGCGCGAATCACCCAGTCGCCCGCCTCCACGGAGACCGTCCCCGCCCGAAATCCTGAGGTCGCGACGTGGACCTCGAGTCCCTGGCGCCGCAGCTCGTTGACGGCGTCGGCCGCGTCGGCCTTGCGGCGCTGACCGGCCGGAATCACCCACCCGAAGGTCGGGCCGTTCTTCCCCTTGTCGACGGACCGCTTGTTCTTGAGCCAGTAGTTCTCGAGATAGAGCGACTTGTTCTTGGCGACGTGGTTCAGCGCGATCAGCAGCGCCGACTGTTGAATGTTGGTGTTGTTCCGCGGCCCCCAGGCGATCGACGGCAGCGGCGGATTCGGGCGGAACCACTCGCGGCTCGTCGTGGTGGCGCCTGCCCGGACCGTCGTGGTGTCGGGCCCGTAGCGCATCACCTCGTAGAATCGGCCGATCGCGTTGTGCGTGTGCGCGATGAAGAAGAGGTAGTTGGGCGTCCAGCCGTCGTAGAACCCGTAGGTCCAGACGCCGGGCACGCCTCGTTTGGTCATCTCCATCACTTCAGTCTTGGCGAGCAGCCACCACTCGTCCACCGTGATCGGGTCGAGGGCCTCGTTGTAGGGCCCGGTGCCGGTCGAGGTGTAGAGATAGGTCGATTGCTCGTGGAGGTCATGCAGGACGGTCGGGGTCCACTCCAGGAAGGTCCGCGTGGTGTTCCGGGTGAGCGCGAGGAACTGCCCCATCCCATCGCGGTTGTTGTCGTGGGCGACGTACTTGCCCCAGTACATCAGCGGGAGCCGGGCCGCGCCCTCGGGCCGGCCCTTGTTGAAATAGTAGGTGTCGACCTGCTTCTCCCGGCCATCGACCTCGATCACCGGGGTGATGAAGGTGATCACGTCGCGCCGGATCGCCTGGACGAAGGGGGTCTCCTGAACGGCCAACCGGTAGGCCAGCTCCATCAGCATCTCGGGCCCGCCCGTCTCCGGCGAGTGCATCCCGCTCGTGATCCAGTAGATCGGCTTGGCCGTCTGCTCGATCAGCCGCCGGGCGCGGGCTTCGTCGGTCTTCCGCGGATCGGTCAGCTCGCCGAGCAGACCCTTGTAGCGCTCGAGATCGCGGATCACCGCGGCGTCGGCCACGGCGAGGACAACCATGTCCCTGCCCTCTTCGGTCTTTCCGATGCTCCACACCTTGACCCGGTCCGAGGCCCTGTCGAGGGCCTCGAAGTAGCGCTGGATGTCCTTGGCGTAGGTGAGCTCGCCCGGGGTCCCGATGATCCGCCCGAGGAACTTGAGTGGGGTCGGCACCGTCGACGACGCCGGCAGATGGTCCACCAGCTCGGTCGTGATCCGGTCGTCGCGGAGATACTCCTTGATCTTTTGGGTGTACTCCCGGTCGATCGGCTGGCTCTGGGCGGAGGCGGCGAGCGGCGCGAGCAGCGCGCCTGCGAGGAGGCACAGGCAGGCGAGCCGGGTGGCCGGCGGCGGGCGGCGGGGCATCGATTCTCTCCTGACGGCGGGTCGGGTCGGGACCGGTCCCTGGACGCCGGTCCGGCGGACGAACGGAGGGAATCTAGTCGCGGGTCGCCCCGTCGTTGAGGCCCGGCGCCAACGGGCGGCGGAGACCGCGCCGCACGGCGGGGCCCGGGCTCAGGCGGCGGCGCCGGCGGGCTGGGCAGCCAGACCGGCGGCGATGTTCCGGTTGATGTTGATCAGCGCGGTGAGCTTCTCGGGCGCGGGGAACGCGATCACCTCGAAGGTGCGCTGGTCGATGAAGCGGATCAGCTGAAGCAGATTGAACTTGATCTCGGGCGCGATCGGGTTGTCCGGGGCCGACAGCTCGGCCTGGAAGAAGGTCCAGAGGCGCTGGTTCAGCTTGAGCGCCTCGTCCATCCGCGCCTCGCCGTCTTCGGTGCCCCACTGGTCCTGGGCCTGCTGCAGAGCGCGAGCCACCCGAAACAGGGCCGAGGCCTCGAGCTGGCGCCCGGAGGCCGAGACCTGATCGACATCGGAGTAGGCTCTAGCCGCGGTGCGGGACATGACTGATCAACTCCTGTTCGTACGCGATGAGCTTGCGGGCGCGCTTGAGCGCCTGGTAGTACTGGCCGTTCGCCACCAGCTCGTTGATCTCCTTCAATCGCGGCGCCATGCTGGGCGACGCTTCCAACACGTCCCGTAGCAGCTGGAGATAGAGCTGGCGATGATCCGCCAGGTTGGCCGTGTCGACGTACATCAGCTGGATCGTGAAGTAGATCCGCCGGCAGGGCGAATCGGCGTCGTCCAGGGCCATCACCTCACGGCCCCGAAGTATCGGCACGTCGTTCTCGATCAGTAGCGCGGTGCGGTGCCCGGCGTTCCTGACCACGGCCCCGCCGACGATCAGCCGCTCGCCGGCCTTGAGGGACAGGCGAAGGGGCACCGCTAGCTCAGCTGGCTCAGCACCGGGCCGGCCTCACGGGCAAGCCCCGTCGGGCCGGCGGCGGCCAGCTGTCGTCCGATCGAGCCGCTCGCCGCCTGCGCCAACAGCTCCGCGTCGCCTCCGGTGCCCGACGCGTACTGCCGGGCCAGCTCGGCTCGCCGACCGGCAAGCGCCTCGCCGACTCGGCCCAGGTCCGTCACGGCCAGCTCGGCCTCCTCGGTCGTGGCCTCGGGGCCCAGCGGCACGAGCCCGGTCGGGACCTCGTGGCCGACCAGCTTGGCCACCTCGCGGGCCACCCCGTTGAACAGCCGGATCGCCTCGGCGCGCCGCGGCTCGTCCAGCGGATAGGGTGGATAGAGCTTCACGGCCTCGAGGCGCGTTCGCACCTCGCCGACGTGAGCCTGTACCCGAGCGACGGACCGGTCCAACTGCCGCAGCCGGACGGCCTGAGTCAACTCCCGGCTTCGGGTCTCGAAGATCCGTCCGACCTGCGCTGCTCGACCGGCCCCCTCCGGCGTAGCCCCCACCGCCGCCGCCGAGCTCGGCGCGGCCCGGCGCGACCGGTCACCCCGCGACTCGGCCGGCGCTTGGCCCGCGCCGCCGGTCGCGGCCACCGGGGCTCCGTTTCCATCGATTGTGAGTGTCATCTACCCGCTCCACGCGGCGGCGGAGTGAGGGGATTGCTCCCCTCACCCGCCCATGAGCCGCTAGAAGAGTCGGAGAACCGCCTGCTGAGACTGGTTCGCCAGACTGAGAGAGATCACGCCGAGCTGCTGCCGCGTCTGCAGGGACAGCAGGTTGGCACCTTCCTCGTTCTGGTCGGCGGCGGTCAGCTTGTCCGCGCCCTCGGTGAGCACGTTCTTGATCTCGTCGAGGAAATCGTCGCGAATCGTGAGCTGGCTCGACACCGCGCCGAAGGTCGCCGCGTTGGTCCGGAGCGTCGACTGCGCCGCGTTGAGCTGACTGACCGCGGCGTCGATCGCCGTATCGACCGTCCAGGTGCTGACGGCGATGGCGGAGACGCCGAGGCCGGTCGTGGAGCTCGCATCGAAGCCGGTGATCGAGACCTTCGAGGTCCCGTCCTCGTTGGTCTTCACGGTCAGCGTGCCGCTGGCCAGGAAGTTCGTGCCCTTGTACTTGGAATCGGTCGCCGTGTAGTCGATCTGGGTCAGCAGATCGTTGAACTGGGCCGCCAGGGTCGAGCGGCCCGCGGTCGTCGCCGATCGGGCCGACTCCGCCACGCCCTTCGCCGCGTCGATGAGGTTCGAAATCGCCTCGATGCCGTTCGACGCCGACTTGATCGTCTGGATCGCCTCGCCGATCTCGTTCTTCCGGGCCGCCAGGTCGCTGGCCCGGCCCCGAGCCGCGGCGGCGGTGAAGAACGCCGACGCATCGTCGATCGGGGAGTTGACGCGGAGGCCTGAGGCCAACCGCTCCTGGCTGACCCCGATCAGCTTGGAGGTCTGCTGCAGGGTCAGAAGGTTCGAGCGGAGGCTCGCTGACAGGTTGACGCTGTCCGCCATGGGGCACTGCTCCTATTCTAGGGGTTGTCCGGGTCGGCTTTCTCCGCCCGTGGCCTGCCCGACCGAGCCTTCGCCCCGATCGGGTGCGATAGCCCTTTTGGTCGTCACCCCTAGGTTTCGGCATCCCCTCCCGAAAGCTTGAGTCCCGACCGGCCCTCCCCGGCCAGCACCTCCCGCAGCTGTTCCGCCACTTCTTGCACGGCCGCCGCGCCCCCGTCCGGCTCGCCGACGGCCGCCAGCCGGATGCTCGGAAACCAGGGCGATCGCGCCTCGCCCAGTGCCGTCCAGTCGCCGGCCACGTCGAGCTGCCAGGTCGGTCGCCCGATCGCGCCGGCCAGCGAGCTGACCGCCGTCGGCGCCGTCACGACCGCGTCGAGCGCGGCCACCAGATCGGTCACCCGGTCGAGGTCGTCACGGAGGTCGAGGTCGTCGAATCGGAGCAGCCGGATCCCATGCTCGGCCTCGAGCGCGGCCAGCTCGTCGTCACAGTCGTCGTACTGGAGATTCACCCAGGTGATGCCCGGGGTCCGGAGCAGCGGCAACCAGCGATCGAGCGGGAGGTAGTGGCGGCGCCGCTCGGCGGTGAGGAGCCCGCTCCGCCAACAGATACCGACGAAGCGTCCCCCGCCCGAGGCCTGGAGCCGGGTGCGCCATCGCTCCACGTCTTCCGGAGACGGCAGCAACAGGGGCGGATGCCCCTCGAAGTCCGTGCGGGTCCTCCGCAGCCAGCGCGGCAGGCTGGCGAGCGGCACCTGGAAGTCGAACCCGTCGCCGATCCGGGCGTCGGGCTCGTCGGCGAGCACCCTGACCGACGGAAGCGAGCGCTGCAACATCGGGACGAGTCGCGGCGACGCGAGCAGGGTGACCGCTTTGGCTCGATCGGCGACGTCGGGGACGCAGGTGGCGAAGAGCAGCTCGTCGCCCAGGCCCTGCTCCCGGTGGATCAGGATCCGCCGCCCCTCGAGCGACTCGCCCCGCCAGACCGGCCAGGGCAAGCTCCGCGGCTCGGGCCGCGCCGCCTTGGTGGTCAGCCGGTACTCGTAGTCGGCCCAGCCTCCCCCGAGGTCGCCGGTGGCGAGCCGGGTGAACGAGCGGTTCCAGTAGACCTGCGGGACCGCCGGCGCGAGCGCCACGGCGCGGTCGTGCGCGTCGAGCGCGAGGGACCACTCCCGCTGGTCGTGATACAGGTTGGCCAAGCTCGACCAGCCTTCGGCATACTCGGGATCGAGGTCGAGCGCGGCCCGATAATCCTCGGCAGCCCCGGCCAGATCGCCCAGGTCGCGGCGCGCGTTGGCCCGATTGAGAAGGATGCCGGGCCGGGCCGGGGCCAGCTCGAGCGCGGCATCGGCCGCGGCGAGCGCCTCCCCTGGCTCGCCAAGTGCCAGGAGGGCAGTGCTCAAGTTGGTGTGGGCCTCGAAGAGTCCGGGATCGCAGGCGACCGCCTGCCGATACGCCGCCGCGGCCGGCACGAGGAGGTCTCCTGCCTGCAGAGCGACGCCGAGATAGAATAGCCCCTGCCCATCCCGCGGCGCGCTTCGCAGGTGGGCCATCAAGTGCTCGACGGCCTCGGAGAACCGCCCCGCAACCAGCGCGAGTCTCCCGGCAAGGCGCCGCGACCGCATCGCATCCGTTGGAGCCCCCTCGGCCAGCGACGCCGCCTCCGACACCAGGGCCTGGTCGAGCAGCGCCTCGGCGAGACCGAGCCGCGCATCCGCGTCCGCGGGGGCCAGGCCCAGCGCCTCGCGGAAGCATTCCGCCGCGTCGGTCGGACACCCCGTCGCGAGCAGCAGCTCCCCCATCCAGCGATGGTACTTCGCCTCGCGCGGTGCGCGAACCGCCGCCTGACCCACCAGCACCAGCGCCATGTCGTGCTGCCCCAGTCGCGCCATCACCCGACCGAAGCGAAACAGGGCGTCCGGCGAATCGGGGTGCTCCCGAAGCACGGTCTCGTAGGCGTGGGCCGCCGCCGTCACGTCGCCCGTCTGCTCGAGCGCCTCGGCCTGCTTGAGCCCCGCGTCGAGTGTGGTCACCCCAGCGTCGTCGTTCATGAGATCCTCTCAGCCGGCTCGCGCCTCGGACCGCGTCGGGTCCCAGGTGCCGGCGGCGGTGTCGGCCCGGTAGAGCGAGGAGTCGCTCCGACAACGGGCCACCAGCTGTCGATAGGAACGCCCCGCCATCGGCACAGCGGCGTCGAGCCGCCGCACAAAGGCGAGGTCTTCGGCGGTGTCGACGGTCCAGCGGAGATCGCTGTCGTCCGAGTCCGCCACCAGAGTGGCCGTGCGGAAGCGCCCGCCCCGGCCAGTTCGAAGCGTCACGGTTACGTGCTCCCGGTCATCGGGCCCCGGCTCCCGCGCGATCCGCTCCAGGGCCTCCAGACGCATCGCCTCGACGTCGAGCCCGCGGGGAAAGCTCCGCGGCGCGACGTTCGACGCGTAATCGAGCCCGGAATCCGGCCCGAGCAGCGCGATCACGCGACCGACAACGTCGGGATCGAGCAGCGGGCAATCGGCCGTGAGCCGCACCAGACGATCCGCCCCCGCGCGTCGGCCCACCGCGAGGAAGCGACTCAGGACGTCGTGCTCGTCGCCCCGAAGGCAGGCCACGCCGATTCCGTCCGCGAGCCGAGCGATCGGATCGTCCGCCGACCCCTCGGGGCACGCGATCCAGCATTCGTCGACCCCCGCGGCCGCCCGCGCCGCCTCGGCCACCCGCGCGACCATGGCCACGGGCCCGACCGGCATCAGCACCTTCCCCGGCAGCCGACTCGAGCCCATTCGCGCCTGCACCACCGCGACCGTCTTCATGGCCGGCACCAGTGGGCCTGGTAGTACGGCACGGCTCGCGCGCCGAAGCTGGCCTTGAAGTCGCCCCGACCGGGCGAGTTCATCCCGACCACGTCGAGAGTGGTCACGCCGCGAGCGAGGCAGCGATCGGCCGCGGCCACGAACAGCAGCGTCGAGCTGCCGGAGGCCCGGAACTCCGGATCGTTCGCGGCCACCAGGTAGTACCCCGAGCACTGGTCGAAGAGCGCCAGCACCGCCGAGGCGGGACGTCCGTCCGGGGTCCAGGCCACGAGGAGCTCGCCGAAGCCCGATCGCAGCGCCGCCGCCGCGATCGAGCGCAGCAGCGCCCGTTGCCGCTCGGGCCGGCCGATGCCCTGGCGCCGAAAGGTTCGGTCGTGGAGCTCGTCGAGGAGCTCGAGGTCGACGCTGGCCCGGACCTCGAAGCGCGACGAGGCCTTGCGGTACTCCTGTCGACGGGCGGCGCGGCTGTCGGCCAGGAGACCTTCGATCCCTCTTGCGGGATCCAACTCGATCAGCCCCGTGTAACGCACCTCGATCGCGAACGCCCCCTGATCGGGACGGTCGTAGTTGAACCAGCTGAGGGGCCGGAGGTCGTCGAACCGCGGATGGAGGCAGAACGAGAGCGCCCCCTGCGAGGCCAGCCCATCGAGCAGCGCCGCCACCCCGTCGAGATGAGCCCGAATCCGGCGGTGGCTCGGCACCGGGTCCGACTCGGGCGGGCCGAGCAGGCCCTGGTACATCGTGAAGGGGAGCGGCCCTCGCGCCACCGAGCCATCGGCCTCGCGAAAGAGCAACGCGGCGAAGCCGCCGGCGCCCGGCGGTCCGCCCCACAGCTCCCAGGGGCGGTCGAGCGCGTCGAGAAAGTCGGGGCGGCAGAAGACCGAGCCATGCGGGCTCTCGAGCGCGAGGCGATCGCAGGCCTCCCGCTCCGTCCAGCGGTCGACAGCGGCGGCGACGGCGCTCATCGGTACACGAACACCGCGACGTCGCAGCGCGCGTAGTGGTGCTCCATGGCCACCTTCGGGCTGAGCCGCTCGACACAATGGGTGAGCACCTGGGCCGGGTCGTGATACGCCATCGCGTCGTCCGAGAAGTTCACGTAGCGGGAGAGGAAGTTGAATCCGAGCCCCACGGTCGCGTGGGCGAAGGCCCGCTCGGTCAGCTCGCGCAGGAAGTCCTCGGCTCCGTCCGTCCGGTTGTTGAAGAGCATCGACATCAGGACGTAGTCGAAGGACTCGTCGAGGTCGCTCTCGGTGAGATCGACGCAGCGAAAGCGGGCATCCGAATGCTTGCGCGCTGCGCAGTCGATCATTTCCGGCACCACGTCGACGCCGGTGTACCTGGCGCTCGGGAACTGACGCTTGAGTAGCGGATACAGGGTGCCCACGCCGCAGCCGACCTCGAGCACCGACCGGCCCCGCAGGTCGCCGATCTGGAGCAATTTCTGGTAGCGAAAGGCCTGACCTTCCGCGCTGGTCTGCGCCGCCATGGGGTCGTCGCCGTGCTGCGCAAAGAGCGCACGGTAGTGATCCTTGAGCCCCGCCACGGTGAGCCGGGTCATCGGAGCGCCAACCGGGGCGCGTGGGCCAGCACCTTCTCGAAGCCCCGCGCCACGTCGTCGAGATCGGTGTCCGTCATCGCGGCGTGCACCAGGGTCAGGTAGGCGAGCCGCCGCTCGTGCAGGTCCTCGGTCACCGGGCAGAGGCCGTCGGGATAGCGGCGGAGCTCACCGTCCGCCTGGCGCAAGGGAAAGCCGTGCCGCCCGAACGCGACGCCCTCGCGATAGAGCGGCTGGCGATAGAGCGGCGCGACGTATCCGGAATGGAGCGGAATCCCCTCCGCGCGGAGGGCCGCCACCAGCCAGTCGCGGTCGCAGCCGGCGCTCGCCGGGTCGATCGTGATCGCGTACACGTAGTAGCCGTGCCGCACCCCGGCGGCCACCTTGGGCGGCGAGATGCCCGGCAGCTTGGCCAGCCGATCCGTCAGGAAATCCGCCGCGGCGATTCGAGGCGCCAGCAGGCCCTCGAGCTTCTTCAGCTGCTCGAGCGCAATGGCCGCCTCGATCTCCGTCATCCGGTAGTTGAACCCGACCATGTTGACGAGGTCGTTGGGCCGCCGCGCCTTCACCACGGCCTCGGCATGGTTGCGGATCAGTCGCAGCCGCTCCGCCAGCTCGGGGTCGTCCGTCACGACGACGCCCCCCTCGCCACAGTGGATGGTCTTGTGGTAGTTCAGGCTGTAGACGCCCATGTGACCGAAGGTGCCCGCGCACTTCCCGTTGAGCCGCGCGCCCGGCGCCTGCGCGGCGTCCTCGATCAGCACCAGGTCGTGCTCGCGACCGATCGCCTCGAGCTCGTGCCACGCCGCGGGATGGCCGAACAGGTCCACGCCGATGATCCCGCGGGTCTTCGGGGTGATTCGGCTGCGCACCGACTCGGGGTCGAGACAGAAGGTCGCCGGATCCACGTCCGCGAACACGGGAATCGCGCCATACACGACGGCCGCCACGGCCGAGGCGCTCATGGTGTAGGGCGAGACGATGACCTCGTCGCCGGGCCCGACCCGGGCCGCGCCGACCGCTGCGTACAGACCGGAGGTCGCCGAGTTCATCGCCACGGCGAAGCGCGAGCCCATGTGCTCCGCCCATGCCGCCTCCAGCGCCCGCACCCGCGGTCCGCCCAGGAAGTCGGGGCCGTCGACCCCGACGAACTGGGACAACACCCCGCTGTCGAGCACTTCGAGCACCGCCCGGCGCTCCGCCTCGCCGATGGTGCGATACTCGGGAAAGGGCCGCGCCCGCACCGGCGTGCCGCCCTCGATGGCCAGGAGACTCATGCGGTGACCTCCACGCGCCCCGCTCCCGCGAGGCGCTCGACTTCGGCGACGACCCGGTTGGTCGCCCCGCGTATCCCACGACGGACCTCGGTCCAATGCGCGCCGGCTCGGTTGGCCGGCCCGGCGAGCCGCTCGTAGACCGCGTTGGCGATCCCGGCCGGCGCCATCACCGGCGGCTCGGGCATGGGCCAATCCGGAATCGTCGGCCGCTCGGCGCCGGGTTCCAGACAGAGCACCCGAGCACCGAGCATCGCGGCCTGGACCAGCACCGCGCTCGTCATCCCCACCACCAGATCGGCTGCCAGGGCCCACTCGACGGCGCTCTCGACGTGCGCGGGGCGCACGGTCACCCCGCGAACGGGTGGCGGCAGCTCGTCGATCAGGTCCCGTGGGTGCGAGCGGACCGCGAGCGTGATTGGATGGCCGAGCCATTCCGCCGTCCGGCGGAGCGCGACCATGAGCAGGGCCAGGGTGTCCGCCTCGCCGTAGCCGAGCGCCGTGCCGTAGAGCGCGCTGATGGGCTGGGAGACGAACAGCACGACCGTCTCGAGCCGCGAGACCCCGACCCGCTCGCGGAACGACAGCCGGGCGTCTCGCTCGAGGCCGTCGTAGTGCTCGAGCAGCCGCTCGTAGTGGGGGTTGCCGGTCACCCGGATCGCGTCCGCGGGCAGCCCCGCGGCGATCGCGCCGGCGCGGGCCCGCTCGTCCATCACCGCGATCGCGTCGGGAGCCACGACGGCCCCGCCCCGGCTGAAGCGCTCCCGATAGTTCGACCAGAAATCCAGCACGGCGATCGAACCGACGCCCTCGCGCCGCGCCAGCCTGGTGATGGTAGCCTCGCCCGCGGCGCCGCCCCAGGAAGTCCCCATCAGGATGACGCTCGGGTCGACCTCGCGAAGAAGGCGGTCCGCCCAGTCGTCCGTGATCGGCGCGACCGGCGGCAGCGCTTCGAAGCCCGAGGCCTGGACCAGCACACGCGTGGTCGGGCTGGTGAGCACGGCGACCCGGTCGCCCCGGCTCCTCAGCCGAGCGAGCACGGGCAACACGGCCTCCGCGCCGCCCCAGTCGCCAAGCAGGCTAAGCACGCTGAGCGGCATGGCTCCTCGCGCGGTCGGCGGACTCGATCGCCTCCAGGGCGAGCTGCAGGGCCCGGGTGGCGTCCTCGCCCGTGCAGGCCGGATCGCTCCCCTCGCGGAGCGCTCGCACCAGCGCTTCGACCGGGTGCCAGAGCAGGTCGTGCAGGCCGCCCTTGGGCCCCGCCGCCGGCGCGAGCTCCCGAAATCCCGCGAACCGGCGGCTCGCGCGCGGCGCGGTGATCTCGAATCGCTGGCCGGCCTCGACCAGACGCGCCCGGCCCGCGCTGCCGAAGAGGTCCATCTCGAAGAGGGATGTCTCGAGGCTGCGGAGCCCGAGCAGTCGGCCACGCGCCCCGCCGGCGAAGCGGAGGGTGGCGTCGATCGTCGGATCATCTCCGCCGGTCTCACCCTCTCCGGCGATCTCGACGACCTCGCCGACCAGGTAGCGCGCCAGATCGAGCCAGTGGGTCCCGTTGTGCTTGACCCCGCGAACGTAGCAACCCTCCACCGCCTCGATCTCACCGATCCCTCCCGCGGCGAGCCAGGACCGAAGCGCCCGATGCGAGGGGAGAAAGCGGCGACCATGGTTGACGGCGAGGGTCACACCCCGGGAGCGCGCCAGCTCGGTCGCCCGCTCAGCCTCCACGACCTCGAGGGCGAGGGGCTTCTCGGCCAGGATCGCTCGCACCGACCGAGCACCGAGGGCCATCCGGAGCTGCTCGGCGTGGACCCGGTCAGGCCCGCAGAGGCTCACGATCTCCGGCCGCGCCCGCTCGAGCAGCTCCTCGAGGCCGTCGAAGGCCCGGGGCACCGCCCAGCGCCGTACGGCCGCCTCGCGACGCGCTTCGTCGGGATCGGCCACGGCCACCACGCGAGCCTCCGGATGCCGGGTCCAGGCCGCCAGGTGCGACTGGACGCCCAGCTCCGCCGAGGGCTCACCGGCGCCGATGAAGCCGCACCCGACCACGGCAACCTCCAACATCACGCAGGCGAGTCCTTCTCGAGCAGCGCGACCTGATCGACCAGATCCGGCCCCCCGCACTCGTCGCTGTAGGGGTAGAACCGCACGGCGACCTCACGGAGCGCGGGCGCCACCTCGCGATAGCGCATGGCGAAATTGGTCTTCCAGAGGAGGCCCTCCTGGCCGTGATAGCGAATCGCCACCGTCTCCCGGGCGTAGTACTCGTGACAGAGCACGTACCGCGCGCTCACCCGGGCGATCTCCGCGAGAGCGCGTGGGAGGTGTCCCGGGTCGATGTGGATCAGCACGCCGTGCGTGAACACCAGATCGAAGGCGCCGTCCGGAAACGGCAGCTGGAAGGCGTCACCCGCGTGGAAGTGCATTCGCGGCAGCCGCGCCGTCGCTCGCTCCCGGGCGTATTCCTGTGGCTCCACCCCGTGGAGCTCCAGCGCCGGGTTGGCCTTGGCGAGAAGCTCGAGCTGCAGCCCGATGTTGCACCCCACTTCGAGGGCCCGCCCGGCGGGCAGTCGGGCGGGACCGACCAGCTCGTGGTAGATCGCGCTCTTGCGGAGGCCGAACTGGGTCGCGAATGCCGAGTCCATCTCGTCGGCCGTCATCGTGTTGCGATCGGTGTAGGAGCGTCCGAAGTCGGACGTCCACTGCGCCAGCTGCGGCGTCGGGGTTTCACTCATGGCGAGACCTCCTGGCGTGCGGCCTTCTGGCGCACGTGACTGTTGCTCTCCGCCAGGACGGGATCGGCGTCGAGCAGTGCGATGATGTCGGTGAGATCGAAGGCCGGCGTGGCCGGATAGAGCCGCTCGTAGACAGCCCGGACCAGGGCCAGATCCTCGGGCGTGTCGACGGTGAGACGATATCGGGCGGCCGCCTCGGGCAGCCCGCTCGCGACGTTGAGCAGCCGATAGCGCTCCGGGTGCTCGTAAATGTAGAGCGAGACGTGCTCCCGGTCGGCCGGCTCGGCCGTGCGCCCGGCGGCGTCCGCGAGGATGGCGGTCGGAAAGACCTGCACGTCCATCCCGCGCGGATAGGTCGGCGCCAGCACGTTGGCGCAGTAGTCGACGTCGTTCGTGCGAAAGGTATGGATCACCTGGTCGATCACCCCGGCGTCGATCAGCGGGCAGTCGGCCGTGGTCTCGACGATCAGCTCCGCCCCCACGGCCCCGGCCGCGCCGAGCACCCGCCCCATCACGTCCTCTTCGCTCCCGCGGAAGCAGCTCACCCCGAGCGCCTCCGCGAGCCGCGCGATCGGGTCGTCGGCCGGGTGGTCGGTGGTCGCCACCACGATGGCGTCGGCCCAGCGGACTCGCCGGAGCCGCTCGACCATCCGCTGGAGCGCGGGCTCTCCCAGAATCGGCTGCAGCACCTTCCCCGGCAGTCTCGAGGACCGCATCCGGGCCTCGATGGTGATCGCGGTCCTCATCGCGCTGTCGCCTCCGGCGCCGAGCCGATCAGGTCCCAAGACGTCGGCGTGCCCCGCGCGGCGGCGCGCGCCGCCCGCCGGCCGATCAGTTGGTCCAGGTGCCTGGGGGCCAGCCCGTGCCCGGGGCGGATCGAGCGAATGTGCCGCTCCGTGATGAGGTCGCCCTCGGCGAGATCTTCGACCACAAAGAGCGAGCGCCGGAACACGACGCTTCCGCTCTCCGCGAGGCCGGGACCGACCACCTCGTTCCGGAGCATCAGCTCCGCCCGCCGCACCGCCTTGGCCAGCGCCCGGAACTCGGCCGGCTCCAGCGAGAAATGGGCGTCTACGCCGCCTTCGTTCCTCGCCAGGGTGAAGTGCTTCTCGATCATCGCCGCGCCGAGGGCCACGGCCGCGATCGGCGCCACGATCCCTTCGCTGTGATCCGAGAGCCCGATCGGTCCGCCTCCCAACGCAGCCAGCCGGCGCATTGCGCGGAGGGCCATCGACTCGTCGGGCGCCGGATAGGCGCTGGTACAGTGGAGCAGGACCAGGTCCCGGGTGCCGTTGCTCCGGAGCACCTCCACGGCGTGCGCGATCTCGGCCTCGGTCGCCATCCCGGTCGACATCACGACCGGTTTCCCGGTCGCGGCCACCCGGACGAGCAGCCCGTCGTCGGTGAGCTCGAAGGACGCGATCTTGTAGCCCGGAGCGTCGAGGCTCTCGAGCAGATCGACCGCCGTCGAGTCGAACGGCGTGGAGAAGACCTCGAGCCCGATCTCGCGGGCCCGCTCGAAGAGCATCGGGTGCCACTCCCAGGGCGTATGCGCCTCGCGATAGAGGTCGTGCAGCCGGCGGCCCGCCCAGGGGCCGCCACTGGGCACGACGAACTCCGGCCGGTCCACGTCCAGCGTGAGCGTGTCGGCCGTGTAGGTCTGCAGTTTGATGGCGTCGGCACCGGCGGCCTTCGCGGCATCGATGGTCGAAAGAGCGCGCTGCAGGCTGCCGTTGTGATTGGCCGACAGCTCGGCCACCAGGAGACACGGTTGGTCCGCGCCGATCGCGAGACGCCCGAAGGGAATCGTCATGGTTGCGCCCCCGGCCCGACGCGAAAGGTCCAGCCCGACGCCGCCGAGCCATCCACCCGCCAACCCAACCGCCGGAACAACCGCGCCGAGGCCTCGTTGTCGCCTCGCACCTGGGCCTCGAGCTCCGCGCCCGGATGCGCCGCCAGGAGCCGCTCGCACCCGAGGCGCAGCAGCTCGCCACCCAGGCCCCGGCCACGGGCCTCCGGAGCGATCACATAGCTGAGTCGGGCCGTGGCCCACCGGTCCTGGGTATCGAATCGAATCGAGCCCACCGGCCGGTCCTCCTCCATTGCCACGAAGCCGACGGCGGCGTCGCTCGCGAGCCACGCCTCCAGCCACCGGCGGTGACCGTCCCAGGCGATCTCGGCGCGGTCGCCCGAGGCCCGGCGGGTGGCCGGGTCATTGGCCCAGAGCCACAGCGGATAGGCGTCGGCGCGCTCGAACGGCCGCAGCGCGATCATCGGCTCGCCGTCCAGAGCGCCAGCAGCGAGCGGGCCACGTGGTCCGCCCCGCTTCGGATCGTCGGCAGCGGCCGCGAAACCGGCAGGAGCTCCGCCAGGTGCTCGGCCAGGTAGTCCGGGTCCACCATCGTCGCGTCGACCCCGGGCACGCCGGCTTCGCGGGCCCAACGGAACACGAGCCGCTGATTCTCCGCGATCTTGACCACCACCACGGGGAGCCCGATGGCCGCCGCCTCCCAGGTGCTGGTGCCCGCCGCCAGCACCACCCGCTCGCTTCGGGCCGCGACCTCCCAAAGGCTGGAGCGCTCGACCCGACGCCAGGCGGGGGGGCTCCATTCGCCCGCCATCGCGAAGTCGACGTCGGGAAGCCGCTTGGCGAGCTTCCGAATCGCGGCCCGCACACCGGCAGGCGGCTGCCCACCGCCCAGACTCACCAGCACGCTGTTGGGAATCGGCTCACCACGTGCCGGGAGGTCCGGGCGCACCGGCACCGCGGCCGGCCCGGTCACCACCCGTCCGCGGAACCCGGGATAGAGGTCGGGGTGGCCGAAGGGATTCGGGTTCCAGATCGCGTCGTATCCACGCGGGTCGACCTCGCCAAGGTCGTCGACCAGCACGCGAGCACGCACCCCGGTCGCGACTTCAGCGGCGCGGCGGACCGCGTCGTCGTAGGAGTCGACCACCAGCAGGTCGCCCTCGAGCTCGCCGCGCGAGACCAACGGAATGGCCAGACGCTCGAGCTGCGCCTCCACGAATGGGAGACTCACTCGACCGGCGAAGACCACCTCGCCGCCGGCCCGCTGCCAGGCGGCGCCGAGGGTCGCCAGCCGCATCGCGTGACCGGCGCCGCGATCGGCATCGGCGTCCGCCCGCAGCACCAGCCGGCTCATCGTGAGCCCGCCTTGACGGCGAACAGCGACGTCAGCGTGTCGGCCACCCGGGCCACGTCCGCCTCGGTCATGGCCGGGAAGAGCGGCAAGGTCAGCGCGCCGGCATAGTACGCCTCCGCGCCGGCGAATCGGCTCCCCGCGAAGCCGTGCCGTTGATAGAAGGGCTGCCGGTAGACGGGGATGTAGTGCACGTTCGGCTGGATCCCCTGCCGCTGCAGCGTCTCGTAGGCCTCGAGACGCCGCTCGGCAGGCACCCGTACCACGTAGAGGTGATGGGCCCCGTCCGACCAACGCGGTCGGGAGAGCGGCGTCACCTCGCCGACCGCTTCGAATCGCGCGTCGTAGCAGGCGGCCACCGTCCGCCGCCGGGCGAGAAAGTCGGGCAGCCGCCGCAGCTGGGAGAGACCGAGCGCGCACTGGAAATCGGTGATCCGGTAGTTGTACCCGAGCATCTGCTGCTCGTAGTACCACGGACCATCTGACTGCTCGAGCTCGATCGGCTCCCGGGTGATCCCGTGACTGCGGAACCGCCGGAGCCGCCGGTAGAGCTCGGGATCGTTGGTGGTGACCGCCCCGCCCTCGCCCGTCGTGAGTTGCTTGACCGGGTGGAAGCTGAAGCAGCACATCTCGCTATGCGCGCAGCTGCCGACCCGGTGCCAGGTGCCGTCGGGCCCCCGATAGCGAGCCCCGATGGCGTGCGAGGCATCCTCGATCACGAGCCAGCCGCGGGCTTCGGCCACCGCGCTGATCGCGGGCAGGTCGGCGACTTCGCCGCCGAAGTGCACCGGCACGACGGCGCGGACGTGGTCGAGCTTGCCGTCCTCCAGCCGATTGGGATCGAGCAGCGCGCTGTCCGGATCCACGTCTGCGAACCGAACCCCACCACCCAGATAGAGCGACGCGTTGGCCGTCGCCACGAAGGTGATCGGCGAGGTGAGCACCTCCGAGCCCGGTCCGATCTCGACGACCGCGTAGGCCGCGTGGAGCGCGGCGGTGCCGCTGCTGAACGCCACGGCGTAGCGGGCTCCGACCGCCTCGGCCAGGGCGACCTCGAACGCCTCGACGCCCGGTCCCTGCGTGAGGAACCGGGCTCGGAGCGCGACGGCCACCGCCTCGACGTCGTGCTCGTCGATCGCCTGACGTCCGTACGGGAGCGTCATCAGGCGAGCCCCAGGCTCCCCAGCAGATCGCGCACCTCGGTGACGCCGAGCCGCAACGGGTTGGTGTCGCTCCGGTAGGAGAAGCCCTCCGGCACCGAGTCGCCCGCGTCGAGCAGGCCCTCGTCCCACCAGGGCTGTTGCGGCTGGAGCACGAAGTAGTTGCCCATGTCGCGGGTCCGCCGGGCGTCGTCCTCGCCGATCATCAGCTCGTGGAGCTTCTCGCCCGGGCGAATCCCGACGACTTCCGTCCGACAGCCGGGCGCCAGGGCCTGAACCAGGGTCATGATGTCGGTCGACGGGATCTTCGGCACGAAGAGCTCGCCACCGTGCATCTTGCGGAGGCACTCGAGCACGAAGTCGACGCCCTGCTCGAGGGTGATCCAGAAGCGGGTCATCCTCGGATCGGTGATCGGGAGCACCCCGTTCCGCCGGGCGTTCAGGAAGAAGGGCACGACCGAGCCGCGGCTGCCCACCACGTTGCCGTAGCGGACCACGCTCATCATCGGCCCGCGTCCCGCCGCGTAGGCGTTCGCGGCGACGAACAGCTTGTCGGCGCAGAGCTTGGTGGCCCCGTAGAGGTTGATCGGGTTGGCCGCCTTGTCGGTGGAGAGCGCCAGCACCCGCTCGACCGATCCGTTGAGCGCCGCCTCGATCACGTTCTGGGCGCCGAGCACGTTGGTCTTGATGCACTCGAACGGGTTGTATTCGGCCGCGGGCACCTGCTTCAGGGCGGCCGCGTGCACGATCACCTGCACGTCCATGCAGGCGCGCTGCAACCGGGAGAGATCCCGCACGTCGCCGAGGAAGAAGCGGAGCCGGCGGTCCTTCAGCTGCTCCGCCATCTCGTACTGCTTGAGCTCGTCGCGGCTGTAGACGATCACCCGGCGGGGCTCGTAGCGCTCGAGCAGCGTGCGCACGAACGCCCGTCCGAACGACCCCGTCCCGCCGGTCACCAGAATCGACTGCCCTTCGAGGAACATGGTCTACTCGTCGGTCGGGACCGCGAGGCGGTCCGGTTGGGTGGCGATGCGTTCCTGGAGCGCGTCGTGCACTCGCTCGACGACGCCCCGCCAGCTGCGCTCGCTCGGATCGCGCCGGAAGAGCCGGATCGCGGGCAGCCAGGGCGAGCGCTCCTCGCCGAAGGCGGTCCAATCGCTCCCGCCCTCGAGCTGCCAGGTCTCGACGCCCAGGCCCCCGGCGAGCGAGCTCACCGCGGTGGGGGCCGTGAGCACCAGGTCGAGGTTCCAGATCAGCGCGGCGACCGACTCGAAGTCGTTGCGCTGGTCGAGGTCGTCCCAGCGATGGACCTCGACGCCGAGACCCGCCTCGAAGCAGCGGAGCTCGGTCTCGGCGTCGTCGTATTGCAGGGAGACCCAGGTGACGCCCCGCAGCGCGGCCAGCGGCGCGAGCTCGCGAAGCGACGGGTAGTGCCGCTCGCGCTCCGGCCCGCGGATCCCGCTCCGCCAGCAGAGGCCGACCCGGAGCCCCGGGCCGAGAGCCCGCAGCCGCTCCGCCCACCCGCGGATCCGGTCCCGCTCGGGCAAGAACAGGTTCCACGGCGCGCGAAACGCCTGCCGGTCGCGCCGGAGGTAGCGGGGGAGCGAGCCCAGCGGAGTGTGATAGTGGAAGGGCTCGTCGCCCCACGCGCCATCGGCAACGACCTCGACCTCCGGAAAGGCCCGGCCGAGCAGCGAGACCAACCGCGGGTCGACCGCGAGCGTGACCCGGGCGCCCCGGTCGACCAGCTCCGGCACGCAACCGGCGAAGAGCAGGTCGTCGCCGATGCCCTGCTCCCGCCAGACCAGGAATCGCTTGCCGTTCGCGGGCTCTCCCCGCCAGAGCGGCCAGGTGAATCCTCGAGTGATCGGCAGCCCGAGCAGCTCCCAGCGGGTGTCGTAGAGCTCCCAGCCTTCGTCGAGCCGGCCCGCCGCCAACTTGGCAAGGGCCAGATTCCAGCGCGCTTCGACCCAATCCGGTCGGAGCGCCAGCGCGGCCTCCAGCTCGGTCACGGCGCGCGCCGGCTGGCCGGCCTCGCGCAGCGTGTTGCCCAAGTTGAGCCTGACCTGCGGCGCGTCGGGATGCCGCTCCACCGCGCGACCGTAGGCCTGGACCGCGCCCCGCAGATCGCCCTGCTTTTTGAGCGCGTTGCCCATGTTGAACGCGGCGGTTCCGTCGGCCGGGGCGATCTGGTCGGCGCGCCGAAAGGCGTCGAGCGCCCGGGGCAGCTCGCCGAGCTGCTCGAGCGAGACGCCGAGGTTGAGCCACGCGTCGGCCGCGGCCGGCCTGAGTCGGGTCGCCTCGGAGAAGCAGTCGGCCGCCTCCTGATGCCGACCCAGGTTCCGGTAGAGCTGCCCGAGGTTGAAGTGCGCGGGCGCGAGCGCCGGGTCCGCGACGAGCGCGTCCCGGTACGCCGCGATCGCCCCATCGGCATCGCCGCCATGGTGGGCCTCGAGCCCCCGCTCGAAGAGCGCCGTCGCGGTCATCGCTCGCCGATCCATGCCGTGAGCTCCCCGCGGAGGCGGTCCATCGCGTCGATCCAGCCCCGCTCGGCCGGGCCCCGCCGGACCAGCTCGATCGAGGGAAACCAGGGCGAGCGCGGCTCGCCATGAGCGGTCCAGTCGGTGCCCGCGTCGAGCTGCCAGGTCCGCACCCCGAGCGCGCCGGCGAAGGAGCTCACCGCCGTCGGCGCGGTGACCACGCCGTCGAGCGCCGAGATCAGGGCCGCGACGCTCTCGAGGTCGTCGCGCAGATCGAGCCCTGGCCAGCGGTGGATCGTGAGCCCGGTGGCGCGCTCGACCTGCGCCAGCTCCGCGTCGCAGTCGTCGTACTGGAGGTTGACCCAGGTGACGCCCGGTGTGCCGAGCGCCGGCGCCCAACTGGCCACGGGCGCATACTGGCGGCTCCGCTGGGCGGTCTGCAGGCCGCTCCGCCAGCACCAGCCCAGCTTGGGGCCGGAACCGAGCGCCGCGATCCGGTCGCGCCACTCGGCCACCAGCGCGGGATCGGGCCGGAGCACCGTCTCCCGCCGTGGGAACGCGCGAAGCGAGGTGCGGAAGAACCGGGGCAGGCTGCCTAACGGCAGATGCCAGTCCGCCGGGGCCGGCGGCGGGCCACCGCCGTCGGGCAGCACCTCGACCGCCGGCCAGGAGCGCCGCGCGAGCGAGACCAGCCGCGGCGAGACCAGGGCGGTCACCCTGGCGCCGGCGGCGACCAGGTCGTCGAGACAGGTCAGGAACAGCAGTTCGTCACCCAGCCCCTGCTCGCGCCAGACCAGCACCCGCTTCCCCTCCACCGGCTCTCCGTCCCACGCCGGGCAGCCCGGATCCCGGAACGGCCCGGTGCGGGTGCTCGCCTGCCAGCGCCACTCGTACTCGCGCCAGCCCTCGGTGAGCCGCCCCGCTCCGAGCAGCGCGAGCGAGAGATTCCAGTGCGCGTCGGCGTGCTGCGGATCGGCGGCGAGGGCCCGCCGGATCGACTCGATCGCCAGGTCGAGCGCGCCGCGCTCGGCCTCGATCCCCCCGCGTGCCGTCCAGCCCGTCACCACCTCGCCCCGCACGATCGCCCGGGTCGCGTCCGATTCCGCCTCCTCGAATCGACCCAGCGCCTGCAGCGTGGCGGCCCGATTGAGCCAGGCCACGCCGAGATCGGGGGCCTGCTCCACCGCCCGGTCGTGCGCGGCGAGCGCGGCGAGCAGCTGGCCATCCGCGGCGAGGGCCACGCCCAGGTTGGTGAGCGTATCGGGATCGCTGTCGTCCCGCGTCTCGGCGGCGCGAAGGATCCCGACCGCCTCGGCCGTTCGTCCCTGGAGCGTGAGCACGGCACCCAGCCCACGGAGCGCGTCGGGTCGGTCGGGGGCGGCCTCGAGGGCGGCCCGGAAGTGGGCCTCCGCGGTGGCGAGCTCGCCTAACGCCCGCGCGGCGCACCCCCGATTGACCAGCACGGTGGGGTCGTGAGGGGCCAGGACGGAGGCGCGTTGGAGCAGCGTCTCGGCTTCCGCCGCCCTGCCCTGATCGAGCCGGAGCGCGGCCAGGTTGACGAGCGGCGCCAGCAAGGAGTCGTCGAGCTCGATCGCGCGGCGGAGCTCCTGGTCCGCCTCCGTTCGGCGGCCCCGGCGCCGGAGCGCCTCTCCGAGGTTGGCGTGCGTGGCGGCCGTCGGCCCGAGCGCCACCGACTGGCGGTAGGCGTCGATCGCCGCGTCGAGCTCGCCCCGAGCCAACCAGGCGTTGCCGAGACTCGCCCGATAAGCCGGGTCGCGGGGCCGAAGCGTCACCGATCGCTCCAACCAGCCGGTCGCTTCCGGGTGACCCTGCTCCAGCAGGGCCAAGCCGAGCAGGTGGGCTGCATCGGGCTGGTTCGCGGACTGCGCCAGCACCTCCCGATAGCACGCCATCGCCTGGTCGAGCCGTCCGGCCCGATGATGGGCCACGCCTTCGTGGAGCCGACCAGGCCCCGGCCGCCCCCGCTTTGCGACGCCGCTCGTCATGCGACCACCAGCTCTCGAGCCGCCAGCTGCTCGATCTCGTTGGCGAGTCCGTCGAAGACCTTCCGCCAGTCGGTCGAGCCGTAGGGCCGACTCCTGACCGACAACGATGGGAACCAGGGCGACTGCGATCGGCCGTGACAGGTCCAATCGCCGCCCACGTCGACCTGCCAGGTGCGCACGCCCGCGCCGCCCGCCAACGAGCCGACCGCGGTCGGCGCCGTCACCACGGCGTCGAGATTCCAGAGCAACCCGACCACGCTCTCGAGATCGTCGCGAAGGTCCTCGCCCTTCCAGCGATGGATCTTGATGCCGAAGGTCCTCTCGGCGCTGGCGAGCTCCGCCTCACAGTCGTCGTACTGCAGGTTCACCCAATGGACCCCGGAGAGCTGGAAGAGCGGCGCCCATTCCTCGAGCCGGCTGTAGTGCCGATCCCGCTCCGGCGTGCTGAGCCCGCTCCGCCAACAGATTCCGATTCGGAGCCCGTCGTCGAGCTTGCCGAGCCGCTTGGCCCAGCGGGATGCCTGGGCCGAATCCGCCACCAGCAGGCGCTGCTCGCCGTGGAACGAGGTCAGGTGCTTGCGAAGCTGGCGCGGCAGCCCGCCGATCGGAGCGTGGTAGTCGAAGGTCTCGTCACCCCAGCAGCCGTCCTCGATCACCCGGACGCCGTGCAAGCCGCGCGCGAACAGGGGCGCAAGCCTCGGGGTCGCCGCGAAGGTGACCTCGGCCCCGGCGGCGACCAGGTCGCGCACGCAGGTCGCGAAGAGGATCTCGTCGCCGATGCCCTGCTCCCGCCAGACCAGGATCCGCTTGCCGGCCAGCGGCTCGCCGGCCCACAACGGACACCCGAACCGGCTCGCCGGATCGAGGCCACGACGCTTCCAGCGCCACTCATACTGTTCCCATCCCGAGCCCAACTGCCCCTGGGCGAGGAGGGCGGTCGCGAGGTTCCACTGCGCGTCGACGTGGCGCTCGTCGAGCTCGAGCACCGCGCGGAACGACGCCTCCGCCTCGTTCATCCGCCCGAGCGCGAGCAGCGCGTTGCCGCGGTTGTACGGTCCGCGCACGTCTTCCGGGGCGCAGCCGATCACCCGGTCGTACGCCAGCACGGCGTCCGCCAGCCGCTCGAGCCGCTCGAGCGTGGCGCCCAGGTTGAGCCAGGCGTCCGCCGCCGTCGGCCGGAGCCGGGCCGCGCCGTCGAAACAATGGACCGCTTCGGCGAGCTCGTTCCTGCTCAGGTGGAGCAAGCCGAGGTTGAAATGGGCCGGCGCGAACCCGGGCTGCCGGGCGACGATCCGCCGGTACAAGGCGATCGCCTCGTCCACCCGCCCGGCCTGCTGCGCGGCCAGGGCGCGTTCGAATCCCGCGGGCGCCAGGGTCATGCCGACGCCCAGCTCTCGAGCGCGGTCCGCACTCGGCTCATCAGCGCACTCCAGTCTCGGTCGTGATGCTCTCGGGAGAACAGCTCGATCGTCGGAATCCAGGGCGAGCGCCGCTCGCCGTGGGCGGTCCAGTCGTTGCCGGCGTCGATCTGCCAGGTCGCGGCGCCCGCCATCCCGGCGAGCGAGCTCACCGCCGTGGGCGCCGTGATGACCAGGTCCAGGTTGGCCGCCAGCCCGACCACGCTGTCGAGGTCGTTTCGCAGGTCCTCGCCGTCGAAGCGATGCACCCGCGCGCCGGTCGAGGTCTCGATCTGGGCCAGCTCTTCGTCGCAGTCGTCGTACTGCAGATTGATCCAGCTGATGCCGGGCAGCCTGAAGAGCGGCAGCCAGCTCGCCAGCGGCGGGTAGTAGCGCCGTCGAGCCGGGGTCACCAGGCCGCTCCGCCAGCACCAACCCACCTTCCGGCCGGGCAACGCCTCGAGGCGCTCGCCCCACTTGCCGACCTGCGACAGGTCCGGAACGAGCCGGGTGCCCCGCACCGGGAAGGCGCCCCGCGCGCGACGGAGCCAGCGCGGCAGCGCGCCCATCGGGGCGTGGAAGTCGAAGCGGGCCTCGCCCGCGATCGCTCCGGGCCCTTCGGCGACCACGGTGGCCGAAGGCCAGGTCCGGGCAACCAGGTCCGCGAGCCGCGGCGAGACCAGCAGGGTGACCAGCGCGCCGGCTTCGAGCAGGTCCGGAACGCAACTCAGGAAGAGGAGCTCGTCGCCGAGCCCCTGCTCGCGCCACACCAGAATCGAGCGGCCGTGGAGCGGCTCGCCTCGCCAGGCCGGAACGCCCGGCCGCTCCGGCGTCATCAGCTCGTCGCCGCTCCGCCAGCGCCATTCGTATTCGTCCCAGCCGGCGGCCAGCTCGCCGACCGCCAGGAGGGCGAGCGCCCGATTCCAGCGGGCGTCCCCGTAGCGCGGCCGGGACTCGAGGGCCCGGTCGAAGGCACCCAGCGCCTCGCCGGGCTTGCCCGCCTCCCGGAGCGCGTTGCCGATGTTGAACTGTGCTGGCGCGAAGCTCGGATCCAGCCGAAGCGCGGCCTGGTATCGCTCGATCGCGGCGTCGTAGTCGCCCCGCGCCTTGAGCGCGTTGCCGAGCGAGAGTTGGATCTCGGTCCGCTCCGGCTCCAGCTCGGCCGCCCGGTGGAGCACCTCGACGGCCTCGTTGGCCTCCTCGGCAGCGAGCAGCGCGTTGCCCAGCCACATCTGGAACTCGGCCGAGGTCGGCGCGAGCCCGACGGCCCGTCTGAGGGTCGCGAGCGCGTCGTCCTGGCGACCCACGTGTCTGAGGGCACGCCCCCGCCTGGCCAGGAGCTCCGGGTGATTCTGGTGCCTGGCCAGACCCCGCTCCGCCCACGCCAGCGCCTCCTCGTGCCGGTCGGCCGCGTGGCGCGCGTCCGCCAGCAGGCGGTAGGGCTCGACCGCCTGCGGGCGGGCCAACTGGGCCGTCTCGAGCGCCGAAGCCGCCTCGTCGTGGTGCCCGAGTCCGTCGAGGGCGATGGCGAGGTTGACCAGCGCCTCGAAGTGCGCCGGCTCGACCGAGAGCGCCGACCGATAGGCCGCGATCGCCCCGCCGGCGTCGCCGACCGCCGCGAGCGCGGTGCCCAGGTTGGAGTGGGCGTCGACCAGCTCGGGACGGTGTGCGAGCGCGGCGCGATAGGCGGCGATGGCGTCCTCCAGACGCCCCGCGGTCTGCAGCACCAACCCCAGGTCCGAATACGCCTCCCCGAAGTCCGCCTTGAGCTCCACCGCGGTCCGGAGCGAGCGCTCCGCCTCCGCCAGCTTGCCGAGGGCATGCAGCGCCGCACCGCGGGTGGCGTGGGCCTCGGCGAAGCGCTCGTCGAGCGCGATCGCGCGGTCGTACGCTTTGACGGCCGCGTTCAGCTCACCGAGGGCCCGCAGACAGCTTCCGTAGTGGACGTGCGCCACCGCCGACGCCGGCCGGAGCCGGACGGCACGCTCGAACGAGGCCCGGGCCTTCTCCAGTTCCCCGGTTGCCTGGTACGCGAGCCCCAGGTTGATGGCGAAGTCGGGCGCCCGAGGGTCGATCACGACGGCGCGCTCCAGCAAGCTGATCGCCAGCGCATGCTCGCCCATCTGGTGGGCCAGCGCGCCGATCAGATGCAGGGCGTCGGCCTGCTCGGGGTCCTTGGCGAGGACCTCCTGATAGCACTGCAGCGCGGCCGGGTAGTCGCCCGCCTGGTGGTGAGCCAGGCCGGCGCGGAGCCGCAGCCGCTGCTCGCGGTGCCGCTGATCTGGTCCGACCGCCGCATCCGTCGTTGTCGCCATCGATTTCGATCGACTCAGAGTTCGAGGTTGTCGGTCGGCGGGACGGTTCAGCCGTCCCGCGGCCGTTCTGGCCCGGCAACCGGTGCTCACTTGCAGGCACAAGTTTCCGGGAGGAGCCTTGCGGGGAGACGAAGGGGCAAGAGGTACGCCAGGGTCCGGACCGCCCTTCAAGGAAATCGACCTGCCGACCGATAGTGTCTTGTCAGGCAGGGACTTGAGTCACCGACCCGAGACGCCATCTTGCGTCGTCCGGGGGGCCGTTTTGGCCGCGGCTCAGGTCGAAGGTTCCGGCCGAATCTTCCAGGGCATAGGACGTGCTAAAGTCCGGCTGCACACCGCCGATACTTCACCGGACGGAGCGGAAACGAGACGACGATGGAGATCAATCCAACAGCGGGGAACGGCGCCAATCGCATCGATCAGGCGGCCGTCGAGGGTCAACGGGTCCAGCGACAGGCGGCCGAGGAGGCCCAGGCCCGGCACCAGCAGGCGGAAGCGGCGGCCGAGGCCGACAACGAGCCTCGCAACGACTCCGCGGACCTGTCCAGCACGGCCCGGGCGCTCGCCCGGGACACGGAGGCCAGGCCGCCGGAGGCCAAAATCGATCCGGTGCGTCTCAAGGAGATCGGCGAGCGGCTGGCGAGTGGGTACTACGATCGGCCCGAGGTCATCGAGCAGGTCGCCGAGCGCCTGAATCAGGATCCGGAAATCCGCGGCCCGTGACGGCCACGAGCGGAGCCATGACCATCGAGATCGGCGCCCCCGCACGCCCGCGCGTGCTGCTGGTGGACGACGAGCCGATGGTGCGGACCAGCATTTCCCGCTGCCTCGATCGGATGGGCTACGCGGTCACCGCCGTCGACTCGGCGGCGGCCGCGCTCCGCGCCGTCGAGGGGAGCCGCTTCGACGCCATCCTCACCGACTTCCACATGCCCGGGATGACCGGACAGGAGCTGGTCGAGCGGCTGGTGGCGTCCGACCCCTCGATTCGCGCCCGCATCGTCGTCACCAGCGGCGACCTGAGCGGCGCCGCGATCAACGGCCTCGTCGACCGGGTCGGCTGTCTCACGCTCGCGAAGCCCTTCGAGCTCTCCGTCCTGGGCGCGACCCTCCGCTCCTGCGTTCAGGGCTCCAGGTCGGACCGGTAGGTCGTCGAGAACACCAGAAACCGGCTCACGTCACCGATCGACCGCGCGGTGAATCGGATCGTGTGCGCGTCCCGCCGCTCCACCCCGGGCAGGAGCGCCATCGCCTCGGCGGGCCGATAGCTCTTGTAGACGAGGTCGATCGCGTACGGACCCGCGACTCGGTAGGGCTTGAAGCTGGCGAGCCGCTGAATCGCCGCGCGGGCCCGGGCCTTGATCAGGGCCTGCCCCGCCGCCGGCGTCATCGTGGCCGCCGAGTGGAACCCGATCGCCCGCTTCACCACTGCGCCCTCAACCTCGCCGAGCAGCGTGCGCACCTCGCTCACGGCCTGGTCGTCGCCGCTCACCAGCACGATCGGCACGCCGACCGAGCCCGCAAGCGCGGCGTTGATCGATGACTCCGATTGCGCTCGCCCGTTGAGATACACCCCCGCGAAGGTGGCGCTCGAGATGGTGTGGGCGCGGACGCCCATCGGGTTGGTCGTCGCGGCGTGATAGCCGATGAACATCGCCGCCGAGAAGGTCGAATCCAGTCCCTCCATCATCGACCACGGCCGCGGGCTGCCGCGCACGATCGTCACGTCGTCGGGGAATCGATCGATCAGCAGATTCTGCATGTTCCCGTGCGAGTCGGCCACGACGAACTCCGTGGCGCCCGCCTCCCGCGCTCCCTCGATGGCGGCCAAGGCCTCCGCGGTCATGAAGGCTCGAAAGCGCTCCCATTCGAAGGCGCCGGGTCCCAGCTGGCCGTCAGTGGCGACGCCGGTTATCCCCTCCATGTCGATCGAGATGAAGACCTTGATCGGCCGCTGGGCGGCCGCCGGGGTCGCCACCACCGCCCCGAGGAGGAGCGCCAGGGCGCCAGGACGGCGAAGCATCGAGAGCATCGGACCATCTCCGAGATGAAGGCTCATGGTACCAGGGTCGATTTGAGCACCGGCAGTCGGATCGAGGAGGAGTTCGCCCGATCGTGGTGCACCGTCTGACGGGCGACGCGCCAGGCGGTGTCCGTGGCGATGGGGTTGCCGGTGTTCTGGTTGGGGTTGAACTGCGGGGCCGCGCTGCTCGAGATCTCGATCCGAATCCGATGACCCGGCTCGAACCGGTGGGCAATGTCGAACAGCTCGATCGGATACTGCTCGACCTTGCCCGGGGTCAGGAGCGCTTCCCGGTTGGGGAACCGATACCGCCCGCGTCGGATCCCGATCGACGATCCGAGCGCCACCGCGCGACCGTCCGGATAGACGTCGGTCAGCACGGCGGTGAAATCCGTGTCCCGCCCATCGGTCGCCGCGCTCACCGTCACCTGGATGTTGCCGATGACCTCGACCGGCGAGGTCAGCTCCTCGCTGGTATAGACCAGCACGTCGTCCCGCCGCTGGATCGGCCGGCGGTCGATGGCGTAGGTGGCCCCGCCGATGTCCGACGGTACCGGCCGCTTGGGGTCGTAGGTAAAATGATCGGGCGGCTCGTTGCCGGGAGCCGCGGTGGTGAGCCTGCCGTCGCCGGCAAGGGAGTTCGCCCGTCCACCGCTCGAGAGATAGAAGGTCCGCTCCTCGACCGCGCTCGGCGTGTAGCTGTCGAAGCTCCGCCACTGGTTGCTCCCGGTGACGAACACCCGCACCCGAGGCTGGTCGAACCGCTCGGTCCGCTGGGCCAGGCACCAGTCGAAGAAGCGAAGGTGGAGATCCTGGTTGTCGACGATCGACGCCTGCCCCACCTCGAGCTCCCCGATCTTGGTGGCGCCCCCGACGAAGGTCTGCACGTGGTCCCACGGCCCGGCCACCAGAAAGTGCTTGGACTTGTCCGGCGCCCGCGCCTCGAGCCCCCGCCAGTAGAACAGCGCGCCGGGCTGATCGCCGTCGAACCAACCGGTCACCGTGAGCGTGGGGATGTCGATGGTGGCGAAGTCGTCGAGCGAGAACTGGATCTTCCGCCAGTAGTCGTTCATCAGCGGGTTCTCGAGGAACGCGCGGTAGAGCGGCATCGTCCGCCCCATCGCCGAATCGGCGGAGAGGAGGGGCCGATGGGCCAGGAGCCGCTCGGCGTCCACCCCGGTGGCGTTCTCACCCTGCGAGATCCGTCCCGAGGTCCCGTTGATCCAGTTGAGCGCCCACTGGTGCATGAAGGCCCCACCCTGATATGGCAGCTCCTCGGTCCACCGGCCCGCGGGCGCCGTCGGGGCGATGCACACCAGGTGCGGCGGGTGCGCCCTCGCAGCCAGCCACTGCACCGTGCCGAGATAGGAGACGCCCATCATCCCGACCCGGCCGTTCGACCAGGGCTGCTCGGCGATCCACTCGATGGTGTCGTATCCGTCCTCCGCGTCCCCGGCAAAGAAGCTGAACTGCCCTTCCGAATCGCCCCGGCCGCGGACGTCCTGGATCACCAGCACGTAGCCCTTCGAGGCCCAGAACGCGCCGCGCTTCGGGGCCTCGAGCAGATCCATCGTCTTGAGATAGGGCGTCCGGATCACGATCGTCGGGTAGCGGCCGGGCGCCTCGGGCATCCAGACGTCCGACGCGAGCTGGACCCCGTCGCGCATCGGCGTCGTCATCCCGAATCTGGCCCGCACCTGTGCGTCGACACCGGCCGGCGCCGCCACCAGGGTCACCGCGAGGATGAGTCCGGCCGTCGAGTATCTCATCCGCATGCGCCGTTTCCTCCAGGCGGGTGTCGTGTCAAAGCGAGCGGGCGACGTCCATCAGAACGTTGGTGACCGGCTCCAGTGACGCCAGCTCCACATACTCGCCCGCCTCGTGCAGTCCTTCGCCCTTGGGGCCGAAGGTGAGGGTCGGGATGCCACCGTCGGCGATGTAGGTGTTGCCGTCGACAATCCCCCGCTTGCCGCCGAGGTGCGGCTCGACCCCGAGATGCCGGCGGTAGCTGGAGACGAACGCGGCGAGCGCGGGGAGCTCCGGATCGAGCTCGACCGGCTGGTACCGAGGCGCGGGCAGCTCGATGGCAACGGTCGACTCGAGCCCGAGCGACCGGATCAGTGACTCGAGCTGACTCTTGGCCAGCTCCGCGGTCTCGCCGGGCACCAGGAGTCGGGTGATCACGATCTCGCAGCGCTCGGGAACGATCACCGAGTACTCCCGATAGCCCCCGTCGATCTTCAGGGTGCTGAGGTTGCCGCCCCCGATCAGCGGATGCGAGGCCAGCGGCAGCCGTTCCAGCGCCGCGACGATCCTGGCGGCGTCTTCCACCGCGTTGATCCCACGCTCCGGCGTGAAGCCGTGCGTGGTGCGGCCGGTGACCACCACCCGATAGAGCACCTTGCCCGTGATCGCGATCGGCACCGGGTCGTCGGGCGAGCCGCCGTGAAAGGGCTCCGGCAGCAGGATCAGGTCGCTCTGGCCAAGCTCGGTGTCGAGCAGCGCCGCCGCACCGGTGCCGTATCCCTCCTCATCCACCGTCGCGGCGAAGGCGATCGTCCCGAGCTCCTGGTGCCGGCTCCGGTCCCGATAGAGCCGGGCGAACGCGTGGAACGCGCAGGCCAGGCCGGACTTCATGTCGAGCGCGCCGAGCCCGTACATCCGGCCACCCTCGACCACGGGTACGAAGGGGTCGGTGCGCCACCCCAGGGCGGCGGGCACGGTGTCGAGGTGACCGGTCAACGTCACCATCGCCGGCTTCGGACCGACCCGGGCGCTGACGTAGACGTTCGGCCGCCCCGGGCTCACCTCCTGCCAGACGGGCTCGAGGCCCAAGCCCCGGATTTCGTCGGCCACGAGGCGGGCCAGCTCCGCCTCCCTCGGCAGCACCGAGTCGATCCGCACCATTCGGTCGAGGAGCGAGACGATCTCGCCACCGACGCCCCGGCTCTCGCTCACGAGCAGGACGCGGGCGTCGCCGTCAGCCTCAGCATCGCCCGGGCCTCCGCCATCGCCCTGGCGCTCGCTCACGAGTAGGTCGTTGGCGTCGCCGACAGGCCCAGCATCGCCCGGGCCTCGGCCGGGGTAGCGACGCCGCGATTGAGCTCGTTGCACAGCCGCGCCGCCCGCTCCACCAGCTGCGCGTTGCTGGTCGCCTTCTCGCCACGGCGATAATAGACGTTGTCCTCGAGCCCGACCCGGACGTGTCCGCCGAGCAGGATCGAGAAAGTGGTCATCGGGAGCTGATGGGGCCCGATCCCGGAGCAGAGCCAGAGCGCGTTCTCCGGCAGCTCGCGGAGGAGGTGGACCACGTTCTCCGGCGTCGGCCAGCTGGAGGTCTGGTACCCCATGACCGTCTGGATCCAGTAGGGCGGGTCGACCACGCCATTCTGGATCAGGTCGCGTATCACCCACGGCCCGCCGGTGTGATAGGTCTCCATCTCCGGCTTGATCCCGTGCTTCTTCATCTCGGCCGCGAACTGGTTGACCAGCTTGTACGAGAACGGAAGGCACTCGTCGTAGAGCATCTCCTCGCGCGGAAACGGGAGCGGCGGCTTGCGCGCGGCGATCCGAAACTTGCTCATGTCGGGCGTGAGGTTGAGCGACGCCACCTCCGGCCTGGCCGGCAGACAGCGGAGTCGCTCCTCCATCGTCATCCCGGGCCCGCCGCCCGTGGTGTTGTTGATGATGATGTCGGGGCAGCGCTCCCGAATTTTCTTGTTGACCTCGTACCAGACCTCCGTGGTCGTGGCCGGGCGGGTGTGGTTCTTCGGATCGCGGGCATGGACGTGCACCATCGCCGCGCCAGCCCGGTAGGCGGCGTGCACCGAGTCGGCGATCTCGTCGGCCGTCTCCGGGAGCGCATCGTTCGCCTCCTTCCCCTGCACCCCCCCGTTGCAGGCGCAGCAGATCAACACGGGCGGCATTTTGCCGACCCGCTCGAGGTACTCGTAGGTATCGGCGTATCGCCAGATCGCGTCGGTCTTGGCCATCACGGGTTCCTTACTTTCAACGTTGCTGGTGAGCCTTCTTGACCGGGCGCCCTTTGCTGGCGCCCTTCGTCTTGCGCTTTGGCTTCTTCGCCGCCCCCCCGAACGGCAGCGTCGCCCGGGTGGCGCGGATCGCCTCGATCATCCGGTCGCGCCATTGCCGCTGCTCGGCGCGATCGTCCCCCAGCATCGCTTCGGTCTGCCGATGGAGCTCGCGCACCAGGGCGTCGTCGAACTGGACCGCCGTGTTGAGCTCGGACCAGAGGCCGTGGTAGGCGGGACGGTAGCGGGTGAAGTACTCCCCGACCCCGCCGTCGGCGTTGGTGTTGGCCACCGCGAAGGGACCCATGAACGCCCACCGAAGCCCCAGCCCGTCGCGAATGCAGATGTCGACCGCTTCGACGTCGGCGACGCCCGACGCGACCAGGTCCACCGCCTCCCGGATCAGGGCGGCCTGCATCCGGTTGAGGATGAAGCCTGGCGTGAAGCGCTTCATCAGCACGGGCGACTGTCCCACGCTCTCCAAGAAGGCGATCGTCGCCGCCACCACCTCGGGCGCGGTGTCGCGCCCGCCGAGCACCTCGACCACCGGCACCACGTGAGGCGGGTTGACCGGATGGGCCACGATGCAGCGCGCGCGACCGGGAAGCCCCTCGGCGATCTCGGTCATGTCGATGGCCGACGTGCTGCTGCCGAGGATCACCTCGGGCGCGGCGGCCGCGTCGAGCTCGGCATAGATCGCCCGCTTCAGGTCGAGCCGCTCCGGCCCGCTCTCCTGAACGTACCCGACCCCATCGAGCGCCTCTTCCAGCGTGTCGCAGGCAATCACCCGATCGCGCTGCGCCTTGACCTCCTTCTTCTTGAGCTCGCCCCGCTCCCGACGCGCCATCAGGTCGTCGGTGAACCACTCCAGCGCCCGGTCCCGCTGCGCGAGATCCGCGTCGTAGACGCGGGTCTCCACGCCCGCGCGGGCGAAGACCGGGATCCAGCTTCGGCCGATGACGCCGGTGCCGACGACGGCCACGGTACGAATCGTGGGTTTGGGCATGCGAGGAGGCGGTTGAGGTCGTCCGGGTCCCGGAGGGGGACAGGATTCAGCAATGTATACAAAAATCGGGGTTTCCGCCTGCCGCTGGGACAAACCTCGCCACCGCCCTTCCCTGGCGGCCGGACCCGGGATAACCTCGGGCCCCATGCCCACCCCGCTTGCGGTCTCCCTCCTGGTCGCCGCCGCCCTCAGCAGTGCGGCCACCGCGCAGACGCCCTCCATAGATAAGGTGGCCCGGAGCCGGGCCGGGATGGTCGCCTCGGGCTCACCCTTCGCCACGGCCGCGGGGGTCGAGATTCTGGAGCGTGGCGGAAACGCGGCGGACGCGGCGGCCGCGACCACCTTCGCGATGATGGTGGTCGATCCCGCCAACACCAGCATCGCGGGGCGGGTGCAGCTCCTGGTCCGGCGGGCCGACGGCGTCACGGTCCCGATCGACGGAGCGACCCAGGTTCCCGGCAGGGTGCTCGGGCTCGCCGCGGGGTCGAAGGCCCGGGAGGGATTCGGCACTGTCCCGGCCCCGGGTGGCGTGGCCGCGCTCGCGGAGCTGGTCCGCCGGCACGGCCGCCTCTCGCTCGGCCAGGTGCTGCAGCCCGCCATCACGCTTGCCGAGCACGGCTTCGCGGTGCCGAGTCGACTGGCCGAGAGCTGGGGGCGAGTCGCGCGACAGCTCGCCAGGGATCCGGGCGCCGCCCGGCACTTCCTCAAGCCCGACGGGAGCAGCTATCGCGAGGGCGAGACCTTTCGGCAGCCGGCTCTGGCCGCGGTGCTCCGGGCCGTCGCCGACTCCGGGGCGGAGGTCTTCTATCGAGGACGGATCGCCGACCAGATTGCGCGGGACGTCGCCTCGGGCGGCGGATCGCTGCGCTTGTCGGACCTCCACCACTACCGCGTCGAGCCCGGCGTCCTGGTCGAGACCGAGTACCGCGGTCGCCAGGTCTTCTCGGCCGGCGGGCGGGCGTGGGGCAACACGCTGGGCGAGCTGCTCAACATCCTGGCCCATTTTCCGGTCGATCGGCCGATGCCCGAGCCCGAGCGGGTCGAGATCCTCGCCAGGGTGATCGCGCAGGCGATGGCGGACCGCCCTCAGGCGATCGGCACCCTCGCGCCCAAGCCCAACGCGATCCCCCTCGAGCGCATCTCCTCACCCGAGTTCGGCGCCCGCCGCGCGCGAGAGATCCAGGCCGCGATCGACGCGGGCAGCCTCCCCCCCGATCCCGGCGCCGGGAAGGTCGACGACCACGATACCACCCATCTCTCGGTGGTCGACCGTGAAGGCAACGCGGTGGCGCTGACGACGTCGATCGGACCTTCGTTCGGATCGCGGGTGGTCTCGCCGGAGCTCGGCTTCCTGTATGCCTACAGCTATCGGATGCGCGACGACTCCGTGCCCGGTGTGCGCGACCTGACGGAGATGACGCCGACGATCGTCCTCGAGGGCGACCGCCCGATCCTGGTCCTCGGCGGAGCGGGCAGCGAGCGGATCCCGACCTCGGTGCTGATGGTGCTCACCAACGTCGTCGATCGGGGGATGGACCTCGAGGCGTCGATGCGAGCGCCACGGGTCTTCGCGCTCGGCCGGCGGGTGCGGCTCCACGACTGGACCGCTCCCCAAGCGGCCGAGCGGCTCCGGGCCCGCGGCTTCGAGGTCTCACTCGTGCCACTGGGCGCGTCACCGCACCTCGGCCTGGTGCATGCGGTCGCCTTCGACCGCGACCGGGGCGAATTCGTCGGTGCCGCCGACTTCGGCGACGCGGGCGCGGCGGCCGGCCCCCGCTGAGGACCGAGCCGCGGCCTCAGGCCGCGGCCGAGGCCCCTTCTCGAAGGCGGTGCTCCGCCAGCGCCAGACCGATGACCCGGTCGAGACAGGCCTCGGCCGTCGCCACCCAGCGCCGGAACGGCTCGCTCTGCACCTCCGCGGGCAGCTCCGTCAGGCGATCGAGGGCGAACGACCGGTCGGCGATGCCCAGACCGAGCCGCTCCGCCTCGACCGCGTTGAGCGCCTGCTCCACGTGGTGTTCGACCGGCACCAGGAAGAGGGGCTTGCCCAGCCAGAGGGCCTCGCTCACGGACTCGAAGCCCGCCGTGCAGACGACCGCGCGGCATCCGGCCATGAGCCGGAGGAACTTCTCGCCATCGAGCCGATGGAAGGTGAGCCCGGGCGCCACTCGCTCCTCCTCGGGCGCGCCCGGCCTGTCGTAGAAGCACTGCAGCGAGACATCCGGATGGCGGCTCTGCCACTCGCGGATGTCGTCCGCGTAGCCGTGGTTGAGGAGATACACGAGGTAGTAGCCGTCGTCGCGGGGGACCTGCTCGAAGAGCATCTCCCGGAGCAGCGGCGGCGCCACGACCAGCCGCTGCGCCTCCAGGTCCTCGTCCGGAGCCAGCGAGAGCGCGAGCTTCCACGACCCGTAGCCCACCAACCCGACGAACCACTTCAGGCCGAGCTTGTTGGCGCCGAGCCCCTTCGGCCACCGATAGCCCGGGTGCTCGAACATGAACTGGTGTGCGATCGAGACCACGGGCGCGGGCAGCGGCGCGAACAGTTGGGCGAGGCCCGTGAGCGGCTCGAAGAAGTTGACGATCAGGTCCGGCCGGAGATCGTGGCAGAGCTGGCGGAGGGTACGGACGCTGTCCCGGGTCGAGCCCAAGCCGAGCAGGGCGCGGCCGAGCGTGGCGCTCAGGCTGAGGGAGCGGTGGCTCCGGACCACGAAGCCCGGGCTCGGGAGACTCCGAACCTCTACGGGAAGCGCGCTGGTGAAGAAGTCCGGCAGCGGTCGATGGCCGGGGCTCCCGACCACCACGCCGACCAGCTCATGCCCCTGCCGGGACAAGCTCCGGTAGACCGCCAGGGCTTGGGTCAGATGCCCTCGCCCCTCCCCCTGCACCGTGAACAGCAATCTCATGGAAGTGCACCAGGCTCAGGGTTCCCGAGAAGTCCTCGACCAGCGCCGTGCAGCTCTCGACCCAGTCACCGCAGTTGAGGTAGGCCAGGCGTCCGATCTGCCGGATCTCCGCCTGATGGATGTGCCCGCAGATGATCCCGTCGACCCCGTGCTGGTCGGCGAGCCCGGTCATCGCGGTCTCGTACTCGGTCACGTACTTGACCGTCTGCTTTGCGCGGGACTTGAGGTAGCGGGCGAATGACCAGTAGCCGAGCCCGAGCCGCCGCCGGAGGCGATTGGCCCAGAGGTTGGCCTCGAGCACCCAGTCGTAGAGCCGGGAGCCGAGCTTCTCGAGCAATCGGTTGAAGTGGGTCAAGCCGTCGAACTGATGTCCGTGGACCACCAGGTAGCGTCGTCCGTCGGCCCCGACGTGCACCAGCTCGCGCACCAGCTTGAGTCCGCCGAGCTCGTGGCCGAAGAACTCCTCCAGAAACTCGTCGTGGTTGCCCGTGACATAGACCACCTCGGCGCCCTTGCGGTGCCGGCGGAGGACCTTCTGGATCAGCGTGTTGTAGCTGGGCTCCCAACGCCACGCCCGCTTGAGCTCCCAGCCGTCGACCACGTCGCCGACCAGGTAGAGGTACTGCGACTCGTTCTGACGGAGGAACTCGAGCAGCGCGTCGACCTGGGCGTGCCGGGTGCCGAGGTGAATATCGGAAATGAAGATCGAGCGCCATTGGCGCGCCGGCAGGCCGGCGGGAGTCGACGGGTCGATCGCGTCCATCGGCAGGGAATCTCGGGCGGAGCGTTAGGCCCGGCAAGCCGTCGTTAGGCTCTGTGGCAGGCCCGCGACCGGCCGGCGGCCCAACGGTCGCCGTGTCGTGACACAATCGTCACATCGTCGGGGCCGGCGGGGGCCTTCGAACACATCCCTGGGCCGCCCGCGCCTCGCTCGGCGGCTACTGCGACTGTCGGCCGCCCCAGGGCCTCCCCTCAGTCGATGGTCACCCGCTCCAGCGACGCGGGCACCGTCTCCCGCCAGCTGTCCCAGGTGAGGGGACACTCGCTCCCGAACGGCGGATCGGGATGCCCCGACTTGCCGATCAGATCGTGGAGCATCTCGTGCCGGACCACCATCTCGTGGTCGGCCCACTGCTCGGCCAGATAGATCCGATGCCCCGGCTCCCAGCGTGCCACGCAGAGCCCGGTCGGGCACTCGAAGCTCCGCCCTGGCACCACGAACCAGCGAATCGACTCGAAGCGCCCGCTCAGGCCGGAGCAGACCCGGGTCTCCTCCCACCAGGGCGCGTAGCGCTCCGGCGGATCGATCGGGATGGCACCTTCGGGCTCGAAGGCGCAGGCGGCCACCGAGAGACACGCTCCAGCCAGGACCATTGCAGGCCGCACGACGCCCCCCCATCGGAGATTCCCGGCGGGCCGTTCCAGGCCAGCCCGCCCCGCTCACCGCAGGTATCGGCCACGGCGAGGTGATGGTTGAGCTCGAGCTGTCCAACGCGACGATCGTGCGGATAGGGTGACGAGCAAACGACGGGCCAGTCGCTCCCGGCCCCGAGGCTGGCCGTGGAGGCCCGGGATCCGCCTCAGCCGGCCTGGGGAACTGCAACTCCTGTCATCGGGCTTCGCATGCCGGGGGGCAATGCGCCAGGGAGGCGCGCCTAACGGGGGAAGAAGCCAAGCATCAGGGCCGCGAGCGTCGCGAGCAGGAACGGCCAGCCGTGCCAGCCGAGCAGGCCCCGGACCCGGCCCAAGGGGCGGAGCATCACGGCACCTGCAGGGTCTTCTCGAACACCGGACGCGGGAGACCCAGGCCGACTTCGCCCCGCATCACGAAACCGTGCGAGATCCGGAGGCTGTAGCGACCCGGGTGGCGGACCTTGAGGGTCGCCTCGTAGCGGTGGTGCTCGAGATCGGGCACTCGCTCTTCGCCGACCTCGATGGCCGTGACGTGCAGGTTGATGGTCGAGCGACGGCAGGCCGCCTCGGCACGGAGCGCCCAGCCCCTGCTGCCGGTCGACAGGTGACCGCGCACGGTGATCGTCTGGGGGCAGATCTCGACCTCGAACGAGGGCAGCCGCGCCTCCGGCGCGCCGACGGCGGCCTTGAGTCGGAGAGGAAGGGTCCGGGCCATCAGAAGCCCTTGGTCCAGCCCAGGAACCACGGCACGGTCGACCCGGCTGCGGTCGCGATCGGGGCCCCCCCACGGTAGGTCAGGGTCGGGTCGAAGAAGCCGTCCGCCGGTGGCGCGCTCCCGGTCGAGGCGGGCGAGCCGGGACGGGGGCGGAAGTCGGGAGATGCCGTGGTCACCATGTCGCGGAGGTCGGGATCGAGCAGCAGGTTGTCCCGCAACGGATCGGTCGCGAAGGCAGCCTCGTCGATGCAGTCGGCGTCCAAGGAGAAGCTCTCGGCGTTCGCCCACCACACCCCGCTCGACACGTCGAGGCTGTCGGCGGTCCTCGCGCAGCTTTCCGCCCCCTCGATCTCGAGCCCGGTGCCACCCCACCCGAGGACGATGAGATTGCGGATCAACCCCGCCGTTCCGCGCTCGAGGAGCACGGCCGGCGCGGTCGGCGCGTTGCCCGAGTTGCCTTCGAGAATCGAGACGTTGTAGAGGGTCGGCGACGACCGGGGCCCGGCGTCCGGGTCGGTCGGTGAGTTCGACCCCCGGAGCCCGCTGCCGGAGCCGGCGGTTCGGAACACCACGAGGTTCTGCCCCTTGCCCTGCCATCCGTCGTCCCAGCGCAGACCGTCCGCGAGGTTCTGGGTCAGCACCACCTCGCGCATCCAGACCCGGCCGCCCGACACGGCGACGCCATCGCCGCTCCCGCCGGAGACCTGCACGAATCGCAGCGTGGTGCCGCTGCCCACGCCGTTCAGGGAGAGCCCGGGCTGGGAGCCGAGTCCGGGCCACGGCTGCCCGGCGTGCTGGATCCGGACGTACTGCAGCACGCCGCTGTCGTCCTGCACCAGACAACCACCATACACCTCGGTCGTGCCCGGAGCGGTCTTTTCGGGGCAGATCGGGACCGGGCCGGGACCGCTGTACTCGGTGTTGAGCAGCGCGAAACCATTGATCACGAGCCCGCCCCAGCATCCCGGCCCCGGCAGCGGCTCCGTGCAGGTGAAGACGATCGGCTCCGCCAGGGTGCCGGTCGCCACCAGGCGGCCGCCGCGCGCCACCAGGAGCGAGCCACGCGTCGCCTGGTCTCCTTCGATCCGGGCGCCGGCGTCGATGGTGAGGGTCACGCCGAACGGGACTCGGACCATGCCCTGGAGCTCGTAGATCGTGTCTCTGGTGAACCGGCGCCCCGCGCCGATGTCACCGGTCACGACCACGCGGTCGGTCGGCACGACGCGCCCCGGCACCGGCTCGCCGACGATCGGCTGGTTACCAGGCTGCCCGGGCGGACAGGCGCCGATCGGATAGGCGGTACAATTGACGGCGTCGGTCGAGATCGCCGCCGCGTCGAACAGGGTGATCAGCCGCGACCCGTCCGGCTCGAGCCCCGGCGGCACGGCGTCGCTCGCCTCGCCGAGGCCCGGCAGGTTGAACGGAACGACGTTGGCCGCGACGACGTAGTCCTTGGTCGCGTCGCTCAAGGCGAAGTTGCCCACGGCGGCGTTGGCCGCGCCGAACGCGTCGAAGATCGTGATCGCGCCGTCGAAGTCGATGTCGCCGTAGAGCACGCCGTCGCCTGGCGCCAACGCCGGCCGATCGCCGGCCCGAGCCTGGTATCGCTCTCCAGCCCAGCCGAGCCAGTCCTCGAGCACCAGCCAGCTCGGCCGTGCGTCGCCCGGCCGGAGGCTCCGATCGAGCCCGGGCGAGACCTCCCAGCCGAGCAGCGGCTCGAGGTCGCGGTCCACCGCGGCCTCGACCAGGAAGCCCAGGCCGTCGGCGTAGTCGCCGCGCAGCACCTCGAAGACCAGGACCGGGGTCAGCGACGCGAGTCCGCCTGGCTCGAGCATCGCGAGACGGATCGAGCCCCGCCCGGCGTCGGCCCGATTGACGATGGTGAAAGGGGCCGCCGGCGCCGGCTGACCCAGGTATCGAAGCGCCCCGGGATCGAAGGTCAGGTAGCCACCGAAGCCGATCGCTGCCGCGGCACCCGCGTCGAGCCGCAAGCCGACGGCGATCGTGGCGCCCGCCGGGGCGTCCCGCTCGGACAGCGCGAGCCGAAGCACCGGCCGGACGACGGCCGGCCCCTCCGCCCCGGGCGCCAGCTGGTCGAAACGCGAGCAGCCGGCGACCGCGCCGGCCCCGAGGGCGAGCAGCAGGGGCAACCCTCGCATCAGGTACGGCCATGAGATGGTCATCGAAAGAGATCGCTGTCCTCGATCCGCACGAAGTTTCCCTCGTGGTCGAAGAGATAGAGGATGATCGCGAGGTAGTCCGTGTACGGCGGCCGCCCGTTGCCGAGCAGCACGTCCGGCAGGTCGTCGTCCAGATAGCCGGTGGTGTTGAAGACGCCGATGTCGGGCTGGCCATCCTTCGGAAACAGCACGCCATCCCGGAGTCGGGCTGTGGCCACGACGCCGAGGAAGTCGCCCTCCGGATCGTCGGCCTCCAGGGCCGTGCGGATGGCCGCCGTCCCGACCAGCGCCGCGTTGAACCGCAAGGGGAACGGCGCCGAGCCTCGCGCGGTCCGCCGGATCGGCAGCTCGAGGAACGGGCTGGAGTTGCCGAACCGATCCTCGACCCGGAGACTGACGCAGCCGTCGATCAGATCGACGTCGTTCATCCCGGTCTCGAACACGGCCAGCGCGGTGATCGAGTCGGCCTCAATGGTGCGGCCGGAGTTCAACCCGTTGCGCACCCTGCCGCCCTTCGGAAGCAGGCTTCGCCGGCGGCAGTCCGTGATGTCCCAATGGAGCCGGTCGAGATCCCGGTCCGGGTCCTTCGCATGGAAGACGACCCCGCTGAACCCGTCCTTCACCGAGACCGATGCGGCCACCAGGATCGGCGAGGCGCGCGGATCCGAACACGCCACCCGAAAGGCGGCGACGGCCCCACCCAACGCCGGAATGAGGATCCGCTGCTCCGCGCCGCCGTTGGTGACGATGATGCAGTTCTCCGACACGTGGCTGAGCCGGACGGTGGCCGTGCCCGGGCTCAACCCGTCGAAGAGCAGCGTGTCGGCGCCTCCGATCAGGCCGACCCGCTCGTCGCCGAGCGAGTCGCGGATCCGGTAGACGAATTCGCCGTCTCGGAGCACCCCGCTGTTGAGGTTCTCGATCACGAGCTGCGCCTGACAGTAGGCGGAGAAACGGAAGATCGCCGTATTCACGTCCTGGGCGATCGCCTCGATCTGGGACACCGGGCCTCGCAAGTTGCAGGTCTGCGGCAGATCCAGGAGGGTGACCCGGTAGGTGGACGGCGGCACGGACACCAGCACGGTGTCGGCCGGCAGCGCGACGATGGTGGT
>JBFXAS010000012.1:0-45130 GCA_050184075.1 Gemmatimonadales bacterium
GGGGCCGCGGCGGACCTGGTGCTGCTCTCGGCCGACCCGCTCACCGTCCCGCGCGACTCGCTGGCTCGAGTCGAGGCCCTGGCGACCTGGGGCGCGGGCCGGCAAACGGCCGGTCGGGCCGCCCGACCGGAGCTGCGTTAGGCGCCCGCCGGCTCGGAGGCCGCGACGATCGGGGGCGCGACCGGATGGCGTCTCACGATCTCGAGCACCGGGTCGGCGTCGGCGATCAGGAAGCGGGGACCGACTCCGGGCAAGCGCCCGAGCGCGCGGCGATCAGCGGGCCGGGCCTCAGCAATCGAGCGAAGCACCGCGAGCGACGCCACCTCGACCGGGGCGACGACCAGCTCCCTCGCGCGCGCGTCGCGCCAGGCAACCAGGGCCTCGAGCAACGAGGCCGTCGCGCCGTCCGGCGAGCCGATCACCGGGCTCGTCGGGATTGGCCGCTCTTCGCCGTCCGACAAGGCGGCCAGCAGGACGGGGCCGAACCGGGCGGCCACGGCCGGCCCCACACCCGGAAAGGCCGCCAGCCCTTCGATCGAGTCCGGCGGATCCGCCGCCAGCCGAGCGACGGTGCCGGCGTCGAGCAATCCGGACGGCCAGGGCGCGTCGGCGGCACGAGAGACCGCGAGCAGCCGGCGAGTCCGGTGGCGGGCCGAGGAGGTCGCGGGCAGCGATGGCGGCTGGGTGCAGCGATCGCATCCGGAACAGCGGACCAGACGCTCGCCGAAGTAGCCCACCAGCGCCCGGCGACGGCATTCCGCCCCTTCGGCGTAGCGCCGGACCGCCGCCAGCCGCTCGAGCGCCGCGCGGCGGCGGCGCTCGATCCGATCCCAGCGGCCCCCGCGCGAGAGCTCGCCCAGGAGCCGCTCGACGGAAAGCCGCAGGTTCTTGGGCATCCGTCCGAACGCGGCCGGGTCGCGACGGGCCCGCTCGACCAGCCTCCGCTCCGGAAAGGTGACTCGGAGCTGCTGCTCCGGCCCCGACGCGTCGCCCGGCCGATAGAGGAGGATGCAGCGCGCGGGCGCACCATCTCGCCCGGCGCGGCCGGCCTCCTGGTAGTAGGACTCCGGGGTGGGCGGCATGGTCCAGTGCACCACCAGACGCACGTTGGGCTTGTCGATCCCCATCCCGAACGCGCAGGTGGCGGTGATCACCTCCACCCGATCGTCGAGGAAGTCCCCGAGCACCCGGGCCCGGCGCTCGCGATCGAGGCCCGCGTGATAGGCGGCGGTCAAGATGCCGTGCTCGCGGAGCACCCGGGCCAGCGCCTCCGTCAGATTCCGGGTGGGGGCATAGACCAGCGCCATTCGATCGTCGAAGCGGAGCAGCTCGAGTAGCCTGGCCAACCGCTCCCGCTCGGACCGAACCCGCTCGACCCCGAACCAGAGATTCCGGCGGTCGAAAGAGCCCAGGTGAAGATCGTACCCGCCGGGTCGACCCAGTCCGACCACCTCGGCGATGGTGGTGCGGACGGCCGGCGTGGCGCTGCCGGTGAGCGCGGCGGTGGGCGGGGCCCCCAACGCGCGCCGGAGGCGGCCGAGGCCCAGATAAGCAGGCCGGAAATCGGCGCCCCACTCGGCCACGCAATGGGCTTCGTCCACGGCGAGCAGCGTCACCCGGACGCCCGCTTCCGCCAGCTCCCGCTCGAGGGTCCGGGCCCGCTCCGGCGCCACGTAGAGCAGCTTGACCGCTCCCCGGGCCAACTCCGCCCGGACCTCGTCCCGGGCCGCGCGGGTCTGCAGGCTGTTGAGGCAGCGGGCCGGAATGCCCCGGGCACGCGCGGCGTCGACCTGATCCTGCATCAGGGCCACGAGCGGCGAGATCACCAGGGTGAGCCCCTCACCGAGCAGCGCCGGGACCTGAAAGCAGATCGACTTGCCCGCCCCGGTGGGCAGCACGCCGAGGGTGTCCCGGCCCGCGAGGATCGAGCGGACCACTCGTGCCTGGGGGGCGCGAAAGTCGGGGTAGCCGTAATGACGGGCGAGCACGGCGCGGGCCCGGTCCATCGCCGCGTCCGCCAGCTTGCGGTCTTCGACAACCGGCTCTGCCGACATGCGAACACGCTGCAACCGGGTCCGCCGAGGGACCTAACCGCACCGCGACCGAGGCGGCGCCTATCGTTGCGAGTCGGGCCGAAACCGGCCGGTCAGCGCTGGACGGCCGGGACGGGGTCCGAGAGTGGCAGCTCGCGTCCCCAGAGGACGCCACCGACGTCGACGACCATGCTGCCGAGCGGGAAGAAGGTCGGGTCGAGCGGCCAGGGCGTCTCGGCGAGGGGGAGCATCAGCCGACTGGTCGCGCCCGGCGCGAGGTCGAACTCGAGGGTCTCGGCGGTCTCCATCAGCACCGGCGCCGCGGCGTAGAGGCGGATGCTGAGCTCGCCGTTCCAGAGCGGCATCGCGCCCACGCCGGCAAGGCCCGGACTGATCACGACCTCGAGCGCGTCGCCGTGCCGGTCGGGGTCGAGGTCCATGGCCAGCCGTCCGACCGCGTAGTTGAGCGGATCGGCCTGAAGGACCTGCCCGGTCGAGTCGACCAGGGTGAGGCCCAGGTCGGTGAAGAGCGGCCATTGGTCACGAGGCAGGGTCAGCTCCACCACGATCCGGTTGGCCCACGCCGGGACCCGGAAGCCGACTCGACGCTCGGCGCCTCCCCGCTGGGAGAACACGACCCGGCGCTCGGCGCCCTGGAAGCCGAAGACCGCCGTTCCCTTGACGCGACCGCCCGTCCGGTTGGTGACCAGTCCCGTGATCAGCTCGGGACGGCTGCGAGTGGCCCCGAACGAGACTGGCGAGCGCTGGATCTGCACTTCGGTCTCGACCGCCTGGGCGGGCGGTGCCGAGGCAACCAGCTCGTAGTTACCCGCGACCACGTCCCGCCCGTCGACCTCGTACTCCGCGGGCGCGTCGGCGTGCCCTTCGAGCCCGGTGCCGGTTCGGTTGGGTTGGCCGCCCGGCTCGTGCAGGAATGCGAGCACGCTCGAGGTGCGGGGCCCACCGGCGAGACCGACCGCGACCCGAAACGGCCGCCCGCTGTCGGCCGGAATGAAGACCCGGTAGTTGGCGGCCGCGGCGAGCTTCGAGCGGAGGAGGATGGCGGAGTCGGGCACTGCGACCGGGCGCACCACCATCGCCGTGGTGCGGAACAGGGGCCCGATGGTGGTATCGGAGGCCCAACCCGTGATCGTCGCGGCATGGACGCCCGCCCCGGTCGCGGCGGCGCTCCGGACGGTGGCGCGGAAGGTGGTGACGGGTGGTTGGTTCTGCACGGTCGGTGGCACGGAGAGCCAGGGTTGGTCGCTCCGGATCCGGATCGGCCCCGGCAGGCCCCCTTCCAGCGTCACCACGACGCTGGAGTCGGCGGACCCGCTGCCGACCATGTCGTAGGCGCCTCCGGCCGCGAGCGGACCGACCCGGGCGTTCATCACCGCGACCGCCGGCAGCCGACGGAGGAGCTCGTTCGCCCGGGTGACGTCGAGCAGCCCCGGCCCCTGATCGGGCGCGAGCGCGTTGGCGAGGGGGCGCGCGGTGGCCACGATCGCCTGCTTGATCTGCGGCGCAACCAGCGAGCGATTCTCCAGGCGCGCGGCTCCGAGCAGGAGGGCGACGGCGCCGGCGACATGCGGCGACGCCATGCTGGTGCCGTTCTTGATCTCCTCGCCAGTCGACCAGCGGGGCACGGAGGAGTACGCAATCCCCGGCGCCATGATGTCGGGCTTGGCGAGCTCCCCTCCCCGCGAGCTGAAGAAGGCAACCACCTCGCCGGCCGCGAGACCCAGGAACACGGCTGGCAGGGTGGCGCCGACCGTCAGCGGGCGGCCGGCGGACGCGGGAAAGCCCATCGTGGAGAGCCCGGGCCCGTCGTTGCCCGCGCTGGTCACCAGCAGCACCTCGGGATGCTCGGCGAGCACCGAGTCGACCAGGGCGTCGATCCGGGCGCTGCCCTCGCGCTCGTTGCCGACGCCGAAGCTCAGGTTGATCACCAGCGGGAAGCCGCGCTCCCTGGCGAAACGGATCGCGTAGTCCATCGCCCGCATCATCGAGCCGGTGACGGAGATCCCGCCGTAGGCGTTATTGGCGATCTTGAGGCCGATCAGCTGAGCGCCCGGCGCCACCCCGTCGAAGCCCTTCACGCCGTAGAGCCCGGCACCCGCGGCGATCCCGGCGACGTGAGTCCCGTGGCCGCTGGTGTCGAAGAGCAGGTCGAGAGTCGGCGCGCCGTCGGTCTCGGAGAAATTCGCGGCGATGCCGAGCGGGCTCGGTCGGCCGGGAACGTGCCAGCCGAAGGTCTCGCGCAAGCGCAGGTAGTCGTGCACCGGCCGCTCGTCGGCGAGGGAGCCGTCCCCATTGGTGTCGGCGAAGAGCACCCAGCCGTCGGACGCGCGGGTCACGACCAGCGCGAAGACGTCGGTGCCGAGCCCGTCGCCGTCGAGATCGTTGGCGGGCAACTCGCCCAGGACCCGCTCGCGGAGCACACCGCCGTAGTAGGGCCCGGTCGGATTGAGCGCGGCGACCCGGCTGGCGCCGCGGAGCGTCCGCCCGCCGACCTCGAAGCCGTCGCCGGATGGCTGGATCGTCGCGAGGGCGATCCGTCCTTCGCCCGAGAAGTCGCGCAGGTCGAGCGTCTTGGGATCGCCCGTCGAGGTGACGGCGAGGCCCGGCACGGTCGGATCGATGCCGCTGTCGAGAATGGCGATCAGCACGCCACGGCCGTCCCAGGCCGCGTTGGCCTGGCGGAACGCCCAGGCGTTGGTCGACGCGAGCGGCATCAGGCCCCGGCCATTGGCCTCCGCCGGCGCCATGGAGGGCTCGCGGAGGGGCGGCGGCGGGGGTGGCGCAACGACGGGCGGGCGGACCGGGGCCGGCTCGACGTTAGGCGGCGTCGTGGTGACGCCGCCGGCGGCGCAGCCGGCCGCGAGCAGCAGGAGGGCGCTAGCAGCCGCCGGTCGCATCGAGGGGCGGCAGCACGAAGGCGCCGACGTGCGGGCCGGCGTACTCGGCGGAAACCCGGAGCAGGAAGGCGAGGGCGGCGCGGGTCTCCTCGGGGGTGACGATCGTGTCCACCTGACCGCGGGCGGCGGCGTGGCGCGCGTCGAGATCCCGATCGTAGTCGGCCCGCATCTGGGCGATCGCCGCCTGCACCTCGTCGGGCAGCGGGGTCTTGTCGGCCTTGGCCTTGTCGATTTCCCGCCCGTGCACGGCCATCACCGCCGCCTCCCCTTCCATCACCCCCATCCGGCCGGTGGGCCAGGACACGATGAAGTCGGGGTCGAAGCCCTGCCCCGCCATGGCGTAGTAGCCCGCGCCGGACGCGTGGTTCACGGTGAGCACGATCCGGGGCACCACCGCGGTCGCCATCGCCTCCACGAAGCGGGCGCCGGCCCGGATGATGCCCGAATGCTCGGCGTCCGGCCCGACCATGAAGCCGCTCACGTCCTGGACGAAGAGGATCGGGATCCGCTCCCGGCTCGCCGTCTCGATGAAATAGGCGACCTTCTCGGCGCTCTCGGTGTAGATGATCCCGCCGAAGCGGGGACGCTCGCCGGCCTTGCCTTTGATCAGGCCGCGCTGATTGGCGATCACCGCCACCGGCCGGCCCTCGATCCTGGCGTGGCCGCAGATCATCTCGGCCGCGACCGCGGGCTGGAACTCCTCGAAGCTCTCGCGATCGAGCAGGCAGGCGAGCAGCTCCCGCATGTCGTACGACATCCGGTGATCCTGCGGCAGCAGGTCGTAGAGATCCTCGGCCGGGCGGCTGGCGTCCTTGGCTTCGCGGATCGCCTGGACGAGCCCGGGCTGCCGAGGCAGCCGACTCACGTAGGCGCGGATCCGCTCGAGGCACTCCATGTCGTCTTTGGCGAGGTAGTGCGCCACGGCGCTGATCTCGGTGTGGGTCCGGGCGCCGCCCAGCTCCTCGCCGTCGACGCTCTGACCGGTGGCACCCTTCACCAGGTTGGGACCGCCCAGGCCCATGAAGCTGGTGCCGTCGACCATGAAGATCACGTCGGAGAGCGCCGGCAGATAGGCACCGCCGGCGACACAGCTCCCCATCACCGCGCTGATCTGCGGCACGTGGAGATAGCGCCGCATGATCGAGTTGTAGTAGAAGATCCGGGCCGCACCATACTGTCCCGGAAAGACGCCGCCCTGATAGGGCAGATTGACCCCCGCGCTGTCGACCAGGTAGACGATCGGAATCCGCTGACGCATCGCGATCTCCTGCGCGCGGAGGATCTTCCCGATGGTCTCCGGCCACCAGGAGCCGGCCTTGACCGTCGCGTCGTTGGCCACGACGACGACCGGGCGTCCTTCGATCGTCCCCACGCCGGTAATCACGCCGGCGCCCGGGGCCTGACCGTCGTACTGGTCGTAGGCGACGAGGAGGCCGACCTCGACCCAGGGTCCGTCCTGGTCGAGCAGGCCGGCCACGCGCTCGCGCGGCGAGAGCTTGCCCTGCTTGTGCATCCGCGCGACGCGATCGGGGCCGCCACCTTCGCGGAGCTTCGCGGCGAGCGTCTGGTACTCGTCGACCAGGGTGCGGAGGCGGCTCGCGCTCTCCGCCTTCGGTCGCTGGCTGGCTCTGGCGCGGGCCCTAGTGGTCAAGGTGCTCGGCCGCCCAGCGGTTGATGTAGTCGATCAGGTCCGACAGGGGCGTCCCCGGGCCGAAGAGCTGACCCACGCCCCGGTCCTTGAGCGCCTCGATGTCCTCGTTCGGGATGATCCCGCCGCCCGTGAGCAACACGTCCGTGCGGCCGGCCTCGTCGAGCAGGGCGCGGACTCTCGGGAAGAGCGTCATGTGGGCGCCGGAGAGGATCGAGAGCCCGACCACGTCGACGTCCTCCTGCACCGCGGCGCGGGCCACCATCTCGGGCGTCTGGTGGAGCCCCGTGTAGATGACCTCCATCCCGGCGTCGCGGAGCGCGGCCGCGACCACCTTGGCTCCGCGGTCGTGGCCGTCGAGGCCTGGTTTGGCGATGAGCACCCGGATCGGCCGGGCACGGGGTGGCGAAGCGCTGGTCACGCGTGAGGCTCCTAGAAAAAGACGGGCTCGCGATAGGCGCCGTAGACCGCCTCCATCGCGGCGCGGATCTCGTACAGCGTACAGTGGCGGCGCGCCGCCTCGAGCATCGGTGGAATCACGTTGCGATCCTCCCGGGCGGCCCGCTCGAGCTCGGCCAGGGCCGCGTCCGCCGCCGCCTGGTCCCGGCTCGCGCGGAGCGCGGCGAGGCGCTCCCGCTGGGAGCGGTCGGCCTCTTCGCCGATCTTGAGGATCTCGAGGGCGTGACCGTCCTCATCCTCTTCCTCGAAGACGTTCACACCGACGACACTCTTGCGGCCGGCGTCGACCTGCTCCTGGAAGCGCGCGGCCGATGCCGCGATCTGGCGCTGGAACCAGCCCTTCTCGATCGCCGGCACGACCCCGCCCTGCGCCTCGATCTCCGCGAACAGGCCCTCGGCCTCGCGCTCGAGCGCGTCGGTCAGGGCCTCGACGTAGTAGGAGCCGCCGAGGGGATCGGCCACGTTGGGAACCCCGGTCTCGTGAGCCAGGATCTGCTGGGTGCGGAGGGCCACCCGCACCGAGGCCTCGGTGGGCAGCGCCAGCGTCTCGTCGAGCGCGTTGGTATGGAGCGATTGGGTCCCGCCGAGCACTGCGGCCATCGCCTGATAGGCCACCCGGACCACGTTGTTGAGCGGCTGCTGCGCCGTCAGGGTGACACCCGCCGTCTGACAGTGGAACCGCATCTTCCAGCTGCGCTCGTCCTTGGCGCCGTACTTCTCGCGGAGATAGCGAGCCCAGATCCGCCGGGCCGCCCGCATCTTGGCGATCTCCTCGAAGAAGTCGTTGTGGACGTCCCAGAAGAACGAGAGCCGGGGCGCGAAGCCGTCCACCGGAAGCCCCCGGGCGATCCCATGTTCGACGTAGGAGAAGCCGTTGGCCAGCGTGAAGGCGAGCTCCTGCGCGGCGGTCGCGCCGGCCTCGCGGATGTGATAACCCGAGATCGAGATCGTGTTCCACTTCGGGGTGTGCTCGGCCGCCCACTCGAACATGTCGACGATGATCTTGAGCGCCGGCTCGACCGGGTAGATCCAGGCGTGCTGCGCCATGTACTCCTTGAGCATGTCATTCTGGACGGTGCCCTGGAGCTTGGCGAGATCGACCCCCTGCCGCTCGGCCGCCGCGACGTAGAAGCAGAACAGCATCGCCGCGGGGCCGTTGATCGTCATCGAGGTGGAGACCCGATCGAGCGGGATCCCGGCGAACAGCGTCTCCATGTCGGGCAGACTCGAGATCGCCACGCCGCACTTGCCGACCTCGCCCTCGGAGCGGGGATGGTCGGAGTCGTAGCCCATCAGCGTCGGGAAGTCGAACGCGACCGACAGGCCGGTCTGACCCCGCTCGAGCAGGAACTTGTAGCGCGCGTTGGTGTCCTCTGCGGTGCCGAAGCCGGCGAACTGGCGCATCGTCCAGAGCTTGCCACGGTACATCGTGGGGTGGACGCCGCGAGTGTATGGGAAGACGCCGGGCAGCCCGTGCTCGTCGCCGAGGGTGTCGACCAGATCGACCGGGGTATAGACCGGCTCCACACTCCGTCCCGAGACCGAGGTGAAGTCCCCGTCCCGCCGCACGGGCAGGCGCGCGAACTCCCGCCGCCAGGCCTCGACCTCGCGCTTGAGGTCCGCCAGCTCCCGCTCGCGGGCCGCGAGTCGGCTGGCCAGGTCGCTGCCCTGGTCTTCCGTATGCTTGATCATGTCCGCGCTCCCTCCTTGAGCAGCGCCACCGCGTCGGAGGCGACTTCGTACGGGCTGACCCGTCCAGCCACCATCTCGTCCAGGCGCTCGTCGATGCGGGCCTCGAGATCCGTCTCGCCCCAGATCCAGCGCTCCACGGCCCGACCGACCACCGCCCGGGTCCGGAGCCGGAGCCGCTGCCGCCGCCGTCGCTCGAGCTCACCGGCCTCGGCCATCCAGCCGTGGTGCCGCGCCAGCGCCTCCTGGATCGGCTCGATGCCCTCGCCTCGCGAGGCCGTGGCCAGCAGAACCGGCGGCTCCCACCCCGAATCCTCCGCCGGCTCGCCCCGGGCCGCCCGTTCGAGCCGAGCCCCGTGATGCGAGCGGATCCGGCGGTAAGCATTGCCCTTCCGGATCCCCAGGGTGACCTCGATCTCGTGCTGCAACTTCTCTGCCCCGGGCCGGTCCGCCTTGTTCACGACGAACAAGTCGGCGATCTCCATGATCCCGGCCTTGAGGGTCTGGATCCCGTCGCCCGACTCGGGCACCAGCACCACCACAGTGGAGTCGGCCATCGTGGCGACGTCCAGCTCCGACTGCCCCACCCCGACCGTCTCGATCAGCAGCCGATCGAAGCCGGCCGCGTCGAGCACGTCACACACTTCACGGGTGCTCATCGCCAGCCCGCCGAGCGATCCGCGCGTGGCCATCGAGCGGATGAAGACCCCGTCGTCGAGGCTCGACGCCTCCATCCGAATCCGGTCGCCGAGCAGCGCGCCGCCGGTGAACGGGCTGGTCGGATCCACCGCAACCACCGCCACCGTGAGCCCCGCCCCGCGATAGGCGGCAACCAGGGCCTGAGTCAGCGTCGACTTGCCGGCCCCCGGCGGACCGGTGATGCCGATCCGATGGGCATGACCGAGCCTGGGGTGGAGCGCGGTCAGCAGGTCTTCGAAGCCGGGACGCCCATTCTCGACGATCGAGATGGCCCGGGCGAGCGCCGCAGGACGGCGGGCGACCAGGCCGTCGATCAGAGAGCGGGGGTCCATGCTGACTGGAAGGTCGCACCCCGGCGAACGGACCGCAAGTTGCGTTGCCAGAGCGAATTACGCCGGATCGGGACGGCGGCCCCCAGGCCCGGAATCGGGCCCGGGCGGCGCCCAGATCAGAGCAGAACCCAGCCGGCGAGGCCGAGGAGGAGAGCGAAGCCGCACATGTCGGTGAACGCCGTCACGAAGACGGACGACGCCACCGCCGGGTCGATCCCGAGGCGCTCGAGCAGGAGCGGCACGAAGGCCCCCATCGTGCCGGCAACCAGCAGGTTGAGGGCGAGAGCCAGGAAGACCACCATCCCGAGCATCGGCGGTCCGTCGGTCAGGGCGGCGAACCCGGTTGCGGCGAGGCCGGCCAGCGCCCCGATGGCGAGCCCGTTGATGAGGCCCACCAGCATCTCCTTGCCGACCACCTCGCGGAACTCCTTGGGCGAGATCAGCCCGAGCGAGAGTCGCCTGATGGTGACGGCGAGGGCCTGGGTCCCGGTGTTGCCGCCGAGACCGCCGACGATCGGCATCCAGATCGCGAGGGCCAGAATCCGGTCGATGTTGCGCTGGAAGAGCGCGACCATCGAGGCGCCCGCGGCCGCGGTGGCCAGGTTGACCAGCAGCCAGCGGAGCCGGCTCTTCACCGCCGAGTGCCAATCGGCGCTCAGCTCCTCGTCGGCCGACACGCCGCTGAAGCGGAGCAGGTCCTCCGTCGTCTCCGCCTCCACCACGTCGGTCACGTCGTCGAAGGTGATCAAACCGACCAGCGCGCCACCCTCGTCGACCACCGGAATGGCCGAGACGTTGTAGCGCGCCATCAGCCGCGCGACGTCCTCCTGATCGACCTCGGGGCGGACGGTGACGTCCGGGTCCTCCATCACGCCGGCGACGGGCGTGGCCGGCGGGTTCACCACCAGATCCCGGAAGGAGAGCACGCCGGTCAGCCGGCCGGTCGCGTCCACCACGTAGGTCTCGGTGAAGTCCTCGAGCTCCTCCGCGCTCCGCCGGATGATGTCGAGCGCCCCGCCCACGGTCTCGGACTCGGGCACCGTCATCACGTTGGCGGTCATCAGGCCGCCCGCGGACTCCGGATCGTACTGGAGCAGCTCGGTAACGTCCTCGCGCTGCTCGGGATCCTCGAGCTCCGCGAGAATCCGCCGCTGGGCATCTTCGGCCAGCTCGCCCAGCAGGTCGGCGGCATCGTCGTCCGGGAGGACGTCGACGATCTCCGCCGCCTCTGCCGGCGCCAGCGCGGCCAGGGTCTCGCTCGGATGCTCGTCCTCGGGCAGCTCCGAGAGCGCCTGGGCCGACAACTCCGGCGGGAGCAGCTTGACGATCTCGACCCGCTCGTCGTAGTCGGCCTCCGCCAGGACGTCGGCGAGGTCGGCGGGCTCGAGCTCCGCCGCCCGTTCGACGAACGCGGTGAGCTCGCCGTCGCGCACCAGCGCGAGCAGCTCCTCGGGCGAGAGTCGTTCGCCGCTCACTCGGTGGTGCGCTCCAGGGGAATCGGCCGGGTTCCGGCCCGCCGGACCACGAGCCGGATGATTCGGCTCGGCACCGCGTCGACCACCAGGAACTCGAGACCGTGGAAGCTGAGCTCGTCACCCCGCTGCGGCACTCGACCGAGCAGCTCGACCAGCCGGCCGCCCACGGTGCGCGAGGTGCCGTCGGGCAACCGCACGCCGAAGCCCTCTTCGACCGACGCGAGCGGCGCCGAGCCCTCGGTCTCGTAGAGTTGGATCGGGGTGACTTCGGGGCGCTCCACCTCGTCGTGCTCGTCGAAGATCTCGCCGACCATCGCCTCCAGCAGATCCTCGAGGGTCACGATGCCCAACGTGCCGCCGAACTCGTCGAGCACCACGGCGAGGTGCCGCCGCTCGCGCTGCATGTCGAGCAGCAGGTCGCCGCAATGACGGCTGGCCGGCGTCGCGGCCACCGGCCGGATCGGCACCTGCCCGCCGGCCTCGACCTTGAGCAGGTCGAAGACGTGCACCATCCCGACGATCTCGTCGACCGTGCCGCGATAGACCGGGATCCGGCTGTAGCCGCTCTGGGCGAACGCCTGGGTGATCTCGGCGTAGCCCGCCTCCTCGGGTACCGCGACCAGCTCGGTCCGCGGCGTCATCACGTCCCGCACCGGGCGCTGTCCGAAGGCGAGCACGTTGCCGACCACCACCAGCTCCTCGGTCGGCGCGATCGCGCCCGACGCGCCCTCACGCCAGATGGCCCGGACGTCGGCCGGGTGCCGGCGCACCGGCTCCGGCAGGAACCAGGTCAGCACCCGCGACCAGGGCCGGAGCACCGGATGCACCAGCGCGGCGACCCGATGGGCCCGGCTCTGGGTCAGCCAGCGGGGCAGGACGTAGCCACTGAACATCACGAACGGAATCGCGATCAGCACCATCAGCAGCGCCACGGCCCACAGCGGCAACCGCCCGGTCACCACCGCGACCACGGCCGAGAGTCCGGACGCCAGGAGCGCGATGCCGAGGCCGGTCGTGGCCGCAGCGGCCCGGAGCTCGCGCTCGGTCTCGTAGAGCCAGTCGAGCGGCTCCGAGCTCCCGCGAAGCCGGCGGGACACCGCCTCCGCGAGGGCCGATTGGCTCAGCGTGAGCAGCGCCGCGATCGAGGACGCGCCGAAGAGCGTCACCGCCAGCCCGAGTCCGACGGCGATCCAGATCACGCCGGCTCCTCCGGCGGGGGCGACTTGGCCACGGGCGCGAGCCGCCGGATGGTGACTCGGCCGACCCGGCGCCGGGCGACCTGATCGATGGTGATCGCGAGCTCGCCGACGGTGAGCGTCTCGCCCACCCGGGGCACCCGGCCCGCGATCGCGAGCACCAGTCCGCCGACGGTGCCGACGTCCTCCCGCTCGAAGCTCTGGTCGAGCTCCGCCTCGAGGTCGACCAGGGGCACGTTGCCCATCACCACGAGCGCGCCGTCGCGCCGCTCGATCGGAACGGCCTCTTCGGTGTCGTACTCGTCCTGGATCTCGCCGACGATCTGCTCGAGCACGTCTTCGAGGGTGACGATGCCCGAGGTCCCGCCGAACTCGTCGGCCACCACGACCAGGTGCCCGCTCCCCCGCTGGAAATCGCGGAGCTGACGATCGAGGGTCTTGGCGTCGGGCACGTACTCGACCGCGCGGACCAGGCCGTGCCAGTCGGCGCTCTCGGGGTGGCCGCCCAGCTCGCGGAGCAGGTCCTTGGCGTAGACCACGCCGACCACGTTGTCCGGATCGCCGTCCACCACCAGGAGGCGCGAGTGCTCGGCCGAGCGAAAGGTCTCGACCAGCTCCTTCCGGGTGGCGGAGAGGTCGACGGAGATCACGTCCATCCTGGGGGTCATCACCTCGGCCACGGTCATCTCGCGCAGACTGAAGACGCCCGAGAGCCGATCCCGCATCTCCGTGTCGTTGGGACGGGGCCGGTCACTCGGCTCCGGGTTGCGTCCGCCCCGGTCGGCCCACGCCACCACTTTGAGCAGCGGCTCGAAGACCGCGATCGAAAAGGTGGCCACCCGCCCATCCGGACGGACCAGGCCGGGCTCGTTGGCCGCCCAGATTCGCGGCAGCAGGTCGCCCACCACCCAGACCAGGGCCACCGAGAGCAGCAACCGGAACACCGCCTGCGGCGCGGGCCAGGTCCACCAGGCGAGCGCGAGGCCGGCGAGGAAGGCGCCCACCGCCAGCAACGCGAGATGGATGATGTGCAGGCTGCGGCTGGGACTGAGCGCGCGGTCGTCGGCGACGCCGCCCACGAGGAGCTGCGGCAACCCGGTCTCCGATTCGGAGGCGAGCTCGATCGCCGCGGCCCAGAGCGTGAACAGCCCCGCCAGGACCGGCGCGACGCCGAGCTGCAGCGCGGTGATCAGCCAAGACACGTCAGGTACCGCTCCTGCTTCCGCCACATCGCGGAGGCGGTTCGTCCCTCTTCCGGATGATCGTAGCCCAGCGCGTGCAGCGTGCCGTGGACCACGACTCTGAGCAGCTCGCGGCCGAGCCCGACGCCGAGCCGCCGCGCCTGGCGGCGCACCACGTCGCGACAAATGTAGACGTCGCCGACGGTGGCGCCGTCGGGCGCGGCCAGCGGGAACGCCAGCACGTCGGTCGGGCGATCGACGCCCTTCCACTCCGCGTTCATCGCCCGGATCCGCTGGGGTCCCACGAAGGCCACCGAGATCGTGGCCCGGCGCCGCCGCTCCCCGTCGAGCACGGTCTCGACCGCTCGCTCCACCGCCCGGCGGGTAAGCGGCGGATGACGCCCGGAGACCGTCACCCGGGGGGGCGACCCCGTCGGCCGGTCAGCCGCTTTGATCCTCGGCATAGGCACGGATGATCTCGCGCACGAGCCGGTGCCGGACCACGTCGGCCTCGCCGAGATAGCAGAAGGCGATCCCGTCGATGCCGGGCAGGATCCGCTCGACCTGAATCAGGCCGGAATCCTCGCGCTTGGGCAAGTCGACTTGGGTCTTGTCACCGGTCACCACGACCTTGCTGTTCACGCCGAGACGGGTGAGGAACATCTTCATCTGGGCGCCCGTGGAGTTCTGGGCCTCGTCGAGGATGATGAAGGCATCCGACAGGGTGCGGCCGCGCATGTAGGCGAGCGGGGCGATCTCGATGGTCCGACTCTCGAGCGCCTTCTGGACCCGATCCTGAGGCATCATGTCCTCGATCGCGTCGTAGAGCGGCCGGAGATAGGGATCGACCTTCTCCTTGAGATCGCCCGGGAGGAAGCCCAGCGACTCGCCGGCTTCGACCGCCGGACGGGCGAGGATGATCCGCCGAACCCGCTTCCGGGCCAGCGCCTCGATCGCCTTGGCCACGGCGAGATAGGTCTTGCCCGTGCCCGCCGGCCCGATCCCCACGACCACGTCGTGCTCGGCGATCGCGTCGAGATACTCCCGCTGACCCTGGGTGCGCGGCACGATCGCGCGGCGGAGCCCGGGCAGGACGATCTTCGCGTCGCCCGCCGTGGCGGCGATCTCGAGGGCGGCGCTCCCGTCGAGCGCGAGCCGGGCGATCAGCTCCGGAGTGACCTGCTCACCGACCCGGGCGAGGTCCACCAGGCCCAACAGGATCGGTCCGGCGCGCTCGACCTGCTCCGGCGCGCCGGTGATCGCCAGGGTGTCCCCGCGGAGACTCAGCCGCACGCCGAGCCAGCGCTCCAGCTCGACCAGGTTGGCGTCGTTCACGCCGGCGAGGTAGAGCGGATCGGCGCCCTCGATCGAGTGGCGAACCGTGGTGTCCTCAGCCATCGCGGCGCACCCGAAGATGGAGGGCCTCGAGCTCGCCGTCGGAGACCGGCACCGGCGCCCCTTCGAACAGGGCCCGCGCCGCGGTCGTCTTCGGAAAGGCGATCACGTCGCGGAGCGAGCCGGCTCCCGCCAGGAGCATGGCGACCCGGTCGAAGCCCACCGCGAACCCGCCCATCGGCGGCGCGCCCTGCGCGAGCGCGTCGAGCAGGAAGCCGAATCGCGCCCGCTGCTCGTCCGCACCGAGCCCGAGCAGCGCGAAGACCCGCTGCTGCAGCGCGCCGTCGGTGATACGGATCGAGCCGCTGCCCAGCTCGTTGCCGTTGTAGACGGCGTCGTAGTGCAGAGCGCGACAGCCGAGCGGATCGCTCGCCAGCTTCCCGAGATCGTCGCGATGCGGCGAGGTGAAGGGATGGTGGACGAAGATCGGCGCGCCGGTGTCCGGATCGGGCTCGAAGAGCGGGAAGTCCACGACCCAGCAGAACGCGTGTCGGGTGAGCGGCTCGGGCGCGAGCCGGCGGATCACCGCCGTCCGCACCGCATGCAGCACCGGCGAGGTGGCGCGATCCGGCCCCACGGCGGCCAACAGCAGGTCGCCGTCTGCGCCACCCAGGGCAGCGAGACACCCGGCGCCGAGGGCCTTGGCTCCCGGGCCTTCCCAGGCGGTCGCGCGACGGACCCAGATCAACCCGCCCGCGCCCGCGTCCTTGGCCGTCTGGGTCAGGCCATCGAGGTCCTTGCGGCTCAAGGAAGCCCCGCCCGGCACCCGGACCGCCCGGACCCGGCCCCCCGCCGCCAGCGCGTCCCGGACGAACCCGAGCGCGTCGCCGCCGACCAGCGCCGAGAGGTCCTCGATCTCGAACCCGTAGCGCAGGTCCGGCTTGTCGATGCCGAAGCGCTCCATCGCCTCCCGGTATCCCAGCCGCGGAAAGGGCTGGGGCACGCGCTCCCCGGCTTCGTCCCAGAGCCCGACCAGGACCGCCTCGACGAAGGCCATGATGTCGGCATCCGACACAAAGGAGGCCTCGAGGTCGATCTGGGTGAACTCGGGCTGTCGATCCGCGCGGAGGTCCTCGTCGCGGAAGCAGCGCGCGATCTGGAAATAGCGGTCGTAGCCCGCCACCATCAGCAGCTGCTTGTAGATCTGCGGCGACTGGGGCAGCGCGTAGAACTCGCCCGCGTGGACCCGCGATGGCACCAGATAGTCCCGCGCGCCTTCCGGCGTCGGCTTGGTGAGGATCGGGGTCTCGATCTCCAGGAACCCGAGCGCCGACAGCTCCCGCCGGGCGCGCTGGAGCAGCCGATGGCGCATGATCAGGTTGCGCTGCAGCTCCGGCCGCCTGAGGTCGAGCACCCGGTGCTTGAGCCGAAGCTCCTCCGCCGGCAGGTCCTCGTTGTCCTTCCGCGCCACCGGAATCGGCGGCGTGATGGCCCGGCCGACCCGCTCCAGGTGGCTGACCCGGACCTCGACCTCCCGAGAGGCGAGCTCCTCACGCCCAGGCGTCGGACGCAGGGCGACCGTCCCCGTGACCAGAATCACGTCCTCGACCCCGAGCTCCGCCGCCTGCTCCATGACCGCGGGAGACGACCAGTCCGGATTGAGCGAGAGCTGCACCAGTCCGTCGCGGTCCCGCAGGTCGATGAAGATCAGGCCGCCCAGGTCGCGGCGCCGATGCACCCACCCGCCGAGGCGGACGGTCTGGTCGGTGTGCTCCCGGGTGAGGCTCCCGGCTCGGTGGCTGCGCAAGGCGGTCCTGGTCGCGGATGTCATAGGTATCAGTGGCACGTGCGGGCCAAAGTAAACCTCGCCGCGGTGGCTCGGGAATGGGCATCACCGTCTCGATTATGATTGGGCATGACGCACCGTCCCCCCGCAGAAACCCTGCTCGACGTGACGCCGGCCGCGGCCCGGGCCCGGCTGGCGGCATGGGCCGAAGCGGGCGGTCTGCCGCCGTACCGGGTGGAGCAGCTCCACCGCCGGCTCTGGCAGGCGCCGGTGGCCCGCTGGGCGGACGCCACCGAGCTCCCGAAGGCGCTCCGCGAACGGCTCGACGTCGAGCTCCCGCTCCCCAGGCTGACCCCCCAGGCGACCGAGCGCTCCGGCGACGGGACCGAGAAGGTGCTCTGGCGGCTCGACGACGGCGAAGCGATCGAGTCGGTCCTGATTCCGAGCGGCACGCGCCGAACCCTCTGCATCTCGTCGCAGGCGGGCTGCGCCCTGGGCTGCGTCTTCTGCGCCACCGGCCGGATGGGGTACCGCCGCAACCTGACCCCGTTCGAGATCGCGGGTCAGGCCCGGGAGCTGATCCTCGCCGGTCCGGACAGCGCGCCGACCAACGTGGTCTTCATGGGGATGGGCGAGCCACTGCTGAACTGGCCGGCGGTCGACGTGGCGCTCACCATCCTGAACGACCCCGCCGGGCTCGGAATCGGCGCCCGACACATCACCGTCTCCACGGTGGGCATCCTGCCGGGTATGGAGGCGCTCCGCGCCCGCCCGGAGCAGTTCCGCCTCGCGATCTCGCTCCACGCGCCGCTCGCGGCCAGCCGCCTCGCGCTGATGCCGATCGAACGGAAGTACCCCCTGACGGAGGTGTTGCGCGAGGGGCAGCGGTACGGGCGCCGGGTCACCTTCGAGTACGTGATGATCGCCGGCCGAAACGACTCGGACCGGGATGCCGACGCTCTGGCGGCCCTGGCCCGACCGTTAGGCGCGCACCTCAACCTGCTCCCCCTCCATCCCGGGGGTGCGCCCGGACTCGCGCCGAGCTCCAACAACCGGATCCGGGCCTTCGCCGCGCGGCTGCGGGAGGCGGGGATCGAAACGGTGGTCCGGAAGAGTCGCGGCCTCGAGATCCAGGCCGCCTGCGGCCAGCTCGCCGTCGAGCTGGGCCCCCGACGACCCGCCGGACGGGGGCAGCCCGCCGCGTGATCCGGTCCCTGCTCCGCCGGCTGCTCAGGGCGGTGCTCGGGCTCTTCTTCCGACGAATCGAGGTCATCGGGCGCGAGCGGGTCCCCGACCGGGGACCGGTGATGTTCGCGATCAACCACCCGAACGCGCTGGTCGACGCCTGCCAGCTGCTCGCTTTCGCGCCCCGGCCGGTCGCCTTCCTGGCCAAGGCGCCGATCCTCCGCATGCCGGTGATCGGCACGCTGGCCCGGGCCCTCGACACGATTCCGGTCTACCGCCGGCAGGACCCCGGCACGGACATGGCCTGGAATCGGGAGACCTTCGATCGCGCCCGACGGCTCCTCGACGGCGGCGGGGCGATCGCGATCGCGCCGGAGGGCACCTCGCACTCCGCGCCCCGCCTCAAGCCACTCAAGACCGGCGCCGCCCGCATGGCGCTCGGCGTGCGCACCGCGGAGCAGGTGCTGGTGATTCCCGTCGGGCTCTTCTACTCGGCCAAAGGGGTCTTCCGCAGCGTGGCCCTGGTCTGGTTCGGCGACCCGATCCCGGTCGCCACCGCTCCCGTCGACGAGAGCGGCGAGCCACCGGCCGAGCGGGTGCGTGAGCTCACCGAGGCGATCCAGGCCGGCTTGGCCGCGCTGCTACCCCAGGCGGACGAGCACGACGCCCTCGCCCTCGCCGGCCGGGTCGAGCGGCTGCTCCAACCGGACCGGAGTCGCCGCTCGGTCGCCGAGGCCGTGGCCGTGCGCCAACGTCTGCTCGCCGGCTATCGCCGTCTCCGGGCGGAGGAGCCCGAGGAGCTGGCCCGGTTGGCCGAGCGGGCGGAGCGGCTCGAAGCGCTGGTGCGCGAGGTGGCGATCAAGCCGGCCCACCTGAGCACCCGGCACTTCACCGCCGGGGCAATCGCGGGCGCGTTGGCGAAGCTGGTGGCTCGAGTGTTGATCGTCGCGCCGCTCGCGATCCCCGGCGCGCTGGTGCACTGGCCCGCCTACCGACTGGTCGGCTGGCTCGCCAAACGGGTCACCCGACCTCACCCCGACGTGCTCGCGACCGCGAAGATCATCGGCGCCGCGGTGCTCTACCCGCTCACCTGGATGGCGGTGGCGATCGCCGCGGGACGCCTCGGCGGCTGGGTGTGGGGCGTTGCGGCCCTGCTGCTCACCCCGCTCGCCGGCTTCGCCGCGCTTCGGGTTGGCGAGCGGCTCGAGGGTTTCCGCTCGGCGAGCCGCGCCCTCGCGATCTACGGGTTCGAGCCCTGGCGCTTCCGGCGACTGCTGGAGGACCGCGAGGCGCTCCGCCGCGACCTCCTCGCGATGGCCGACCGGCTCGGCGTCTGAGCCGCGCCCGGTCGCTCAGGCGACGGGATCGGGCACCGCGTCGCCTCGGAAGAAGGCATCGAGGTTCGCGACCACTCGCATCCCCATGGCCGTCCGGGTCTCGATCGTGGCGCTGCCCTGATGGGGCAGCAACACCACATTGTCCAACCCGAGCAGCGCCGGGCTCACCGATGGCTCGCCTCGGAACACGTCGAGTCCCGCGCCGGCGATCCGGCTTTCCCGGAGCGCGGCGGCGAGCGCCTCCTCGTCCACCAGCCCGCCGCGCGCGGTGTTGATCAGGACCGCGTCGGATCGGAACGACCGAAGCCGGCGCTCGTCGATCAGCCCCTCCGTTTCGGGCGTGAGCGGGCAGTGGAGCGAAACCACGTCGACCCGGCCGAGCAGCCGCTCGAGCGGGAGCGGCTCCGCGCCGAGCTCGGCCTCCAGCTCGGGCGCGGCGCGGGTGCGGGAGTGATAGGCAATGCTCATCCCGAAGCCGTGGCGAGCCCGCCGGGCAACCGCTGCGCCGATCCGACCCAGGCCAATCACCCCGAGCGTGCGACCCGTGACCCGGCGCCCGAGCATCGAGGTCGGCCGCCAACCCGTCCACCGGCCTGCGCGGAGCAGCCGTTCGCCCTCGCCGGTGCGGCGGAGCACCATCAGGATCAGCGCGATGGTCAGGTCGGCGGTGCAGTCCGTGAGCGCGCCGGGCGTGTTGGTGACGATCGCGCCCGCCCTCCGGGCCGCGCCCACGTCGATCCGCTCGTACCCGACCCCGAAGTTGGCGACGATCCGGAGCGGGCCCTCGACGTCGAACACCTCGGCCGGCACCGTGTCCGTCACCGTGCTCACGATCGCGTCGGCGCGTCCGGCGAGCGCTCGCAGCTCGCTCGCCGTCGGGTCGTCGTCGCGGTCGCGACGGATCAGCTCGTAGCGATCGGACAAGGCCCGCTCGACGGCGGGCGGCAGCGGGTGGAGCAACGCGACGGTGGGACGACGGGAGGCCATCGGAGCGGATCCGGATCGATATCTTGAAAGGGTGAACGCGCTCGCGAACCTCCGGCGCGATGCCCTGGCAATCTACCACGCGGCCCTGCGCGCGGTGGCGCCCGAGGTCGTGACTCGGGCCGCGCTCGCGCGGATCGAGCCCGGCGCGGGCGTCTGGCTCGTCGGCCTGGGCAAGGCGGCCCCCGCGATGACCGGGGCCGGACTCGAGCGGCTCCGCGACCTCGGGATCGAGCCGCTGGGCGGACTCGTGGTCACCACGGCCGATCAGGTCGATCGGGTGCAGCGCCTTCCGGCCACGGCCGGCGACCACCCGGTGCCGGGACCCGCCTCTCTCGCGGCGGCCGACGGGCTGGAGGCGCTCCTCACCCGGGTCGGCGAGCGGGACGAGGTCTGGGTCTTTCTCTCCGGCGGCACCTCGAGCCTCGTCGCCGCTCCCGTCGACGGTCTCCCGGCGAGTGACTACAGGAGGCTCCAGGACCTGCTGGCTCGAGCCGGTCTCCCGATCGACGAGCTCAACGCGGTCCGGAAGCGGTTCTCGCGCTGGGGCGCCGGGAGGCTCGTGTCTCGCCTGCCCGCACGGGCGATTCGGGTGTTCGCGCTGTCCGACGTGCCAGGACCGATCGCCGATATAGGCTCCGGCCCGTGCGAGCCCGACCGCTGGAGCGCCGCCGAGCTGCGACGCTTGCTCGACGCGCGGCGGCTCTGGTCGAGGCTGCCGGAGGGCGCCCGGGCCTACCTCGAGCAGGTCATCGCCGGCGCCCGACCCGAAACCCCCAAGCCGAACGACCCGAGCTTCGCTCGCCGGTCGACCATCCTGGTGGCCGACAACGCCACCGCCGTTCGGGCCGCCGGCGCTGCCGCCCGCGAGCTCGGCTACCGGCTCGTCGAGGACGACACCCCCCTTGCGGGCGAAGCGGCGAAGGCCGGCCGGCGGTTCGCGGAGCGGCTCGCCGCGCTCCCCGGCGGCCCGCCGGCGGCGCTGATCCGCGGAGGCGAGACCACCGTGGCCCTCGGCGACGACGCCGGCCTCGGCGGTCGCAGCCAGGAGCTGGCCCTGGCGGCCGCCCGGCTGGTCCGGGAGCTGGGCCGCGACGCGGCCGTGCTGGCGGCCGGCACGGACGGACGCGACGGTCCGACCGACGCGGCCGGCGCCCTTGTCGGGCCCGAGACCTGGGATCGGATTCGCGCGGCCGGGGTCGATCCCGATCGAGCGCTCCGCCGGCACGACGCTCACCCGGCGCTCGACGCCGCGAACGCCCTGCTCCGCACCGGGCCGACCGGCACGAACGTGATGGACCTGGCGATCGGCTTGGTGAGCTAGAAGGGCGGCGCGTCGGCCGGGAGCGCGAAGTCCGAGCCGAGAATCACGGTCACGTCCACCCTCAGCATCGTGTCGGCGGCGACCTCGACCTCACCGATGCCCAGGGCGCGTCGCGCCTCGTACCCGCGGGAGGCCGGTCCCCGCCGGACCAGCAGCCTGGTGGTGGCGGAGGCGTCCGCGTTGCCGTACGCCACGACGTCGAGGCCCCGACCACGGAGCCAGCGAGTGGTCCGGCGCGCCAGCCCGTCGACATCGGTGCCGTTCAGCACTTCGACCACCAGCCGGTCCGGCGGGGGCTCCAGCGCCCCCGACGCCACCGCCTCGGCCGGTCGCCGCCCGAAGGCCCATCCCGCCAAGGCCAACAGGGCGATGGCGGCCGCGCCTAACGAAACGCCGACGACCCGTCGGCCGCCAAGGCGTTCCAGAAGTGACTGGTCGGTTGGGGAATCGGCCATCCGGAACGGATCGTGTGAAGGAGACGGCGCCGGGCCACCTCGAGCAGAACCGCCGCCGGCTCGCCCGGGAAGCGCCGCGCCAGCTCGGCTCGCGCCTCGGAATCGAAGCTCCGGCCAGGCTCCAGGAAATCGGCGCAGTAGAGCACCCGCCCGACCCGATCCCACGCCGCCCAGCCGGTCGAATGATAACGCACCGCGTCCAGAACGCCGCGATCGCCGACGCCCTCCCGCTCAGCGCGCGCCGCCGCGGCCGGGCCGTGCCAGAAGGCCTCGGGACCGTCGAGCGGACCGGCGTCACGCCTGAGCGTCTCGAGGTCGGCATCCCGGAGGGCGTCGTGGAGCCAGGCGGCCTGCAGCCAGCGGCCGCGCTCCTCCGCGTCGACCCCCATTGCCTCGGCCCACGACGCCACCAGCGCGACCACCCGCTCGACGTGGGCCAACCGCTTGCGCCCGACGACCGCCCACCCCGGCAGCCCGCCCTCCCGGGCGACCGAGTCGGGCGCGACGCTCATGCCTCGACGGCGAAATGGCGGGCCAACGTCTGCAGGTCGCCAGCGACGCGCTGCAGCTCGCCGATCGCGGCCTCGAGGTCGACCTGCCCCCGGCTCGCTTCGGCGGCCTGGGAGGCGAGCGCCTCGGTGTCGCCCCGCATCCGGACGCTGGCCTCGGCCATCTTGCGGATCTGGTCGGCGAGACGCCGGCTCGCGGCCTCCTGCGCCGACTCCGATTCCGCGATCGTGCGGGCGTGCTGACCGGCCTCGTCGGTGGCCTGCACGATCCCGTCGAGGGCGCGGGCGGCGGCGCCGCTCATGTCGCCCACGCCGGCCACCAGGGCCTCGCCTCGACCCATCTCGTGCACGATCGCGGAGACCTCGGTCGAGATCGCTTCGGCCAGCTTGGTCGCCTCCTCGCTCGACTCGGCGCTCTGAATGGCGAGCTGTTGGATCTCCTGCGCCACCACCGCGAAGCCGCGGCCCGCCTCACCGGCGCGGGTGGCTTCGATCGCGGCGTTCAGGGCGATCAGGTTGGTGAGCTCCGAGAGCTGCTGGATCGACTCGAGAAAGCCGCGTATCCGCTCCGTGGTCGAGCCCAGCGACGTGACCTGGCGGGAGCTCTCGGCCACGAAGCCCCGGATCCGCAGCAGCCGCTCGATCGCCTCGCCGATCCCCTGGCGGTGCTTGCCGGCGTCGCTGGCCGCGCGGTGGCTGACCCGGGCGGCGCGGGCCCCGGCCGCGGCCGCCCGCTCCGCGCGCTCCGAGAGCTGGGTGGTGGCCTCGAGGCCCGTGCGCGCGAAGCTCTCCTGGGTCGCGGCCTCCCGCCGCATGTTGTCCGAGGCCGCCGCGAGCGCGGTGGCGGACGCCCGCAGCGAGTTGGCCGCCCGGGCCAACGCCTGGATCTGGGATCCGATCTGCCCCACCGTGTCGAAGAGCGGCCGGCGGAGCTCGGCGATGTGAATCGCGGTGGAGATCTGCCCGGCCACCGCCCCGATCGCGGCCAGGTCGCGCGAGCGGTAGGTGTAGCGCTTGTGGTGCTCGAGCTCGAGCGTGCCGAGCGTCTGGTCGGCGAATCGGAGCGGATGGATCACCACGGTGCGGACGTCGGGATTGGCGGCCAGCGCGGGCACCTTACCGGTGTCCGCCACAACCAGCCGCTCGCCCGACGCGAGCACCCGCCGCCGGAGCGGGGCGAGCCCGGGGTCGATCTCCCCCCGTCCGGGACGCCCGGCGACCGCGCGATAGGTCAGCTCCGCATCCCCGTTCGCGGCGCGGTGGATCCGGAAGTCGCCCCAGTCCACCAGCCGGTAGGCCAGCTGCTCCAGCTGCTCGAACGAGAGCCGGAGGCTCACGTTGCTGGTGATGGTCGACTGCATCATGTGGACCTTGTTCAGGTCCTCCGCCGCGATCGCCTCCTCGAGCAGGGTCCGGGTCATAAAGCCGAGAACGGCGAGCGCCACGGCGACCGGGATCCAGCCGGTCGGATCGAGCGTGATCACCGACCAGATCACGATCGCCGCGCCGAGGAGCGAGGCCAGATAGGTCACCAGCTCCCACCGGAGCAAGAACACCCGGTCGCCGGCCACCAGCTTGTCGCGAACGTGGAGCGAGAAGTAGAAGAGGATCCGGCTGCTGAAGAAGTAGCCGCCCACCAGCACCGCCAGCGCCGGCAGGAACTCGAGCGAGAGATGCTGGAGGCCGATCCAGCGGACGGTCGCCGCGTAGGGGCCGAAGGCGAGGGCGAAGGCGAGCACCTCGCGCCCGGCGTTGACCATGGTCGCGTAGACGGTCTTCCTGAGGATCAGGCGATCCGAGATGAAGGTGCCGACCCAGAGTCCGAGCACCGCGACCGCGGCCGGCGTCGCCACCGCGGCGACGATGGCCACCAGGCCGGTCTGGTTGAGATAGGAGAACTTGCTCAGTCGGATCGGCGCCGCGCGCAGCAGCGCCGTGGCGACGACCACGACGAGCGCCAGGACCGGCTCCTCGAGCCAGCGGCGATCGACGATCAGCGTGGCACCGACGACCGCCGGCCCGACCAGCTCGAACGTCCGCGAGGTGAGGCGGGCGATCTGCTCGCCCCGCTCCGCGTCTTGGGGGGCCGGGCTCACACGAAGAAGTCGCCCGGGACCAGCCCGTAGCGCTCCGGCGACGTCACCTTGACGATCGAGCGGGCGTGCTGCCCATCGGCGCCGGTCTCCTGGAGGTCGACCGCGATCCCGGGTGGCGCGATGGCGCCCCCGTCGGCGTCGATCGCGATCCTGACCAGCGGGCGGTTGAGGCTGTTCCGATCGCTCACCGTCGAGGCCACGATCGCGACCTCCAGAGTGTCCAGGATCACGCAGGTGCCCACGGGATAGACCCCGATCAGGTTGATCAGCGCCTTGACGATCATCGGATCGTAGCCGCGCTTCGGGTTGCTCCACATCTCCTTGAGCACCTGGTCGGGCTCGATCGGGACCGTCTGGTAGCTCCGGCGGGTGGTGGCCGCGTCGAAGCCGTCAGCCACCGCGACGATCCGGGAGAAGAGCCCGAGCTCCCGTGGGCGCACGTGCCGGGGATAGCCCGAGAGGTCGATCCGCATGTGGTGCTCGTGGGCCACGAGGATCGACCGGTAGGGGATCTCGTCGTAGCCGCGCAGGCTGAACAGGGTCATCGCGCCGAGCCACGGATGGGCCTGCATCTTCCGCCACTCGTGGTCTTCGAGGCTGGTGGTCTTGTTGGTGATCTCGATCGGGACCTTGGCCTTGCCCATGTCGTGGAGCAGCGCCGTCATTCCGAGATCGTAGAGCTGGAGCTTCGAGAACCCGATCTTCCGGCCGAGCGCCACCGCGAAGATGCAGACGTTGACCGAGTGCATGAAGGTGTACTCGTCGTAGTCGCGGAGCGTCGTGAGCCCCATGATCGAGGTCTCGTTGTTGAGCACCTGATCGACGATCATCTGGACCGCGCGCTTCACCTTCTTGAGACTGCTGGTCCGCCCCATCCGGATCGAGTTGACCACCTCCTTGGTGACCGCGACGCCCTGCGCGTAGGTCCGCTTGGCCACCTCCTTCGCCTCGCGCTCGCCACCCACCTCCTCGCCCGTCGCCGACGCGGGCTCGACGTCGAGATTGGGAACGTTGGCGCCGCCCAACCGGTCCACCAGGGCAACGAAGCGATCCTCTACGACCTGGGTGTCGGTGATGCTGAGCAGGATGCTCAGGAACGCCAGCCACTCCCGCCGCTCGACCGGCCCCATCACCCGGAGCACGCCGATGTCGAAGGCCCGGAACATCGAAAGCACGCCGCTGAAGGCGGCGAAGTTGTCGAGCTCGAGCCGGAGCCGGACGCCGTTCAGGAACATGAAGTCGCCGCTGAGCCGGAGCTCGATCTCCTGCTCCGTCTCCAGGAACCCCTTCGCGGTCTGCTGCAGCTCGTCGAGCGACTTCTGCACCGTGGCGTTCTCGACCGGATAGAGCTTGAGCGCGCGGAGCGCCGTGTGGAGCACGATCAGGAGCCCCCGCCCGGCGGCGCGGATGTGCCCGTCGTCGCCGGAGACGGGGGGATGGCCGTGGAGCAGGTCGCTCACTCGTCCCACTCCCGGAGCGCCCGTGAGGCGGCGTTCCGCACCGAGAGCTCCTTGTCGTGGCTGACCCGCTCCAGCAGCTCCCTCGCCTTGACGGTCCGGATCCGGGCCACCGCGTAGGCCGCGCAGGTCCGGGTCTCGGGCGACTCCTTCCGTCGGAAAAGGCCCTTCGGCTCGAGGATGTCGGCCAGGGTCTCCAGTCCGTTCGGCCCGGCGACCGACGCGAAGGCCTCGAAAAACTGCCGCTTCTCGGCCCGCTCGAGCTCGTGGGGCCCCTTGCCCGACACGACCGCCTCCAGCCGCTTGAGGGCGCCCTTGAAGCCGCGCTCGCCGATCACGCTCACGGCCGCGAGTCGCACGCCGCGGTCGGGATCGTCGAGCCCGCGCTCGAGCAGCGAGATCGCGCCGGGCGTCCCGACCGCTCCGAGCGTGGTGACGGCGGCGCGGCGGACCTCCGGATCCGGGTGGCCGACCAGATCGCCGAGCGGCGCGAGGGCCGGCGGGAGATTGACCCGCTGACAGAGCTCGACCGCGCCAATCAGGCCGGGCGAGCTCCGATTGCGCAGGATCCCGATCAAGGCGTCCACGTGGCCCCGCGCGATCCGATCGGCGGCGTTCTGCAGCACCGCTTTGGCAGAGGCGTTCTTGACCTGGCCGAGGTGGGCGAGGAGCGGCTCCAGCGCCGGGGCCCGGAGCTCCTTCAGCAGCTCGGTCAGGTCGTCGTCCTCGACGATCCCGGCGGCCTGATCCACCACCTCGAGCATCTGGCCCAGGATGCCGGACTCGCTCAGCCGGGTCTCGAACGAGTCGAGCCGCCGGCGCACGGTGTCGTCGACCAGCCCCGCCCGCGAGGCCACCAGTCGGAGCTCGCGGAGCAGCCAGGCGACGATCCGGAACTCACCCCGGTTCAGCAGATTGGGAAAGACCGACTCGAGGATCTCAATCACTTCGCCACGGACTTCGGCCGACCCCTGGAGCTCGAAGATGTCGAGCATCGCCGCCAGCGCAGAGGTGCGGACGTCGGACTGGTACTCCTTCTCCACCTGCTCCTTGAGCGCCCGGATCTCGGCTTCGTCGAGGAAATAGAGGGTCGAGTCGAAGTCGTCCACCATTCCGGGCGCGAAGGAGCCCAGCTCCTGGCGGATCTTCTGCTGGGTCTCGACCTGCCGGAACGGGTCGGCCCCCGACATCTCGGCCGCGTGCGGATCGAGCACCATCAAGGTGTCGGTGATGATCTCCGCAAACCGATAGTCGATGTGGGCGAAGTCGTGCTCCCAGAGCAGGGTCAGCAAGTCGTCGCCGGCGTCGATCGCGAGCAGGCGGGCCCGAACCACCGTCTGGAGGAGCAGCACGACCTCGTCCCGCTCGCAGTCTGGCCGGAGGGTCAGCTGCCGCATGCCGTCTTTGTAGAGCATCCAGGCAAAGCTTTCCGACCTGCTCTCCTGGTGGTACACGACCTGGTCCTGCCAGATCAGGTCGGTCTCGGCAATGGTGAGGACGAGCTCCGGCACCCCGGCCCAGATCGGGTTGAAGGCCGAACGCAGGCTGTCGACCGAGCGCTGGTAGATCGGGTTGTTCGGCAGGTACATCTGAAAGGCCCGCAACGCCTTGACGATCGTGCGGATAAGCTCCTCGACCTGCTGGGCCGGGAGTTCCAGGGCGGAGTCGGAAACGGTCAAGTCAGGCCTGTCGCGAAAGGTTCCGTCGTTGGGGCCGGGCGCGCCGGCCGGCGAGGGAGCCGCGATCTCCGAAGATAAGTGTGACACTACCGGGAGGCCTCCCCAAGTTCCATGCCGAGAGTGGGGACTTGCACTTCGGGTAACCTTCGGGTAGCTTGAGGTTCGGGAGTTCTTCGGATTCGATGCCGGTACCCAACTCGGCGGAGCGGATGCCACTCACCAAGCGCCAGAAAGAAATCCTCGGCTACCTGGAGGACTACATCGGCTCCAACGGCTATGCCCCCAGCTTCGAGGAGATCGCCTCGAAATTCGGGTTCCAGTCGTTGGCCACGGTCCACGAGCACCTCACCAACCTGGAGCGGAAGGGGTACATCCGGCGCTCCTACAACGAGAGCCGGGCCATCGAGGTGCTCCCCCCCCGGGGCACGGTCGGAGCGAGCGAGATCCCGTTGCTCGGCCTGGTGGCCGCCGGTGCGCCGATCGAGGCCGCGGTCCACGACGAGACCGTGGCGGTGCCCGATCACATGCTCTCCCGGCGGGGGCCGAACTACGCCCTCAAGGTCCGCGGCGACTCGATGGTCGACGACCACATCCTCGACGGCGACCTGGTGGTGGTGCATGGCCGGCAAGCCGCCGACAACGGCGAGATGGTGATCGCGCTGGTCAACGGCGCCGAGGCGACGGTCAAGCGGTTCTACCGGGAATCGGGCGGTTGGGTCCGCCTGCAACCATCCAACACGGCGATGCAGGCCCTCCGATTCCCCGAGACCGACGTGATGATCCAGGGTGTGGTCGTCGGCGTGATTCGCCGGTACTAGCGCACCGCGCGGGACCGGCGCCAGAGGCTCGCGTCCGAGGGGCGCGAGCCTTTAGTTTCCCTCTCGAACCGGCTACATTTGCGGCGATGCCGCGGACGTTTCTCGCGACGCTTCAGTTCGAGGGGACGAACTTCGCGGGCTGGCAGCGGCAACGCGCCGGCCGGACCGTTCAACAGGAGCTCGAATCCGTCCTCGCGCGGCTCGCGGGCCAGCCAGTCCGGGTGCACGCGGCGGGTCGGACCGATGCCGGGGTCCACGCTTTCGGGATGGCGACGAGCTTCGTCGTACCCGACCGCTGGACCCCGGATGCGTTGCAGAAGGCCATGAATGCCCTGTTACCCAATGACTGCTGCGTCAGCGACGTGCGCGAGGCCCGTGCGGGCTTCCACGCGAGGAAATGCGCCCTCGAGCGTCGCTACGAGTATCGGATCGGGACCGACCAGAGTGCCCGGTCGCCCTTTCGCCGCCGATACGAGTGGGCGCTCGGCCTGCCGCTCGAGCTCGGACGGCTCCAGGCGGCGGCCCGGCCGCTGCTCGGCCAACACTCGTTCGGAGCGTTCGCGGTGAAGAGCCACCTGCGCCCGCACACCCGCTGCGAGGTGCGCCGCGCGTCATGGTCGGCCCGGACCGACGCCGCGGGCGTCCGCTTCGAGGTCGCCGCGGATCGGTTCCTCCATCACATGGTGCGCATCCTGACGGCGACGATGGTGGACGTCGCCCTCGAGCGGCGGCCGGCCGAGGACCTGACCCGGCTGCTCGCCGGCGACCCCGCGGTGCGGGCCAGCGCCCCGGCGCCACCGGAAGGACTCTATTTCGTGCAAGCGACCTACCCCGAGACATGGTTCGACCTCTCCGAGGCCGCGTGACCCCGCTCCGAGCCCTGTTCCTGGCCTGGTGCATCGGCTGCGGGCCACAACCCGACGCGCCGCCGCTGATCGAGCCCGCGAGCGCCCAGTCCCCGGCGGCCCGCTCACAGCACCTCGACGTGTCGCGACGCACGGCGATCGTCGATGCCGCCACCCGCGTCGCGCCGTCGGTGCTCTCGGTCAACGTCACCTCGCGTCGCCGGGTCCAATCGCGCGATCCGTTCGACTTCTTCTCCTTCTTCGTGCCCCGCTCGGGCGAGCAGGTGGTGCAGAGCTGGGGCACGGGCTTCGTGTTGCGAAGCGACGGGATCATCGTCACCAACCAGCACGTCGTCGAGAACGCCGAGACGATCACCGTCTCGCTCTCCGACGGCACCGACCTGCCGGCCACCCTGGTCGGCGAGGATCCGACGACCGACATCGCGGTCCTCAAGGTCGACCGCCAGCTGCCGGCCGTCACCATCGGGAGCAGCCAGGACCTCCTGATCGGCGAGTGGGTGGTGGCCGTGGGCAACCCCTATTCCTACCTGCTCGGCAACAGTGAGCCGACCGTCACCGCGGGAGTGGTCAGCGCCACGGGTCGCAACGTGCTGCCCAACAACGCCCAGCCCGGGCTCTACCTGGACATGATCCAGACCGACGCCGCCATCAACCCGGGCAACTCGGGCGGACCGCTCACCAATGCGGCCGGCGAGGTCGTCGGCGTCAACTCGTTCATCTTCTCGAGCTCGGGCGGTTCGGTCGGTCTCGGCTTCGCGATTCCGATCGAGCGGGTGCTCCGGGTCGCGAACGAGCTGGTCAAGGAGGGGGCGGTGCGCCGGGCCTGGACGGGGCTGAGCGTGGCTGGCGCGTCGGCGATGCGCGACTGGAAGAGCCAGGGCGGCGTCGCCGTGACGGCGGTGGACCCCGGCGGCCCCGCGGCCCGTGCCGGCTTCTCGGAGGGGATGATTCTCGAGGAGGCGAACGGCCGGCGGCTCCGCAACTACCTCGACTGGGAAGCGGTCAAGCTCGACCTGCACGTCGGCGACACCGTGGCGGTGCGCGTCAAGCGGGGCAGCAGCAGCGAGACCCGGCGGATCATCACCGGCGACCTGCCAACCGTCACCGCGGCCAAAGTGAGCGTGATCCGCGGACTCGAAGTGATCACCGTGACGCCCGGCATTCAGGCCGAGCGCTCCCTCCGCACCGATCGGGGGGCGCTGATCTACCGGATCACCGCCGAGGTGAGCCAGGCCACCGGCCTCCAGGAGGGCGACGTGGTCACGTTCATCAACCGGAGCCCGATCTCGAGCGCCGCCCAGATCGCCAGTCTGCTCGAGTCGATGCGCTCGGGCGAGGTGTTTCGGATCGTCTTCGAGCGGCAGGGCGCGACGTTGACCACCACGCTGGCATTCCGATGAGCGACCGCTACCAGACGCCGCTCGGCAGCCGTTACGCCTCACCGGCGATGCAGACCCTCTGGGGCGAGCGTCATCGCGCGGGCCTCTGGCGCCGGATCTGGCTGGCGCTGGCCGAGACCCAGCGCGAGCTGGGCCTCGCGATCCCCGACGAGGCGCTCGCCGAGATGCGGGCCCATCTCGACGACTGCGATCTGGCGGCCGCGGCCCAGTACGAGCGCCGCTTCCGACACGACGTGATGGCCCACGTCCACGCGTTCGGCGACCAGGCACCGGCGGCCAAGGCGTTCCTGCACTGGGGCGCCACCAGCGCCTTCATCACCGACAACGCCGACCTCTTGGTGATGCGCGAGGGCCTCCGGCTGGTGCTCGGCCGACTGGTCGCGCTCCTGGGCGCGCTCGGCCGCTTTGCCGAGCAGCACGCCGCCCTGCCCTGCCTGGCCTACACCCACTTCCAACCGGCGCAGCTGACCACGGTCGGCAAGCGGGCCACGCTGTGGGCGCAGGACTTCTGCCTCGACGTCGAGGAGCTGCTCCACCGGCTCGACGCGCTGCGGCTCCGCGGCTGCAAGGGCACCACGGGCACCCAGGCCTCGTTCCTGGAGTTGTTCGAGGGCGACCACGACAAGGTGCGGGAGCTCGACCGCCGCTTGACCGAGCGGCTCGGGTTCGCGGCGCCGTACGCCGTGACCGGGCAGACCTACCCGCGCAAGGTCGACAGTCAGGTGGTCGACGCCCTCTCCGGCATCGCCCAGTCGGCGTCGAAGCTCGCGTCCGACGTGCGGCTGCTCCAGCACGAGGGCGAGTTGCTCGAGCCCTTCGAGTCCGAGCAGATCGGCTCCAGCGCGATGGCGTACAAGCGCAATCCGATGCGCTCCGAGCGGATCAACGCGCTCGCGCGCTTTGTGATCTCGCTCGCCGCGAACCCGGCCAACACCGCGGCCACCCAGTGGCTCGAGCGCACGCTGGACGACAGCGCCAACCGCCGGCTCACGCTGCCCGAGGCGTTTCTCGCGACCGACGCGATCCTGATCCTGGCGACCAACATCGTGACCGGGCTGGAGGTGCGGCCTGCCGTGATCCGCCGTCACGTCGACGAGCAGATGCCGTTCATGGCCACCGAGCGGTGGCTGATGGTGGGGGCGCGCGCCGGCGGCGATCGGCAGGCGCTCCACGAAGTGATTCGCCAGGCCAGCCATGCGACCGCGAGGCAGGTGTCCGAGGGCGGCCCGAACGACCTGCTCGAGCGGCTCGCCGCGGACGCGGCGTTCGCCAAGGTGCCGGTCGAGCAGCTCCAGGGCGAGCTCGATCCCCCGCGCTACGTCGGTCGCGCGCCCGAGCAGGTTCGCGAGTTCATTCACGATCACCTGAGGCCTCTCGTCGCCCGAGCCGAGCGCAGGGCGGCGGCGGCCCCGTCTGCGGAGGTTCACGTATGACCACGCTCGCCGCGAGCAAGCTCCCCCTCCCGGTCGTGCGCCGGGGCAAGGTCCGCGAGGTCTACCACGTCGACGACGAGCGGCTGCTCCTGGTCGCGAGCGACCGGATCAGCGCGTTCGACGTGGTGATGACCGAGCCGATCCCCAGCAAGGGCGCCGTGCTGACCCAGCTGTCGGCCTTCTGGTTCGAGCGGCTCGGACACCTCGGTCCCACGCACTACCTGACGGCGGCGGCCGAGGAGATCATCCAGGAGGTGCCGGCCCTCGCGGAGCATCGCGACCAGATCACCGGGCGCGCCATGCTGGTGCGACGGACGACGCCGGTCGCGTTCGAGTGCGTGATCCGCGGCTACCTCTCCGGATCGGCGTGGAAGGAGTACAAGGCCAACGGAACCCTGGCGGGCGAGCGGCTGCCCGCCGGTTTGGTCGAGAGCGACCCGTTCCCCGTCCCGATCTTCTCCCCCGCCACCAAGGCCGAGACCGGACACGACGAGAACGTGACCCCGTCGGACGTGGCCGAGGCGCTCGGCGCGGAGATGGCCGGGGAGCTCGAGCGCCGGAGCCAGGCGATCTACGCCGCCGGGCGCGACCACGCGGCCACCCGCGGGATCATCATCGCGGACACCAAGTTCGAGTTCGGCACCGACCCCGACGGGACCATTCGGCTGATCGACGAAGTGCTGACCCCCGATTCGTCGCGCTTCTGGCCGGCCGACCAGTACCAGCGCGGGCGCTCGCAGCCGAGTTTCGACAAGCAGCCCCTTCGGGATTATCTCGACGGGCTCAAGCAGGCCGGCACGTGGAACGGCGACGCGCCCGGACCGACGCTGCCCCCGGAGGTCGTCGAGGCCACCAGCGCGCGCTACCTCGAGGCCTTCCGTCTGCTCACCGGCAGCGCGCTGCCCGAGCATGGGTGATGCGGGTCGCGCGTGAGGGACTGCCGTTCATCGCCGTCGCCCTGGTGCTGCTCGCGCTCTTCGCGCTCTGGCACTGGGTCGCGGCGTTGCTCTGGCTCCCGATCGCGCTCTGGACCATCGCCTTCTTCCGGGATCCGTCGCGGGACCGGGTCCGCGGAGACGACCTCATCCTCGCGCCGGCGGACGGCCTGGTGGTGAGCGTGATCCCCATGGACGAAGCGTCGTTCCTCGGTGGTCCCTCGACCCGGGTCTCGATCTTCATGAACGTGTTCAACGTGCACGTGAATCGGTACCCCGCCACGGGTACCATCGCGCTCCGCGAGTATCAGCCGGGCGCGTTCCTGAACGCGATGGTCGAGAAGGCCAGCACCGAGAACGAGCAGGCCAGCATCGGGCTCGAGACCCCGCGGGGGCGTATCCTGATCCGCCAGATCGCGGGGTTGGTGGCGCGGCGGATCGTCACGGACCATCAGGTCGGCCGGCAGGTCGGCCAGGGAGACCGGCTGGGGTTGATCCGCTTCGGCTCCCGGGTCGACATCTTTCTCCCGCCGAACACCCAGACCGCGGTGCGGACCGGCGAGCGGACCCGTGCCGGAGAAACGGTGGTGGCACGATGGAAGTGATCGACGAAGGTACCCGGCAGAGCCGGGGGGGCATCCGCCGGGTCGTGGTGGTGGTGCCGAGCTTCTTCACGCTCGCCAACCTCTTCTTCGGCTTCTGGGCGATCGTCTCGGCCTTCAACGGCAACTTCAAGTGGGCCGGGTTCTTCATCGTCTTCGCCGGGGTCCTCGACATGCTGGACGGGCGGATCGCCCGGCTCTCGAAGACCGGCAGTCGCTTCGGCGCCGAGCTCGATTCGCTGGTCGACGTGATCTCCTTCGGGATCGCCCCGGCCCTGGTGCTCTACTTCCTCGAGTTCGCGAACACCGGCAAGTTCGGCTGGGCGGTGTGCTATCTCTACGTCGTCGCGGCGGCGCTCCGGCTGGCCCGCTACAACGTGATCAGCCACGGGAAGTCGTCGCCCTCGAGCTGGTTCACCGGTCTGCCGTCGCCGGCGGCCGGGATGACGCTCGCGACCTACTATCCGTTCAGCCAGACGGATTGGTACCGGGCCTCCACCAGCGTCCTCGACCTGCAGCACGAGGGCCTGACCGTGCTCGCCCTCCTGGCCGGCGCCCTGATGGTGAGCAACGTCAAGTACCCGCGTTGGCCCCGGATCGGCTTCCGGTCGGCGAGCGGGATCTTCGGGCTCGTGCTCCACCTCGTGATCATCGCCGGCGCCGTGCTGTCGCCGAGCGCGTTCCTGTTCCCTCTCGGATTGGCCTACATGTTCTTCGGCATCGCCCGCAGCACCATCCTGAGCCTGCTCGATCGCGGAGTCCCCCCGATCGACGAATCGCCCGCCCCCGATCACCTCGAGGCGCCGAGGGTCCGACCGCTTCGGCCGGGCCGGCGGCGGGAGTCCCCATGACCTTCCGCGTGCACGTTCGGGTGATGCCGCGCCGGGGCCTCCTCGACCCGCAGGGTCAGGCGGTGGAGAGCGCACTCGCGGCGCTCGAGTTCAAGGACGCCGCCAACGTCCACGTCGGGAAGGCGATCGAGCTCGAGCTCGAGGCCGCCGACAAGGGCGCCGCGCTCGCCCGAGCGAAGGCCATGTGCGACAAGCTGCTCGCCAATCCGGTCACCGAGGACTATCAGATCGAGGTCGACGCGGCATGAAGCGCGTCGCCGTGGTCCGATTCCCAGGCAGCAACTGCGAGCCCGACGCCTACCGCGCCGTGGCGCGGGCCGGCGGCGAGCCGTTCTACGTCTGGCACCGCGATCGCGACCTCCAGGACGCCGACGCGGTGATCCTGCCGGGCGGGTTCAGCTATGGCGACTACCTCCGCCCGGGCGCGATCGCGCGCTTCACCGCGATCATGCCGGCGATCGAGCGGCATGCGGCCGACGGCAAGCCGGTCGTGGGGATCTGCAACGGCTTCCAGATCCTCTGCGAGGCCGGCCTGCTGCCCGGCGCCGTGATGCGGAACGCCAACCTCAAGTACCAGTCGCGGCCGGTCGACCTCCGGGTCGAGCGGATCGACACGCCCTTCACCGGCCACTACCGGCAGGGCGAGATCATCAGGGTCCCGATCGGCCACGGCGACGGGCGCTACACCGCCGACCCGGACGTGGTCGAGGAGCTCGAGTCCGGCGGGCGCGTGGTGCTCCGGTACGTCGCGGCCGGGATGCCGGACGTCCCCGCCAATCCGAACGGGGCCATCAACGACATCGCCGCCGTCTCGAGCCCGGATGGGCACATCGTGGGGATGATGCCCCACCCCGAGCGCCTGGCCGACCCGCTCCTCGGCAGCGACGCCGGTCACCGGGTGTTCACCTCGCTGATCGCCTGGCGACAGCCCGTCAGGATCGTCGCGTGAGCCCTTTACCGATTCACCTCTTCCGAGCCCGATCATGAGCACTGACAAGCCCAGCCAGAACGAAGACGAATACTTCGCGCGTCGCGACGCCGAGCTGATCGAGAAGCAGCGCCTGGAGCGCGCCAAAGCGGCCACGGCGGCCGAGCGGAAGAGCCACTATATGAAGTGCCCGAAGTGCGGCGCCGACCTCGAGACCATCGAGCAGAGCGGCGTCCACATCGACCGCTGCCCCGAGTGCGCCGGAATCTGGCTCGACGCGGGCGAGCTCGAGCAGATCACCCAGCACACCGACCCCGGCTTCATCGGCCGGGTCTTCTCCAACTTCCTGGGGAGCCGGCGGAAGTGACCAGCGTGTCGGCCGGCCCGACGCCCGAGGCGATGCCCGGCGAGCCCGAGATCACCGAGGCGCTCGTCCGCGAGCACAATCTCAACGAGCGCGAGTACACCGCGATCCGCGAGATCCTCGGCCGGACCCCGACCCTGACCGAGCTCGGCGTCTTCAGCGCGCTCTGGTCGGAACACTGCTCCTACAAGCACACCCGCCCGGTGCTCAAGACGCTGCCCACCGAGGGCCCGCAGGTCCTCCAGGGCCCCGGCGAGAACGCCGGCGTGCTCAGCCTGCCCGACGGCTGGGCGGTCGCCTTCAAGATCGAGTCCCACAACCATCCGTCCGCGGTCGAGCCCTACCGGGGCGCCGCCACCGGTGTGGGCGGGATCCTCCGGGACGTCTTCACCATGGGCGCCCGACCGGTCGCGCTGCTCAACAGTCTCCGCTTCGGCCCGCTCGAGGAGGAGCGCAACCGGTACCTCTTCGCGGGCGTGGTCAAGGGCGTCGGCGACTATGGCAACTGCGTCGGCGTGCCGACCCTGGGCGGCGAGGTCAGCTTCGCCGACGGCTACTCCGGCAACCCGCTGGTCAACGCGATGTGCGTCGGCATCCTCAAGGCCGAGGACCTGATGCGGGCCCGGGCGCACGGTGTCGGCAACGTGCTGGTGGCGGTGGGCGCCAGGACCGGGCGCGATGGGATTCACGGAGCGAGCTTCGCCTCCGAAGAGCTTTCCGAGCAGAGCGAGGCCCGGCGCCCGCAGGTGCAGGTCGGCGATCCCTTCACCGAGAAGCTGTTGCTCGAGGCCAGCCTCGAGCTGATCGCCTCCGGCTGCATCGTCGCGCTCCAGGACATGGGGGCCGCCGGCCTCACCAGCTCCTCCGCCGAGATGGCCGCCCGCGGCGGAGTCGGGGTCGAGATCGACACCAGCCGGGTCCCGCTCCGCGAGCCCGACATGACGCCCTACGAGATCCTGCTCTCCGAATCGCAGGAGCGGATGCTGGTCGTCGCGGAGCCTGGCAGGGTCGCCGAGGTCGAGGAGATCTGCCATCGCTGGGAGCTCACCGCGGTCCCGATCGGCCGGGTCACCGACGACGGCGTCTTCCGCGTGGTGCACGACGGCAAGACCGTCGCCGCCATCCCGGGCGAGCCGCTGGTCAATGGCGTGCCGATCTACCATCCCGAGGCCGCCGAGGCGCCGGCGGCGGTCGCCCGACGCGAGGCCCGGCCGACGGCCGAGCCCGTGGTCGACCTCGAGGGCGCGCTCCCCCTGCTGCTCGATGACCCGATCATCGCGAGCAAGCGCTGGGTCTACGAGCAATACGACTCGACCGTCCAGGCCAACACTGTGATCGGCCCCGGCGGCGACGCGGGCGTGCTCGCGGTCGAGGGCACCGACTTCGGGCTCGCGGTTTCGGTCGACTGCCCGAACCGCTACGTGGGGCTCGATCCGTACGAGGGCGGCAAGATGACCGTGGCCGAGGCCGCGCGGAACGTCGCCTGCACCGGCGCCGAGCCGCTCGGCATCACCAACTGCCTCAATTTCGGCAACCCGGACAAGCCCGAGGTGTTCTTCCAGTTCCGCGAGGCGTGTCGGGGCATGGCGGACGCCTGCCGGGCTTTCGGCACGCCGGTCACCGGCGGCAACGTCTCGCTCTACAACGAGAGCCCAACCGGCGCAGTGGATCCCACCCCGACGGTCGGCATGGTCGGCTTGCTCCAGCCGGTCACGGCGCGGGTCCCGAGCTGCTTCCAGAGAAGTGGCGACCTGATCGGGCTCGCCGGCAAGACGAGGGGCCATCTGGGCGGCTCGATCTACTGGTGGCGCGCGCGGAGCTTCCTCGGGGGCCCGCCACCACCCTGCGACCTCGACCTGGAGCGACGGCTGCAGCGCTTCCTGGTGGCCGCGGCCCGACGGGGGCTGCTCCAATCGGCCCACGACTGCGCCGACGGCGGGCTCGCCGTGGCGCTGGCCGAAGCCGCCATCGGCGAGCCGTACGCCACCCACGCGCTCGGCATCGGCGTGCAGCTGCTGCAGCCCCCCGGCGTCGACCCGGACGGGATCCTCTACGGAGAGGACGTGGCGCGTGCGGTGGACTCCTTCGCAGAACAGGACGCTCCGGCGCTCGCCGAGCTCGCCGCGCAGCACGGCGTGCCGTGGGCGGTGATCGGGCACGTGGCCTCGCCCGATGCGGCCTTTCGGATCACGGTCGGGACCACTGGCCTCGCCTGGTCCAGCAAGGAGCTCCGGTCGACCTACTTCGACGCCATTCCCCGGCGTATGAATCGCCGTCCGCTCGAGCCCGGGGAGAACCGCTAAGCCATGTGCGGGGTCATCGGTGTATCGCGAGTTCCCGAAGCGTCACGGGTCGCCTATCTCGGTCTCTATGCCCTCCAGCATCGAGGCCAGGAAAGCGCCGGCATCGTGGCCCTCGACCACCACGGCAACCCGACCGCCCACCGGGGCATGGGACTGGTCGGTGAGATCTTCGGCGAGCACGATCTCGCGGGCCTGACCGGAGACGTCGCCGTCGGGCACACGCGCTACTCGACCGCGGGCACCTCGGTGCTCGCCAACGCACAGCCCTGTCTGGTCAACTATCGCCGGGGCGCGCTGGCGCTCGCCCACAACGGCAACATCACCAACATCGCCGGGATCAAGGAGCGGCTGATCGCCCATGGCGCGATCCTCCAGTCCTCGTCGGACTCGGAGGTCATCGTCCACCTGATCGCCCGATCGCAGGCACCGACGCCCGAGGGCCAGATTCGCGACGCGCTGAGTCAGGTGGCCGGGGCCTTCAGCCTGGTGATCACCGTGGGGCGGACGCTCTACGCGGTGGTCGATCCCCACGGCTTCCGCCCGCTGGTGATCGGTCGGCTCGGCGACGGCGTGGTGATCGCCTCGGAGACCTGCGCCCTCGACCTGGTCGGCGCCAAGGTGGTCCGCGAGCTCAACCCCGGCGACTTCGTCGAGGTCGTCGACGGCCAGGTCCGGGACCTCGAGCCCCTGGCCCGAGTGCCCGTGCCGCATCGCTGCGTCTTCGAGCTGGTCTACTTCGCCCGGCCGGACAGCCGGGTCTTCGGCGAGTCCGTCGACCGGGTGCGACGCGAGATCGGCCGGCAACTCGCCAAGGAGCACCCGGCCCCGGACGCCGACGTGGTCTTCAGCGTGCCCGACAGCTCCAACATGATGGCCCTGGGCTACGCCGACGAGTCGGGCCTCAAGCTCGAACACGGCCTGATCCGCAACCACTACGTGGGGCGGACTTTCATCAATCCGACGCAGGCCCTCCGGGTCGCCAAGGTCAAGATCAAGTTCAATCCCGTGCGGGAGGCGATCGACGGCCGCTCCGTGGTGGTGGTGGACGACAGCCTGGTCCGGGGCACCACCAGTCAGGGCCTGGTCCGGATGATCCGCGCCGCCGGGGCCCGCGAGGTCCACCTCCGGCTCGGCTCGCCGCCGATCACCGGGCCGTGCCAGTACGGCATCGACACGCCCACCCGCGAGGAGCTGATCGGCGCGACCCACTCGGTCGAGGAGATCCGCCAGTTCCTCGGAGTCGACACCCTCGGCTATCTCTCGCTCGACGGATTGCTCCACGCGGCCGGATCGAAGAACAGCTTCTGCCACGCCTGCTTCTCGGGCGACTATCCGATTCCGATCGACCACACCACGGCGCGGGCCCGCCGAATCGAGCCAGCCGAGGCCGGCTCGCAGCGCTGACCGCGGGATTTCCCCACCCCCCAACCCGGTTCCGGCGCTTGACTTGCCTTGGAGCCCGTGCAGGTTAGGGCTGGTCTCCGGCGCGGACGGCCGGACGACCCAGGGAACGGCTCTTGCTCAGTGAACTTCCGTTCCCGAGAGCCCACCGACTGACCCGAGCACCGCGAGCGGACGATGACGGACAGCCTGACTCAGCCGCTGGTCTATTTCTTCGGCCAGGGCCGCGCCGATGGAACGGCGGCCATGAAGGACATCTTGGGTGGCAAAGGGGCCGGCCTCGCCGAGATGACCAACCTCGGGATCCCGGTTCCGCCGGGGTTCACGATCTCGGCCGCCGTCTGCACCACCTACATCGAAATGCAGCACTTTCCGCCCCGACTCGCCGCGCAGGTCGAAGCGGCGCTGCACCGGGTCGAGGCCGCGACCGGTAAGCAGTTCGGCGGCACCGACGACCCCCTGCTCGTCTCGGTCCGATCGGGGGCCGCGCTCTCGATGCCCGGCATGATGGAGACCATCTTGAACCTCGGCCTCAACGAGGACACGGTCGCCGGGCTGGAGCGGCAGAGCGGCAACGCCGCCTTCGCGTGGGACTCGTACCGCCGCTTCGTCCAGATGTACGGCGGCGTGGTGTTCGGCGTCCACAAGCACCGGTTCGAGGAGCGGCTCGACGCCGGCAAGAGAGCCGCGGGCGTCGACCGGGACATCGACCTCCCGGTCAGCGAGTTCAAGGCCCTGGTCCGCGACTTCAAGGCGCTGATCAAGGACGACACCAAGCTCGACTTCCCCGACCGGCCGATCGACCAGCTCTGGGGCGCGATCGCCGCCGTCTTCGAGAGCTGGAACACCCGCCGGGCGATCGACTACCGGAAGCTCCACGACATCCCGGACACGTTGGGCACCGCGGTGAACGTGGTGGCCATGGTGTTCGGCAACATGGGCGACGACTGCGGCACCGGCGTCGCCTTCACCCGGGACCCGTCCACGGGCGAGCCGTCCATCTACGGCGAGTACCTGCTCAACGCCCAGGGCGAAGACGTGGTGAGCGGGATGCGGACCCCGCGGCCGATCGCCAAGCTCAGGGACGAGATGCCGCTCGCGTTCACCGACCTCGAGCGGATGGCGCGGACCCTGGAGCGCCATTTCCGGGACGTGCAGGACATGGAATTCACGATCGAGCGAGGCCGCCTCTACATGCTGCAGACGCGCCGTGGCCAGCGCTCGGGCCACGCCGCCGTGCGGATCGCGGTCGACATGGTCGGCGAAGGGCTGATCACCGAGGAAGAGGCCGTCGCCAGGATTCCTCCCAACGACCTCAATCAGCTGCTCCATCCGACCATCGACCCGGCCGCCGACCTCGACCTGCTCACGACCGGCCTGCCGGCCTCACCCGGGGCGGCATGCGGCACGGTCGTCTTCGACGCCGACCGGGCCGAGGAGCTCGGGCGCAAGGGCAATCCGGTGATCCTGGTCCGGCGGGAGACCTCGCCCGAGGACTTCCACGGGATGGTCGCCGCGAAGGCGATCCTCACCGCCCGCGGCGGGATGACCTCGCATGCGGCGGTCGTCGCCCGCGGGATGGGCAAGCCCTGCGTGGCCGGCGCCCAGGAGATCGAGGTCGACCATCCGGCGTCGCTCTTCCGGGTCAACGGCCGCACCGTCGAGCAGGGCGAGTGGATCACGGTCGAAGGCAGCACCGGGCGAGTCTACGCCGGACAGGCGGAGCTGGTGACCCCGTCGTTGAGCGGCAGCTTCGACAAGCTGATGGTCTGGGCGGACCGGATGCGCCACCTCCGGGTCCGGGTCAACGCGGATACGCCCGCCGACGCCCACCGGGGGCGCGACTTCGGGGCCGAGGGCATCGGGCTCTGCCGCACCGAGCACATGTTCTTCGAGGGTGAGCGGATCGGCGCGATGCGTGAGATGATCCTGGCCGAAGACGAAGCGGGCCGGAAACGGGCCCTCGCCAAGCTGCTTCCGATGCAACGGGCCGACTTCGAGGGAATCTTCCGCGCGATGGAAGGCCATCCGGTGACCATCCGGCTCCTCGACCCGCCGCTGCACGAGTTCCTCCCGAAGGAAGAGGAGGAGATCGAGGCGCTCGCCAGCCAGATGGGCAAGACCTCCGAGGACGTGCGCCGGATCATCGACACCCTGAGCGAGATCAACCCGATGCTCGGCCTCCGGGGTTGCCGGCTGGGGATCATCCACCCGGAGATTACCGAGATGCAGGTCCGGGCGATCTTCGAGGCCGCCTGCACCGTGGCCGCTCGACGCGGCCGGGTCCAGCCCGAGGTCATGATCCCGCTGGTGGCGCACGTGGTCGAGTTCCGAAAGCAGGCCCTGATCGTGCGCCAGGTGGCCGAGGAGGTCTTTCGCGAGCGGCAGATCACGGTGCCATACCTGCTCGGCACCATGATCGAGCTGCCCCGCGCGGCCCTCACCGCCGACGAGATCGCCCGGGAAGCCCAGTTCTTCTCTTTCGGGACCAACGACCTGACCCAGACCACCTGGGGCCTCTCCCGCGACGACGCCGGCGTCTTTCTTCCGTTCTACCTCGAGCACGCGATCATCGAGGCCGACCCCTTCCAGGAGCTCGACCAGACCGGCGTCGGCAAGCTGCTCTCGATGGCCGTCGAGCTGGGCCGGAAGACCCGCCAGGACCTCAAGGTCGGGATCTGCGGCGAGCACGGCGGCGAGCCCAACGCGGTCCACTTCTGCGAGGCGCAGAAGATGAACTACGTTTCCTGCTCGCCGTACCGGGTGCCGATCGCCCGGCTTGCCGCCGCCCAGGCCGCCCTGGCCGAGCGAGGCACGATGGATCGCACCCGCGCCACCGTCTGACAGCGCCGAGCGGGGCGGGCCGGCTCCGGGCCGCCCCGCCCACCAACACCTCCAATCCGCAGGCACGAGGAACACGCATCGCCATGTCCCAACCACTCGTTGGCATCGTCATGGGGTCGGCTTCCGATTGGGAGACGATGAAAGCGGCCGCGACCAAGCTCAAGGACTTCGGGGTCCCGTTCGAGGCCAAGGTTGTTTCCGCCCACCGGTCTCCCAACCTCGCCCATAGCTACGCGACGACCGCCAAGGAACGGGGGCTGGCCTGCATCATCGCTGCTGCCGGAATGGCGGCCCACCTCGCCGGGGTGATGGCCGCGAACACCACCCTGCCGGTGCTCGGCGTCCCGCTGGCCGGCAAACACATCCAGGGCTTGGACGCGCTACTCTCGACGGTCCAGATGCCGCCCGGCATCCCAGTGGCGACCTTCGGAGTGGGTGGACCTGGCGCGCAGAATGCGGCCCTCTTCGCCGTCGCGATGCTCGCGACCACCGACCGCTCGCTGGCCGAAAAGCTGGCCAGGTTCCGAGTGGAGCAGGAAGAGAAGATCAAAGAAACGACGCTGGAGCTCTGAGTCCCGAGTCGACGGGGCGGACGCCTGTTTTCGGCGGCCGCCCCGACCTCGCACCCTGGACCGAGAGCCAACGCCAATCGGCCTTCACCGCGGGCGGAGACCGTCGGATAGACGGGACCCGAAGCCAGATCCGGAACAGCGGGACACCGAACCCACCCCCACAGAGGCTCCGCCTCTTTTCCACAAATGGTTCGAAGGTTGCGTGATTCGTGAGGCCGCAAAGACAACGCGGACCGACCGTCACCGGTCGATCCGCGTAGTCGAACATGGAGGCGCAGGGAATCGAACCCTGGTCCGAATCAGTTTCCAGCCGAGGCGCTACGTGCGTAGGCTACCCTTCCAGCCTTTCGATCGAGTTGGTAGGCAGCCAACCCACCCGACCGTCACCCCCTGAGATCTCGTCGCTGCCGTCGAGAGACCCGACAACGACCAGCCCGGATTTGCGATTCGGCGGGGTCGCCCCAGGCGGGCTACCGTCACCGAAGGTGCGTGAAGCGAGACTAGCTCAGCTTACGCAGCCAGCGCCAAGTTGTCGTTGGCAGTTGTGTTTTCCAGCTTTTTAGCCAGGAATCTGGACCTGGGCACGCTCCCAAACGTTCTACTGACCCGTCGAAGCCAGTCGCCCCCATTGTCAAAGAACCACCCGCACCATCAAAGTAGCCGGCACCGTTCAACCAATGCAAGCTACGATCCATCGAGAGGCTGCCAAAAAGGCGGCCTCACCGCTCACCTGCCTTCCCCGTCCGGCCTTCGGGGGCTATCGGGAAGGGTCTCTGGGCCCGCACCGAGCCAGCCGCGGCGTCTAAACCACCAGGCGATCATCCCGGAGATCCCGGCCATCAGCAGCATCACGGCCGGATAGGCCCAGGTCAACTCCAACTCCGGCATGTGTCGGAAATTCATCCCGTAGATCCCGACGATGAACGTGAGCGGGAGAAAGAAGGCCGAGAATACCGTGAGGACCCGCATCACCTCGTTGGTCCGCTGCGACGCCAGCGCGACGTGGATCCCGAGCAGGTTGTTGATCGACTCGAGCAGGTGATCGGCGTAGAAGTGGTAGCTCTCGGCGTTCTCCCGGAGGTCGTGCACGACCGGCGCGGCACGCTCGCTCAGAGGCGCCAACCGCTGGATCACGGTATTGGTCTGTCGAATCAGCCGGCTCATGATCGTGACCCGCCGCTTGAGCAGATAGAGCTCGACCAGGGGCGGCGGCTGGCGCGGCGCCGCGAACAGCGCGTCCTCCAGCTCGTCGAGCGCCGCCTCGGCCCGGTCGAGGAGCGGGGCGTAGCTGTCGAGCGTGGTGTTGATCACCCCGGCCAGCACGGCCAGGGCCGGCTGTTCGTCGGCGCACACGGTCCGCGCGCGCTGCTCGACCTCGGCCAGCACCGGCATCGGCACCCGATGGATGCTGAGCACCAGCTCCGGCTGGACGAAGAGCGCGACTTTCCGGGTGAGCTCCTGCACGCTCACGGCCCGCGGGCCCGCCTCCGGGTCGATCGCGCGGACGATCACGAAGGTGGTGTCGTCGAAGCGCTCGAACTTCGGCGGGTGCCATGGGTCGAGGCAGTCCTCGACCGACATCGCGTGGAGCCCGTAGCGCTCGGCGACCTGGTGGAGCTCCTCGCGGCTGGGTCCGGTGATGTCGATCCAGGTGAACGGGCGGCCCGCCTCCCGGAAGACGACCTTCTCGCTCACGGCCGCCCCGGCCGACGGTCGAGGATCCGAAGGGCAGCCATCGCGGCCCCGAAGCCGTTGTCGATGTTGACCACGGTCACGCCGTCGGCGCAGGAGTTGAGCATCGCGAGCAGCGCGGCGAGACCGCCGAACGACGCGCCGTAACCCACGCTGGTCGGCACCGCGATGACCGGTTGCTGCGCCAGGCCGGCAACCACGCTGGGGAGCGCACCCTCCATCCCCGCCACCACGATCAGCACGTCGGCACCCTCGAGGCGCCCGCGCGCCGCGAGCAGGCGATGGAGTCCGGCCACGCCGACGTCGGCTACCGAGGCCACTTCCGCGCCCGCCCAGTGGAGCAC
>JBFXAS010000013.1:0-40021 GCA_050184075.1 Gemmatimonadales bacterium
CCGCCCCGACGGGATGGCGATGCACGGCGTCGCCTCCGCGCGGCTCCTGCTCCGCCTGGCCACGATGACCACGGTCGAGGGCGGCCGTCGCTTTCTGGTGATCGGCGACGCCGAGAGGTTGGTGCCCCAGGAGGCGAGCCCCGAGGCGGCGAACGCGCTGCTCAAGCTGCTCGAAGAGCCGCCCGCCAGCACCACCCTGGTGCTCACCGCCACCGACCCGACCCGTGTCCTGCCCACGATCCGCTCCCGGGCGGTCCCGGTCCGGGTGGGCCGCCTGAGCAACCAAGAGCTCGCCGAAGCCCTCGCCTCGCTGCTCCCGGCCGAGAAAGCGCCGGCTCGGGCCCGGCGGGTCGAGGCGGCAAACGGCGCTCTCGGGCGGGCCCTCGAGGAGGGCGGCGGCTCCGACGAGGCGATCGACCGGGCCATCGGCGAGCTGCTCGAGGCCGCCAGGGCCGGCGGCGCCGCCCGCTTCGAGCGCTCGCTCCGCCAGGGTCCCTGGTCGGCGCGGGGGGAGTTCACGGTGATGCTCGACCAACTCGCCGAGACGCTCGGGCGGGCGGCACGGCGGACCGTCGAGGGACGAGACGACGGCATCGGAGTCGATGATCCCCGCCGGCTGGTCGCGGCCCTCGCCCACGTGGATCGGGCTCGCGAGGCGGCGCAGGGCAACGTGAACCCTCAGCTCCTGCTCGACGTGCTGACCCAGGAGCTCGGAGAGACGCTATGGGCCTGAGTCACGTGGACGAACGCGGCAAGGCGCGGATGGTCGACGTCTCCGAGAAGGCCGTGACCCGGCGCGAGGCGACCGCGGTCGGCGCCGTCACGATGAGCGCCGAGGCGTTCGGGCTGGTCCGCGACAACGCCGTGGCCAAGGGAGACGTCCTGGCGGTGGCCCGCCTGGCCGGCATCGGCGGGGCGAAGCGGACGGCCGAGCTGATTCCGCTCTGCCACCCGCTCGGCCTCGACGGGATCGAGGTCGATTGCTCGCTGGACCCCGAGCTGCCCGGGATCCGGGTCCGCGCCACGGCGCGGGTCGACGCCCGGACCGGAGTGGAGATGGAGGCGCTCACCGCGGTGTCGGTGACGTGCCTGACGGTATACGACATGGTCAAGGCGGTCGACCGCGGGCTTCGGATCGACGCGATCCGGTTGGTCCGGAAGACCGGCGGCCGATCGGGCGACTGGACGGCGCCCGACGAGCCCACCGCCCGAAGCGCAAAGGAGGATTGATGGGATACCGAAGACGAGCTCGAGGCCGGAGCCTCAGACAGGCCGCAGGACGGGTGCTCCTGCTCCTCGGCTGGGGCCTGGCGCTGACCGCGGGGCTGGCCGTGCTCGACCTGGCCCAGGCCGCCGATCCGGAGCCCCGGGGCCCCGAGTTGGCCAACGCCGAGATCGCGCGGCTCAACCTCGCCCTCGAAACGGCCAAGGGCGAGCTTTCGCTGAAGCAGCTGGAGGTCGACCGGCTCAAGCTGGTCGCGCAATACTCGACCATCTACAAGGTGCCGGCAAACGTCGCCGGCCTGATCTACGACGCCGCGCTCGCCGAGGAGATCCACCCGTCGCTCGGCTTCCAGCTGGTCAAGGTGGAGAGCGGCTTCAAGGCGAGGGCGCGGAGCAGCGCCAACGCCCTGGGCTACGCTCAGGTGAAGCTGATCACGGCGCGGGAGATCGACTCGACACTGACCGAGCGGAAGCTGCTCGAGCCGGAGACCAATCTCCGGATCGGCTTCCGGATCCTCCGCACCCTGCTCCGGCAATTCGACAACGACCTCGAGCTGGCTCTGCGGGCCTACAACCTCGGGCCCACGGGCGCGCTCGCCTCCCTGGCGGACACCACCGACGCCGCGGCCGGCGCGGGCTATGCGCGCCGGGTGATGAAAGGCGTGAAGCGGGCGACGGTGAAAAAGGGCGCTACGACGGGATCTTGATCCGGGCCCCGGCCTGGAGGGAGCGGGCCGAGCGGAGACCGTTGGCCTGCATCAGCGACTGGATCGAGACGCCGTAGCGGGAGGCGATCCCCGAGAGGGTCTCGCCCCGCCGGACCAGATGGGTGCTCGCGGAGCTCTTCGTCCCGGACGAGGAGCTCCGCGAGTCGTTGGCGACCCGCGCGGTGACCCGGAGTCGCTGCCCCGCCCGGATCAGGTTGGACGCGCCGAGGCCGTTCCACTCACGGAGCGCGCCGAGCGAGACCCGGTAGCGCCCGGCGATCCCGCCTAACGTTTCGCCGCGGCGGACCGTGTGATAGCCGTTGGACGAGCGGGCCTCGCGCCGATCGGACGCCTCGACGGCGGCCATCCGGGCCTTGCCACCAGGAATCTTGAGGGTCATGCCGATTCGGAGACGCCGGCTCGAGATGCCGCCGTTCGCGTCGGCGATCACCGACGCGCCGACGCCGTAGCGCTGACCGATCCGGCCGAGGGTCTCGCCCCGGCGGACGGTGTGGAAGACGTAGGGCACCCGCTCCGTCTCCGGCAGCGCGGCCAGGGCTTCGGTCGCCGCCACCGCCTTGCCGACCGGCACCCGCACCCACGTCAGCGACGACGGCGGCGTGATGCCCCGCACGAAGTGAGCGTTGATGGCCATCAGCTCCTGGAGCGGAGTGTCGCTCACCTTGGCGACCACCTCGAGGCTCACCGGCTCAGTCACGGGCACGGAGTCGACCGCGAAGGGATCGGTCGCGGGGATCGGGTCGAAGCCGTACTTCTCCGGCTGCTTCGCGATCATCGCCGCGGCGATCAGCTTCGGGACGTAGTCCTTGGTCTCGCGCCGGAGGTAGCCGGTGCTGCTCAGCCGGAAGAACTGGTCGTCGCCCTGGGCGAACTCATCGAGGGGCTCGTCGAGCGAGGCGTCGTCGACGGCGGGCGGATCGCCGAGTCGGCGCAGTCCGCGCATCACCCGGCCGGGGCCCCCGTTGTAGGCGGCGGCGGCGAGATAGTGCGAGCCGAGCTGTCCGGTGAGATCGGCGAGATAGCGAGTGGCGGCCTTGGTCGCCGCGATCGGATCCCGCCGCTCGTCCACCCAGCTGTCGATCCGGAGACCGTACATCTTGCCGGTGGCCCGCATGAACTGCCACATCCCGACGGCGCGCGCGCGGCTCACCGCGGTGTTGGAGTAGCCCGATTCGATCAGGGCGAGATAGACCAGGTCGCCGGGCAGGTTGTTGGCCGCGAGCTCCGCGCGGATCATCGGCTCGTAGCGCGGCAGCCGCTCCAGCCAGATCGCGACCCGTTTGCGGGCGGGGCCCTGGAAATAGTCGAGGTAGTACTGGACCCGGGGATGATCGGCGTAGCGGGCGACGTTGATGTCGAAGCCGGAGGCCAGGTCGAACTCGGGCTCCGGCACGCTGTCCGGCGACTCGACGTCGTGGAGCAGCTCGAGGGCGGCGGCGTCCTGCGCGGAGTCGGCGGCGATCCGCTCCAGCACCGTCGTGTCGGGCAGGGCCTCGGCCGAAGCCGGTGTCGGCTCCTGGAGGGCGACCTCGGTGTCCGCGGCTTCCGCTCGGTCGTCCACCGTCCGGGCCACCAGCGGCTCGGGTCGGGGCGCGCCGGGACCCGCGGCCGGGGCACAGCTCGCAACCAGGCCCGCCAGGGCTACTGGATACCATCGGGCCATCGAATCACCTCACCCGGGCTATAGGCTGATTCAGGCGACTACCCATCGCCAGCAAACCATAATCCACTAGATGCTCCGAAATGGCAAACGGTTGCCGGGAAAGGCGATGGGGGCTATTTGGAGCGGGTCGGGCTCTTACCCATCAGGACCCGGTTCGTCGCGTTGAGCACGGCGAGGGCGGCGCCCCGCGGTGCATCCTCTTGCACCAGACAGGAGCCCACCACCCGCGGCCCGTCCATCCGGCCCTGGGTGGCGAGCGAGGCGATCACCACGGTGGCGTCGAATGCGCGAACCGCTTTCACCCCAACGAGGTCGAGCCCCGAGTCCGGAATCGCGCGGGCGATGGCCTGGAGGCAGGCGAGGGCAGCACAGCGGAGCTCGCCGGCCTGCGAGGCGAGCCCACCGGCCTCTCCGACGAAGGCCTGCTGCCCCGGCCAGCTGAGAGCGACCCGCGCCTGGCACTGGCCCGTGGCCGTTCGGGTGAGCCGAAAGTCCGCGAACCTGAGCCGACCGCGGGGCTCGGTCTTCATTCGAGGTGAGGCTCGAGCCCGACTTCGAGTTGCCGATTGGATTCGTCGACGGGTGTGACCACGTCGACGGCGAGATGCGGGCGGCCGAGCTCGTCCGCTTCGATCCCGATCATCAGCATTCGCCCGCCCGCGAGCTCGATCTTGAGCTGGCGCAGGTCGGAGCGCATCACGCAGGAGAGAATCTCTTCGCCCCGGAGGGCCTGGAGCGACTGCGCGACCCGGCGAAGGTCCTGGACCGGAATTTGGATCACGTCTCAGGCCCCGCTCAGATGCTGGGTGAGCACTTCGGTCAGCTCCTTGTCCGAGAGCGACTCGGCCCGGTTGTAGACGGCCGCTTTCGAGCCCGCCTGGATGGGATACGTCGCCCAGAAGCGCTTCGGCGCAGGCCCGCTGTTGCGGAAGGACAGCACCAGGCTCCACTGCTCGGAGTTGGCCCGCCGCTCGGCCGCCACCGACACGCTCCAGGTGTCTTCGCCTATGTCGAGCACACGCCACGCCAAGGGCAGGCTCCTCAGGACCGATTGACCGTCCCGCGAATATTAGCGACGGCGGAGGTCGCGGCAAGCCGCGCCCGGGAGCCGCTCAGTCGCCGCGGGTGAGGGCGCGGAACCGCCGCATGATGTCCTTGGTGATCGGCCCGGCCTGGCCGTCGCCGATCGCCCGTCCGTCGAGCTGCCGGATCGGCGCGACCTCGGCGCCCGTCCCACAGAGGAAGACCTCGTCCGCGGTGTAGAGGTCGTAGCGGTTGAGCATCTCTTCGCGCGCCGGATAGCCGCCAGCCGCCGCCAGCTCGAAGATCACGCCCCGGGTGATGCCGAGCAGAATCCCCGCGGAGGGCGGCGGGGTGCGGAGCACCCCTTTCTTCACCACCCAGAGATTCATCCCCGTTCCCTCGCAGACGTGGCCCGCGGGATCGAGCATCAGCGCATCGTCGGCGCCCGCATTGTTGGCCTCGATCTTGGCGAGCACGTGGGGGAGGTAGTTGAGCGACTTGACCCGCGGCGAGAGCGACTCGCGATGGGGAATCGGCGTCCCGGCGGTAATCATCACGAGCCCGTTCTCGTACTTCTCGGGCGCCCACATCTTGATCGCGTCGATGATCGCGATGGTCGAAGGTTTGACGCACTTTTGCGGGTTGATCCCGAGGTCCCCGACCCCGCGGGTGACCAGCAGTCGGATATACGTGTCGTCGAGCTTGATCCTGTCGACACCCGTCTGGAGCAGGCCGATCAGCTCGTCCCGGGAATGCGGGACGTCGAGAGCGATCGCGCGGGCGGAGTCGAAGAGCCGGTCGAGATGGTCGTCCAGGCGGAAGATCCGACCGCCGTAGGCGCGGATCCCTTCGAAGACCCCATCGCCGTAGAGCAGGCCGTGGTCGAACACCGAAATCTTGGCCTCGCTCTTGTCGAGCCAGGTGCCGTCCAGCCAGATGATGGCCATGGGCGGAGTCCCCTGTTGGAGGTGGAGGCTGCGGGCGGACGGCTAATTGTAACCCGGGGCTCCGGGGTCCGCATCGCCGGGCCAGCGTGGCCTCGATCCCCGCGGGAGGTGTGGCGAGCGGCGGGGCGCCGCCGGCGCTCGACGCTAGACGACGCGCTCGATCGCGAGGTGCTCCCGCCGAATCAGGAGGTGGTGCCGGTTGAGCCAGTTCAGCGCGCGCTGGCGGGTGGTGGTCTCGGCCTCCGTCGGGTCGTGCGCGAAGGCGTAGTAGGTGAGACCGTCGAGCTCGTAGGCCCAGACGGCGTTGCGGGGCTTCTCGGCGTCGCCCGGCGCGGCCACCAACCGCCACTCGACGTGGCGATCGCACCACGCGACCCGGCGGCGCTCCATCGTACTCGACATCTGCTGCTCCCCGACTCCATTCTGGAGTCACTCGGCGTTCTGCCGCGAAGGGGTCGAGCCCGGTCCTGGCGTCGACCGGAAAGACTCGACCCTTCGCGCGGAAAGTCCTGCCGCGCTCCGGACGAATGACCCAACCGGAAGCGGCTGACAGGGGCCGCACCCACCGAAGGGGCAAGCGCCGGACCATTCGCCCACCGGGCGCTGCCGGGTGGCCGCCGGGTGCTGGCCCGCGCGCCCGGTTTCCTGTATGCTACCGGTCGTCCTCCGGGAGGTTCCCGCTCAGTGCTGCTGCTGCTCGTTCGCCATGCCCTCGCCGCCGATCGCAGTCTCACCGAGTACCCCGACGACGCGCTTCGGCCCCTGGTTGGTCGCGGCCGCAAGGTCCAGCGGCGGATCAGCCGCCGTTTGGCCAAGCTCGGCTACGTCCCGAGCGCGGTGCTGTCGAGCCCGTGGAGGCGGGCCTGGCAGACAGCGGGGATCCTGGCCCGCGAGGTCGGGCTCGAGAAGACGATTCGCGAGTCCACCGCGGCGCTCGCCCAGGAGCCCAACCTCGAGGCGCTGGCCGCCGCGATCGGCCCCCGCGGCGACGACGAGGTCGTGGCCCTGGTCGGGCACGAGCCCTGGATGGGCGAGCTCGCCTCGGTCCTGCTCACGGGCTCGCCAACCCGGCTCTCGATTCGCTTTCCGAAGAGCGCCGTGATGGGCATCCGCGCGACCGGGGTGGGGCCGGCCGGCGGTCAGCTGGCCTTCTTCCTGACGCCTCGAGCCTCCTGAGCGGTCGGATGAGCAAGCGGGCCCTCCTTCCTCTCGTCCAGGCCGCGCTCAACGACCGATACACCGTCGACGCCGAGATCGGGCGGGGGGGCGCCGCGGTGGTCTTCCGCGCCACCACACCCGACGGGCAGGTCGTCGCCCTCAAGATCCTCCGCCCCGAGCTCTGCGTGACGGTCACCGCCGAGCGGTTCCTGCGGGAGATCGAGATCGTCAAACAGCTCCACCATCCCAAGATCGGGCGGCTGCTCGACGCGGGCGAGCGGGATTGGCTGGTGTACTACGTGATGCCGTTCCTCGAGGGGAAGAGCCTCCAGAGCGTGCTCTCCCGGCACGGCAAGCTCTCGGTGAGCGACTCGCTCCGGATCGGCACCGACCTGCTCGACGCCCTCGGCCACGCGCATCAGGCGGGCATCGTGCACCGCGACGTCAAGCCGGACAACATCATCATCGGGCGCGACGGCGCGTATCTGCTCGACTTCGGGATCTCGCGCGCGGTCGCGCTCTCCGGCACGGATCGGCTGACCCGGAGCGGCGTGGCGGTGGGGACCTCGCACTACATGAGCCCCGAGCAGATCATGGCGGTGAGCGAGCCCGACCCCCGGAGCGACCTCTACTCGGTCGGCTGCGTGCTCTACGAGTGCCTCACGGGGCAGCCGCCCTACGTCCACACCAACGAGATCCGGGTGCTCCAGCTGCACCAGACGGCCCCGGTGCCGAACGTCCGGGCCGCGGTGCCCGGGATCCCGGACTCCTTCGCGCAGGCGATCACCAAGTCCCTGGCGAAGCATCCGCACGAGCGCTGGGCCACCGCCACCGAGATGGCGGCGGCCATGGGGAGCTGAGCCGCCTTTGCGTCAGCGCTCGGCGAAGAGCCGCGCGAGGTCGTCGGCCAGGTCCGAGAGGCCCCGGTTGTTCGAGTTGGTGAGAATCGCGACCACCACTCGATTGGTCGGATCCAGCAGCAGCTGCGCCGTGGCGCCGACGTGGGACCCGCCGTGGCCGACGACCCGGCGCCCGTCCAAGTCTCGAACCCTCCAGCCCAGGCCGTAGCCCGTCGAGTCCCCCGCCGTGGTGGTCATTCGGGTGAAGAGGAGCTGCCGACCGCGCTGGCTCACCACCGCGCCGCCCTGCACCCCTTCGCCGAACCGAGTCAGGTCCTCGGCCGTCGAGAGGAAGCCGCCGCCCGCCCAGACGTCGCTGTTGTCGACGGCGGGGCCGTTCTCGGTCTTCCCGTCGGGATGCACGACGTAGAAGGCGGTGCGATCCGGAATGACCGCCTCGTAGCGATCGGGCCCGGTTCGGGTCATCCCGAGCGGCTCGAACACCCGCCGCTCCATGTAGTCGAGGAACGGCACGCCGGCCGCTCCTTCGACCACGGCGCTGATCAAGTTCCAGCCGAAACTCGAATAGGAGAACCGCTCGCCCGGCGTGAAGAGGAGCGGGCGGTCCTTGAACTTGTCGAGCGCGTGGGTGACCGACTCGTAATGCACCCGGTTGACGATGTCCTCACGGTTGTAGTGCGGCAGGCCGGAGAGATGCCCGCCCAGCTGCCGGGTGGTGATCGGATGCGCCTTCTCGGGGAAGCTGGGGACATAGCGCTGCACCGGGACGTCGAGATCGAGTCGGCCTCCGTCCCAGAGCTGCGCGACCGCCACCGAGGTCAGCGCCTTGGAGATGCTCCCCACCCGGAACCGGGTCTCGGGCGTGGCCGGCACCCGGAGCTCCAGGTTGGCCATCCCGAACCCTGCGGACCAGACGATCCTCCCGTTCCTGGAGATCGCGGCGCTCGCCCCCGGCACGTGCTGGTCTTCGAGATAGCGCTCGAGCAGCTGGCGGGCGCGAGTCTCGCGCGGTGCCTGGGCCGAGGCCCGGCTCGCCGGCACGCCGACGAGCGCGACCAGGGCGAGGGCGGTGCCTAACGCTTTGCCGCCGCCGCTCGCCGGCCGGAGCGCCCGGCTCACGAGGCCGCCGCCGGGGTGGCGTAGGTGCCGCGCCCGATCGCGAGCAGGGTGCCCGCCTCGTCGCGCACCTCGACGTCGGCGACCGAGATCGTGCGACCCACCTTGATCGCCCGCCCCACCGCGAGCAGCGGGCCGCGCCGGGCCGGCTTGAGCCAGTCGACCCGGAGATCGATCGTGGGCAGCCCGGCGCCGACCCGGGTCACCAGGGCGTAGTCGCCGGCGATGTCGATCAGCGCGCTCACGATCCCCCCGTGATACCAGTCCGACCCATCGGCCCGGAGCAGCTCCTCCCGGAACGGCAGGCGGATCTCCACCAGGCCCGGCTCGGCGCGCACCAGCTCGAGACCGAGGAAGCGTTGATAGGGCGACGTCGTGAGATCGGGCAGCGCGACCACAAACCCTCCGGCGGTGTTTAGCGTGAGCGGGCCGCCTCCTCGAGGCGGTCCAGGAGGTCCTGCCGGGCGAGCCAGCGACCGCCGGCCATCACCCCGACACGGCCTTCGAGCGCGGCGAGCGACTCGAGCGGGTTGCCCCTGAGCAACTGGAGATCGGCGCGCTTGCCCACGGTCACCGTCCCCACCTGATCGAGCCGACCCAGGTACTCCGCCGCGTCGCGGGTGGCGATCCGAAGCACGGCCTCGCGCGGAATCCCGGCCGCCTCGAACGCCTCGAGCTCCCGCGCGAGCGCGAAGCCCTGCAGATAGCTGTCCGTCCCCGCGAGCAGCCGGCCGCCGACGTCGTGGAGCGCCTTCACCAGCGCCGCCTGCGCGGCCACCCCGCGATTGGCTTCGCGGTAGTCCTCCGGCGCGAAGTCCTGGAGATAGGGCAGGCGCGAGCGGTCGAAGCGCGCCGCGCTGCCCAGATAGCGGAGCTCGGGTCTGGCCCCGAGCCGCTCCCACTCGTCCGGCGGGGCCAGCAGCTCCGCGGTGACCGTGAGCGTCGGGCAGTTCCACACCCCGGCCGCGACACTGGCCGCGACCAGCCCGGGGATCCGGCTCCGGTCGATGTAGTTCCAGGCGAGGCTCCGCGACTTGAGCGAGGCGCCCGGTTGCACCGCCGCGTCGGAAGGCACCAGGTCGGCGATGTAGCCGCGAAGGTGCTCGATCGAGCGCTGCCCGGCGCGGAGCGCTCCCCTGAGCCCGACCTCGAACGGCACGTGGCCCGCCACCGGCATCCCGAGCCCCCGCGCGACGGCGGTGATGGTGTCGTAGACGCCGGCAGGCACGCTGTTGTACACCTTGATGAAGTCGTATCCGGCGCGGTGCTGTCGCTCCACCTCGGCCCGGGCCGCGCTCGGGTCGGTGATCACGGTCATCTGCGGCACCGAAGGCGGCGTCCCGTCGATGATCGCGCCCGAGGTGACGATCGTCGGGCCGAGCAGGCTGCCGTCGGCCACCCGGTCGCGCCAGCGCAGGGTCTCCGGCCGCCCCCAGAGGTTCCGAACCGTGGTGATCCCGTTCGCGAGATAGGTCAGCAGATCGATGTCGCGCCCGAGATGGACGTGCATGTCGGCGAAGCCGGGCAGCAGATAGCCGCCGCCTTCGATCCGCCGGACGTCCCGAGCGAGCCGGGTGCTGGCCGCCGGCCCGATGGAGGCGATCCGCCCGTCGCGCACGAGCACCGTCTGGTGGGCCAGAGGCGCCGAGCCATCGAGCGCGATCACCGTCACGTCGACGAACGCCGTCGGTGGCGGGGCCGCCTGAAGCAGGAGGAAGAGCGCGGTCAGCATGGCGGCTCGAGCGAGGGTGTCGGAAGCCTGGCGTGGTGAAACAAGGCTCGGTGGCTGGCGCGGCGCAAGAAAGGCCGGGCGGGCCGCGCGTCCGCTACGGGTAGACCGCGTCGAAGCGTTGGAGCAGTACCTGAATCGCTCGATCGGTGCCCTGGGCGCCCGCGTCGCCCGCCGCGTTGGTGGCCGCGAACATCGCGAGATTCCTCTCGGGGGCAATCCAGACGACCGCGTACCAGAGGGTGTTGCTCCCGGCGTGCTGGAGTACCGTGCCCCGAGCCCAGCTCCGTTCCGCCACACCCCAGCCGAGGGCGTAGCCGCTGCCCGAGACCGGCGCGTGGAGCGTCGCGAAGGTCGCTGCCGTCACCAGGCCGTCCTCGCCACGGGCCCCGGCGAGATGGGCCATCATGTATTTGACGTAGTCGTCGAGCGTGGTGTTAACGGTGCCGGCCGGTCCGAGCACGTCCGGATTGTCCGCGTTCGGCCCGGGCGCAATCGGCACCCAGGCCGTGCCCTGACGCACGTGGCCCCTGGGCTGGTCCGGCGTGGCGCCCGCGGTGCCCGGCGCGCCGAATCCGGTGGCGCTCATCCCGAGCGGGGTCAGGACCTCCTCGCGCAGGAGATCCTCCCAGAGCCGAGTGGTCCTCCGCTCCAGCATCGCTCCGGCGATGATGTATCCCGCGTTGGAGTAGGCGTAGCTGCCGCGAGACCCCGCTGCCGGCAGCGTGAGCAGCTCGGAGGCGAAAGCCAGTCGCCGGTCGAGCAGCGGCCCGGGCGCGGTGCGGAGCGTGGGCCACGAGGGCGCCTGGGTGACGTCCGTCGGCAGGCCGCCCGTATGAGAGAGCAGCTCCCGGAGGGTCACGTCTTCGTACGCCGGCCGCATCGAGCCGACCAGCTCGGGCAGGACCTCGGCGATCCGGACGTCCCAGTCGATCTCGTCCCGCTCCACCAGGATCCCGGCCAGCGTCGCCGTCATCGCCTTGGTGAGCGAGCCGATGTGCCAACGGTCGTCGAGGCCCACCTCCGCCGCCGAGCCCACGGCCCGGAGGCCCGCGGCGCCACGCTCGACCACCTGGTTGCCGCGAATCGAGATCGCCGCGAGGGCAGGAAGGCCGTACTGGGCGCGCGCCGATTCCAGCACGGCGTTCAGCGTCCCGTCGCCGGCCGAGCCGATCGGGGGTGGAGGGGGACTGACCGGACCGACGGTCTCGTCCCCGCAGCCGAGCAGGGCGATCAGCATCGCCGGCGCGAACGTTCTCGCCGCCCCGCGCCACCAGCAGCCAGCCATCGGTCTCCCAAGTTCAGGTTCGCGCATGCCGTACGACCCCCGAGCCCGTGGGTTTCGCGGAAGCAGCCGTGGGCTGAGCGCGCCAGGCACGCGAGATCGCAGGCTCGACCGAGAAGACGCCAGCCCACCGCAACGAACAAGGGCCCCCGGCGACCGGGGGCCCTCTCGAGAGCAGTGAGGGCGCTGGGACTCGAACCCAGAACCTACGGATTAAAAGTCCGGTGCTCTACCAATTGAGCTACGCCCCCGGAGTCGAGGGAAAGGTAAGGCAACCCGTGTGCCGCGGGGAAGCACGAGGGGGAACCGCCGAACCGCCGGAGATGTTTCACCAAACGCGGGGCGGGCTCTACATTCCCTGCCCGGTCGAACGACTGGTGCGTTCTCCCACTGACGAGCCGAGTGTCGATGCTCCTGCTGTCCACCCTGCTCCTGCTCTGGCAGACTCCACCACAACGACCCGACTCCGTCACCGTGGTCCCCGGCGCCGAGCACCAGGCCGGCGGGCTGCATCGGTTTCTGCTCGGCGATACCCACCGCGACCTCTGGACCACCCCGATCCGGGCCCCCGTGCTGGACCTCGACGGCTTCGCGGGGGGGATGCAGGCCTACGAGCGCGGCGGCTCGAAGCAGACGCGCTCGCTCCGCTTTCGGGCGGGAGACGGTCGCACTTTCACCTTTCGGGCCCTGGAGAAGGACCCCACCCAGACCTGGCCGCCGATGCTCCGCCGCTCGCCCGCCCGGAGCCTGGCGGAGGACCAGACCAGCGCGCTCGTCCCCGCCGGGGCGCTGGTGGTGAGCGCGCTCGAGGACGCCGCCGGCGTGCTCCACCTCGAGCCCACGCTGGTGATCCTGCCCGACCACCCGGCGCTGGGCGAGTGGCGCGCGGAGTTCGCCAACGAGCTCGGCCTGCTCGAGGAGCGGGTCCGCGGTCGCGGCGACGACGTCGAGACGGCGCTCGGCGCGACCCAGGTCGTCAACAGCGAGCGACTCTTCGAGCGGCTGCTGGAGAACCCCCGGCATCAAATCGACGCGCCCGCCCTGCTCCGAGCCCGGCTCTTCGATCTGCTGGTGGGCGACTGGGACCGTCACGCCGATCAGTGGACCTGGGCCCGCTTCGACGAGCCCTCGGGCATCCGCCGCTGGATGCCGGTGCCAAGAGACCGGGACTGGGCCCTCTCCCGCCTCGACGGACCGCTCTACGGCCTGCTCCGGCTCTACCTGCCGAAGTACCAGAGCTTCGGGGCGTCGTACGGCAACGTCTACGGGCTCACCGTGAGCGCGGAGGCGCTCGACCGCCGGCTGCTCTCCTGGCTCGATCGGCGTGCATGGCAGGCCGCCGCCGCCGAGCTGGTGCGCCTGGTCGACGACGCGGCCATCGCCGAAGCCGTCACCCGGCTCCCGGTGGAATTCGGCGCCGAGGTGCACGAGCGGCTTCGGCGGGAGCTGGTCGAGCGCCGCGATCGCCTGCCCGAGATCGCCGACCGATTCTACCGGCAGCTCGCCCGCACGGTCGAGCTCTTCGGCACTGACGACGACGACGTCGTCACCCTCGCTCTGGCGGAGGGCGGCCTCTCCGTCGCGATGCGGAGCGGCGACGGCGCGACCGAGCGAACGCGTGTGTTCCACCCCGACGAAACCCGGGAGCTTCGGATCTACCTCAACGACGGCAAGGATTCCGTCGTGGCGGCGACCGCGGAGCGGCTGCCGATCAAGACCCGGGTGATCGGAGGCGACGGAAAGGACGTGGTGACGGCCGGCCCGGGCAGCTCGCGCCTGATCGTGTACGACGAGCCCGGCACCGCGATCGCTCCGGCCGCGCTCCGCCTCCGCACCAATCCCGATCCCCGGCCGGTCCGCGAGGACAGCCTGATCCGGGTTCCCCGCGACTGGGGTCGGCTCTGGAGCGTCGCCCCCTGGTTCGAGGCCCGGCCGGAGATCGGCGTGCTCGCGGGCGGCGGTCCCGTGCTCACCCGGTACGGCTTCCGCAAGTACCCGTACGCCTCTCGGATCGCTCTCCGGGTGGCGGCCGCGACCCACCATCCCGGCGTGAACGCGGAGCTCGACGCCGACTTCCGCTTCGAGCGGCCCGAGCTGCGCTTCCTCCTGCGCGCGGCCACGCTGGACCTCGACGTGGTGCGCTTCTTTGGACTCGGCAACGAAACGGAGCGCACCGAGGCATCGGGCTTCTACGACGTGGTCCAACGGGACTATCTGCTCGAGCCCACCCTCGAATGGGGCGTGGCGCGGCGGCTGAGCCTCCGCTTCGGCGCCGCCTTCCGCTCCTCGAGCACCGAGCTCGACGACGACCCGTCGCTGCTCGCGGCAACTCAGCCGCTCGGATACCAGGGCCTCACCGAGCTGGGCTTTCGGGCGGGCGTCGTCTACGACTCGCGGGACCTCCCCGCCTATCCGACCAAAGGCGCGAGAATCGCCGCGACCGCGCGGGTCGTCCCCTCGGCGTTCGACATTTCGTCGACCTTCGGCTCGCTCGGCCTCGAGGCCTCCACCTACCTGACCGCCGAGCGGATGGTGACCCACCCGACGCTGGCCCTCCGGGCCGGGGCCACGACGGTGCTCGGCGACTACCCTTTCTACGAGGCGGCCACCATCGGCGGCCGGGGCTCGATCCGGGGTCTCAACAGCCGGCGCTTTGCCGGCGATGCCTCCGCCTTCGGCTCGGCGGAGCTCAGACTGGATCTGGGATCGTTCCTGGTCGTGCTGCCGGGAGAGTGGGGCCTCTTTGGCCTTGCCGACGCCGGCCGGGTCTGGCTCGAGGGCCAGCCGTCGGACCGCTGGCACACGGCCGGCGGCGCGGGGCTCTGGTTCGCCTTCCTCGATCGGCGCAGCAGCTTCACCGTGACCTACGCGCGGAGCGAGGAGCGGACCCGGATCTACGCCCAGGCCGGGTTCATGTTCTAGCCGGCGCCGCGCTCGGCTCGAACGGCCCGCGTGGCTTGCTGCCCGCGGGCGCCGCCCGCAGATATTGGATCGGCCAGGGCATCGGGACGCCGAGCGCGCGCGCGGCCCGCATCGGCCAGTAGGGATCGCGGAGCAGCTCCCGCGCGAGCAGCACCAGGTCGGCCTGCCCGCTCCGGACGATCTGATCGGCCTGAGCCGGCTCGGTGATCATCCCCACCGCGCCCGTTGGGATGCCCGCCTCGCGGCGGATCCGCTCGGCGAACGCCGCCTGGTAGCCCGGCCCCACCGGGTACCGCACCCCCGTCACGTTGCCACCGGACGAGCAATCGATCAGATCGACGCCGAGAGGCCCGAGGCGCCGCGCCAGCTCGACCGAGTCGTCCACCGACCAGCCACCCTTCACCCAATCGGTGGCGGAGATTCGCACGAAGAGCGGCTTCCGCTCGGGCCAGACCTCGCGGGTCGCCGTCACGATCTCGAGCAGGAACCGGATCCGGTTCTCGAACGAGCCGCCGTAGCGGTCGCCTCGCCGGTTGCTGACGGGGGAGAGGAACTCGTGGACCAGATAGCCGTGCGCCGCGTGCAGCTCGACCACGTCGAAGCCGGCCGCGTCGGCCCGGCGCGCCGCGGCCCGAAAGGCGGAGACCAGGCCGGCGATCTCGGCCTCCTCCAGGGCGCGGGGCGCGGGATAGTCGTCGGAGTAGGCCACGGCACTCGGGGCCTCGACCTGCCAACCGCCGTCGGCTGCCTCGATTCGGGGCGGACTCGCCCACGGGGGCCGGACGCTTGCCTTGCGTCCGGCGTGGGCCAGCTGGATGCCCGTCGCCGCGCCGCGAGCATGCATCATCCCGACGATCCGCTCCAGCTCGGCGACGTGCTCGTCTTTCCAGATGCCGAGATCCACGGGACTGATCCGGCCTTCCGGCACGACCGCCGTGGCCTCCGTGAAGACCAGCCCGGCTCCACCCACGGCGCGGGAGACCAGGTGGACCAGGTGCCAGTCGTTGGCGAAGCCATCGTCGGACGAGTACTGGCACATCGGCGAGACGGCGATCCGGTTGCCGAGGGTGAGGCCGCGGAGCTCGTAGGGCGCGAACAGGGAGGTCATGGAGGGAAGGATACGGCCGCCAGGGTCCGCTCGGGAGCAGCCGGCCCTGGCGATGGACGGCGGGCGGTGACATTCTTGGCGAGCCCTGCGAGGGAACCGTGGCGCACGACGTCTTCATCAGCCACTCGAGCCACGACAGCACGACCGCCAACGCGGCGTGCGCGATGATCGAGCGCCGGGGCATCCGCTGCTGGATCGCCCCGCGCGACCTGACCCCGGGCCTCGACTGGAGCGGCCAGATCGTCGAGGCGCTGGAGCAGAGCTCGGTCGTGGTACTGGTCTACAGCGCCCATGCCAACGGCTCGCACCAGGTGAAGCGGGAGGTCGAGCGGGGGGTCTCGCTCGGACTGCCGCTGATCCCGATGCGGATCGATGACGCCCCGATGTCGAAGGCGCTCGAGTTCTTCGCCTCGAGCCCCCACTGGCTCGACGCGATGACGCCGCCGCTCGAGCGGCACCTCGAGCAGCTCGCCGAGACGGTCGAGTACCTGGTCAAGAAGCGGAGCGACAGGCACCCTCGGAGGGCGGAGCCTCCGCCGCCGCCCCGCCCGCGCTCCCGGCGATCCCTCCTGATCGGCGCGGCGGCAGTGGTGCTGGCGGGAGGTGGGGTGGCCGCCTGGCTCGCGCTCCGCCCGCCGCCCGCCGTGGATCCGCCGCTCGTCGGCGCCTGGGGTCTCACCACGACCGACCAGCGGGGGACCACGACGGGCCGGCTCACCATCGCCCGGAGCGGCGCGTTCGATCTGGTGATGCGGCTCGAAGACCAGGGGCGGATCGAAGCCTCCAACGGCCGCTACCGGATGGTGAGCCAGGGAGGAACCCGGGTGAGCGGCTCCTACACGCCGAAAGGCCCCGCCGTGATGGCGATTTCCGGGGCCGCTGGCACCGCCGACTGGACCCGGGCTCAGGGCTCGGCGGCCGGCTCCGATCTGACCGGCGAGTGGACCACCGGAGGGGTGCTCGAGGGGATTCCGGTTTCGAGCATCCTGTCGGTGCGCCCGAACGGAACCTACACCTTCGCGGTGGAGACCCCGGATCGGGGCATGATGAAGGCGCGGCACGGCGTCTGGGAATGGACCTCGTCGCTCAGCGGCAAGACCACGGCGGGCACCTATCGGCTGCCCGACTCCCGCGCCCTCTCCCTCACCGGGCCGTTAGGCACCGGCCTCTGGACCAGACGCTGAGCGCTCCAACCGAAACACGAGGTGGTCGATGCCCGCGTGCGGCCAGCGGCGCCAGAGGGTCATCCCGAGCCGCCGAGCCACCGCCTGGGAGGGGTGGTTCTCCGGCACGATCAGGGAGATCACGACCGGCTCCCCCCGGAACGTGAAGGCCCAGTCCCGGACGGCGCGGGCCGCCTCCGTCGCGAAGCCGCGCCCCCAGTAGCGCGAGTCGAGCCGGTAGCCCACCTCGGCGAACGCCCGCCCGTCTACCTCCTGGCGGAGCAGGCCGATCGTGCCCACCGGCTGGCCGCTCGCCTGCTCCCGGGCGAGCCAGAGCCCATGTCCATCCCGGACGTAGCGCGCGCGCTGGCGCGCGATGAACGCGATCGAGTCGTCGCGGGTGTAGGGGGCCGGGAAGTGACGCATCACCTCCGGCTTGGCCGACATCTCGGCGATGAAGTCGAGGTCCTCCATCGTGTGCTCGTGGAGCGTGAGCCGCTCCGTGACGAGCACCGGCTCAGCCACGAGCCGCCTTCATCCTCGCGCCGGTCACCCGGGTCCGCTTCGCCGCGCGCTCGCGCATCCTGGCGATGTAGCTCTCGGCGTCGGGCGTCTTGCAGCTGGTCTCGCCGTGATCCACCTCGACCTGGCCAATCGCGCGAGCCACCGAGACCGCCTGCTCGCTGAGCGCGGGCATCGCGCCCCCGATCCCGATCAGCGCGCCGTTCATCGCGTAGCGGGTCCGATTCGGGGCGCGCTTGATGCCCTTCTTGATCCTGGCCAGCAGCCGCTTGGCCTCCGCCTCGCTCAGGCCACCCTCGAGCGCGCGGACGTTGAGCACGTTCCACCCCGCCGCGGAGACGAACTCCGCCTCGCTCTCGATCCACTCGCTCGCCCATGCGAGGCCGTCGGGCACCCGCGCCACCAGGCCGGACAGGGCGTCGGCCACGATGTAATCGCTCACGCCGTCGAGCCACCGCTCCACCTCGGCGCGCGAGAGCCGGGCCGGGTCGGCCACCTTGGTGGCGACGACGCGGGCCTCGTGCACCCCGGTCTTCCAGAGCGCTCTGGCCAGATCGTGGTCGGTGCCGAGCCGCTTGAGCAGCGTCTTCATCGCGGCGTAGCTCACCCCGAGCACGGGATCCCGAGCCCCGTGACGCCGATAGATCCTGGCAGTGCCGTCCTTGGCGTGCTTCTCGAGCGCGGCGAGCACGGATTCGTGGCGCATCGGCTTCCTCCAGCGGTGGGCCGGGGACAATACGAGGCGAATCCCCCGCTCGCAACCGGGGCGGCGACGAGCCGGCGATTCGGGCAAAGCTCGTTTTCGAGCGGCGACGAGCCGGCGATTCGGGCAAAGCTCGTTTTCGAGCGGCGACGAGCCGGCGGTTCCGGCAAGGATGGGTGTCGGGCCGCGTCACTGCCAGCCCTCACCGCGCGACGAGCGTCGAGACCGTGAGGAGGGAGCGGAGGCTAGAGACCGAGGCCCAGCTGCGCGACGGGACTGAAGGACCGGCGATGGTGCGGCGTGGGGCCCACGTCGTCGATGGCTCGGCGGTGGGCCAGGGTGGCGTAGCCCCGATTGGTGACCCATTCGTAGGCCGGGTAGCGCGGATCGAGCGCGGCCATCAGTCGATCCCGAACCGTCTTGGCGATGATCCCGGCGGCGGAGATCGAGAGACAGAGCGCGTCGCCGTCGACCAGGGCGTCGTGCTCGCGGCCGAGCTCCGGCAGTGGGAGCCCGTCCACCAGGATCGCGAGCGAGCGGTCGGGCAGCGCGCACTCGACCCGGGCGATCGCCCGGCGCATCGCGAGGATGGTGGCGCCGCGGATGTTGTAGCGATCGATCTCCCGAACCGAAGCGGCGCCGACCCCGAGGGCCAGCGCCGCCTGACGGATCCGGACCGCCGCGTTGTCCCGCCGCGCTTCGGACAGCGTCTTGCTGTCCCGGATCTTCCGAAGCCGGGGCCCCGTGGACGGGAAGACCACTGCCGCCGCCACGACCGGGCCGGCGAGGGGACCGCGGCCGGCCTCGTCGACTCCGATCAGCAACCGGCCCGCCTCCCAGGCGAGCCGCTCCCGCGTGAGCGATGGAGCTTTGCCGGCCACGGCCGGCGCTACTCCTGGACCTGCTCTCGCTTCTCGCGGATCCGGGCGCTCTTGCCCGAAAGCTTGCGGAGGTAGTAGAGCTTGGCGCGGCGGACCCGACCCCGTCGGACCACGTCGATCGACGCGATGCTCGGGCTGTGGAGCGGGAAGATCCGCTCGACGCCCACGCTCGCTGAGACCTTGCGCACCGTGAAGGTCTCGTCGATCCCGCCGCCGCGCCGGGCCACACAGACGCCCTCGAAGGCCTGGAGCCGCTCCTTGTCGCCCTCGCGGACCCGGACCATCACCTTGACCGTATCGCCCGGCGCGAAGCGGGGAATGTCGTCCTTGAGCCCTTCACGGGTCACCGCCGTCAATGGATCCATCGTTCCCTCCCGGCGCTCGCGGCGCCTCCCTGTACAGTGTCGCTCACGACTCTTCGTGCTCCGCCCGGAAGGCGGCCCAGAGGTCGGGCCGGCGCGCTTCCGTGAGCCGCTCGGCTTCCCGTCGTCGCCACGCCGCGATCTCGGCGTGGTTCCCACCCATCAGGACTTCCGGCACCGCGAGGCCCCGAAACACCGGAGGCCTGGTATAGCTCGGCGGGCCGACCAGCCCGTCGTAGAACGAATCCGAGGCGGCGGACTCGTGATCGCCGATCGCGCCGGGCTGGAGCCGCACCACCGCGTCGATCAGGCAGAGCGCGGCCAGCTCGCCGCCGCTCAGCACGAAGTCTCCAATCGAGACTTCCTCCGCCCCGAGAACCTCGACCACCCGCTGATCGACGTCCTTGTAGTGCCCGCAGAGCACCGTGAGATCGCTCGCGAGCGAGTATCGGACCGCGTCGTCGTGGCGAAAGGGCTTCCCTCTCGCCGACATCAGCACGACCGTGCCGGGCCGCTCCAACGACTCCACCGCGGCCACCATCGGCTCGGGCTTGAGCACCATCCCCGCGCCGCCACCGTAGGGCGTGTCGTCCACCGTCCGGTGCCGGTCGGTGGTGAAGTCGCGCAGCTGGATCAGGCGGTACTCCACCTTGCCGGCCGCCCTGGCCCGCCCCGGAATGCTGGTGCCGAGCCACGGCTCGAACACCTCGGGGAACAGGGTCACCACGTTGATCCGCATCACCCCGCGACTACTCGATCAGCCCGTCGATCGCCTCGACCACGAGCGCCCGGCCCTCGCGGTCCACCTCCCGGACGAACCGCTTCCGGTAGGGCAGCATGAACTCCCGCTTCGGGCCCTGCACCTCCAGGGTGATGCCGGTGGGGAGCTCGAACCAGTTCGAGACCACGCCCAACGGCTCGCCCTTCGTCCCGCGGACCGAGAACCCGACCAGCTCGTCCACGTACACCTCGTCGCCCTCCGGCGGACGGGCTTCGGCTCTCGGCACCGCGATCAACAAATCCCGCCATCCATCCACCGCGTCGCGCGACTCGTGATCCGCGAAGAAGAGCAGCCACTCCCGGTGATACCCCCGGGATCGCGTGATCTCGAGCGGACCGGCCACGGTTCCGCCGTCCAGCGCGAGCAACCAGACACGGCGCCCCACCGCAAAGATCTCCTCGGGCTCGTCGGTGATCGGGAAGACCGAGACCTCGCCCTTCAGACCATGCGGCTTGCGGAGCCGCCCGACCACGAGGTGTCGGGCAGCCGGCTCGGTCACGCGCCGACGCCGGCCTTCTTGAGCAGCGCCCCGACCGTCTCGCTCGGCGTGGCCCCCTTGGCGAGCCACGCCTTGGCCTTGTCGACGTCGAGCGAAACCTTCTTCTGCTCGTCCTTGGCCTTGGGGTCGTAGGTGCCGAGAATCTCGATGAACCGACCGTCACGGGGGGCGGTGCCCTCCGCGACCACGATCCGGTACAGCGGAATGTGCTTCCGCCCGATCCGACGCAAACGAATGCGAGTCGCCATGTGCGTTACCGCAGTCCTTTCAGCATGCCCAGCGGCAGGCGGCCACCCGGCTTGCCCGCCGACTTCATGAAGCGCTTCATCTGTTTGAACTGATTCAACAACTGGTTGACTTCCTGCACCGTGCGGCCGGAGCCCTTGGCCACCCGGAGACGGCGCGAGCCGTTCATCACATCCGGCTCGGAGCGCTCCGCCGGGGTCATCGAGAGCACGATGGCCTCGAGGTGCTTGATCCGCTGCTCGTCGAAGTTGGCGCCCTTGAGCATCGCGGAGTTGACGCCCGGCAGGAGGCCGAGCACCTGCTTCATCGGCCCGAGCTTCTGCATCTGCCGCATCGCGGCCAGGAAGTCCTGCAGATCGAGCCCCTTCTTCGACCCCGCCTTCTTGGCGAGCTTGAGCGCCTCGTCCTCGTCGATGTTGGCCTGGGCCTTCTCGACCAGGCTGAGTACGTCGCCCTGCTGGAGGATCCGGCCCGCCATGCGGTCGGGACGGAAGGGCTCCAGCGCGTCGAGCTTCTCGCCCACGCCGACGTACTTGATCGGCGCGCCCGTCACCCCGTAGACCGACAACGCCGCCCCGCCCCGCGCGTCGCCGTCGAGCTTGGTGAGCACCACGCCCGTGACGCCCAGCGCCTGGTGAAAGCCCTGCGCGATCCGAACGGCGTCCTGACCGGTCATCCCGTCGGCCACGAGCAGGATCTCGTGCGGCTTGATGGCGCCCTTGAGCCGGACCAGCTCGTCCATCATCTCGTCGTCGATCTGGAGCCGACCGGCGGTGTCGACGATCACGGTCCGCGCCCGCGCCTTCCCCGCCGCGTCGATGCCGCGCTTCACGATGCCCACCACGTCGGTCTGGCCAGGCTCCGCGTGGATCCCGACTTCGACCTGTCCTGCGAGGGTGGTGAGCTGTTCAGCGGCGGCGGGGCGGTAGACGTCGGCGGCGACGAGGAACGGGGCCTTCTGCTCCTGCTTGAGGCGGCGGGCCAGCTTGCCCGCCGTGGTGGTCTTGCCGGAGCCCTGCAGGCCGACCACCAGAATCACGGTCGGCGGCACCGAGGCGTACGCGATCGGGGCCTGCTTCTCCCCGAGCATCGCCACCAGCTCGTCGTAGACGATCTTCACCAGCTGCTGGCCGGGGTTCACGCCCTTGAGCTTGGTGACCCCGATCGCTTTCTCCTGCACCCGCTCGAGGAACTGCCGCGTCAGATCGAAGCTGACGTCCGCCTCGAGTAAGACCCGACGAATCTCCCGCAAGCCTTCTTTGACGGCGTCCTCGGAGAGAACGCCGCGCCCGGTCAGCTTGCTGAGCGCCGCCGTGAGCTTGGCAGAGAGGTCGGAGAACATAAGCCTTTCAAGATAGCCGACTTATGGTCACATGGGTAGGCTCCGGGGTCCCGAACCCCGGCGGCCGCCGGCCGACCGCGGCCCGGGCTCAGAAGTTGAACTCGAGCCCCAGGGTCCAGGCCAGCCGGGGCTCCAGCTGCCCGGCCTTGAGCGGCACCAGGCCGCTGGCCACGATCATCGGGCCGCCGGGGGTCTGAAACCGGAATCCGAGGGTGCCCAGGACGCGGTGATCCTTGCGCTCCGGGAGATTGGTCGAGGCCAGGCTCCGCTTGAACGGCAGGGTGAACTCGATCGGCTCGGGAATCGTGAAGGGGTTGTCCCCGACCTGCCACTCGCTCAGGACGTCGACGGCCAGAGAGGCCCACGACGCCAGCGGGCTCTCGAAGCCAAGGGTCGTGAGGATCGCGTTGGGCTGGCCTCCGCCTCGCACCAGGTAGCCGAGGTTGATGTGGGGCTCCACGCCGCCCAGGACAAGGGAGAGCACCGCCTGGGACCGGACCGAGGCGCTCCCCGCGCCGAGCAGGTCCTCCTCGTTGCCGGTCGGGAGTCGGACGTCGCCGGCCAGGGCGAAGGCCACCCGGTCGGTCAGCAGCAGGTTCCCCTTGAGCCGGATCGCGACGTCCCCGAGCCCGGTCGCGGAGCCGAAGGTCGCGCTCCGGGCCGTGAGCCCGGGATTCTCGGGCGTGCCGGTGAAGAAGTGCGCCGGGCTCGCGCCGAAGGGCAAGATCCTGGCGGTGCTCCTCCCCTGCAGCGAGGTGTGCACCAGCGGCACCGCGATCCCGACGTCGATCCGGTCCGTGAGGCCGTAGGTCGCGACGAAGGTCGAGACCAGAAGGTTCATGTTCAGGGACATGTCCATCGCGATCACTTCGTTCTCGAGCACCGGCTCGCCGAGGCCCTGGGGGTCGACGTCCTGATGGGCGAGGTTGAATTCCAACTGGCCGAGGGGAACGCCACGGAGGGTGGCGAAATTGACCCCGATCAGGTTGGCGCCGAGGAGCACCCGACCCCGGCCGAGCGTCTGACCGCGCTCCCCGAAGACCGAGCCGTTCGAGTTCGAGGTCCGGACCGGGAACCCGTTGACGAACTTGAAGGTGACGCCGGCGCTGCTCGCGCTGAGCGGAATCGCGCCCGCCGCCGAGGCGATCGCCGCGTTGAGAAAGCCGATCAAGGTGGCGGTGCCGGAGATCGCGTCGGGAATGAAGTGATCGCCGTGGCCGTTGGCCGCGTTGATCGAGCCGTCGAGGCAGAGCTCCCGCCCGCAATCGCCAAAGGTGAACAGGTCGGCGACCCGGTCGCGGAGATGCTGGGCGCGGACGCTTCCGGGCACGAGCCACAGCATCGCCAGCGTGAGCAGCAGAATCCTCCGCATCCGTCTCTCCCGACGCCCAGCGCCGCGGCGTCTCGTAGCGTTTCGGTGGTTCGGGTCAGTCGATGGCGACGATCCGCCAGCCGGTCAGCTGGCGGCTCAGCCGGACGTTGAGCGTCACGGATTCGGTGGTCGGGCTCGAGCGCGGCAGGGTGAGCCGGTTGCTGCCGATCACACGAACGGTGGCCGCCGCGCCGTTGATCTCCGGCATGCCGATGGTCCAGCTGGTGGCGAGGGTGCCCCCGGCGTCGAAGAACGACTGGAGACCCTGCCGCTGCGCCTCCGGCATCCCAGGAAAAGCCTGACGCACCGCGGCCATGTTGCCGCTCTCGAGCGCCGCCGCGTACCGGCGCACGACCTGGGTGACCTGGCGCTGGTCGACCACGATCGCGGGCTCGGCCTGGGAAACCAGGGCCGGGGCCGGCGGCGGCGCCTGCACGCTGGCGGCGCTCTCGGCCGGCCGGGTGGTGACCACCTGAGCCAGCCCGCTGGAAACCGAGTCGGCGGCCTCCCGAGCGGAGTCCCGCCCGGTCGGAGCGGGCGGTGGCACGGCCGGGGTCTCCCGAACGATCGGCGCCGGGGGAGTCGGCGAGGGGGCCGGCGGAGGCGCCGGGGCCCCCACGCTCGCGGCCGGGGATTCGTGTCGCGGGCGGCTTGGCGCGCTGGTGGCGGTCGGCTCCGGCTCGGGGGCGGTGGCGGTGGGCACCGTTTCCGAGCCGACCGCCGGCGGGGCTGGTGCGGGCTCCATCTGGCTCGGAGCGCCGTCCGGCGCTCGGTTGAGCAGCAGGTACCCGGTCGAGCCGATGCCGAAGACCGCCACCGCCCCGGCGACCAGCAGGGGCCATCGAGTCTGCCTGGCCACGGCCGCCGGCTGCGCCGGGTGCTCCTTGGAGCGGGTGCTCGGCAGCGGGCTCCGCGGCGTGTTGGCTTTGGCCACCAGCTTCATGACCTGCCCCGTCCGGGCCAGCTGCACCAGCTGGGACCGGGTCTGATCGTCGGCGCGATACCCGATCCCGCCCATGGCCTGGATCGCCGCCTCCAACGAAGGCCAGCGGTCTTCGGGACGCTTGGCCAGCATCCGCATCACCGCGGCGGCGAGCCGGGGCGGGCAGTCCGACAGCAAGGACTCGATCGGCTCGGCGGTGCCGTGGGCGTGCCCGAACATCAGCGCCACCGAGGTGGCGCCGCCGAAGGGCCGCTTGCCGGTCAGCATCTCGTAGGCGATCACGCCGAGTCCGTACTGGTCCGACGCGGGCCCGACCTCGTCGCCGGTGCACTGTTCCGGGCTCATGTAGGCGGGCGTCCCGACCGACATCCCGGTCAGGGTGAGCCCTTCGGTGTCGGTGACCTTGGCGATCCCGAAGTCGGTAACAACCGCCCAGCCCTCGTCGTCGATCAGAATGTTGCCCGGCTTGAGATCGCGATGGATCACGCCGTGCCGATGGGCGTAGTCGAGCGCCCCGCCCACCTGGGCGATCAGGGCCTCGACCATCGCGATCGGGGTCTTGCCCAACTGCTCGATCACGTTGGCGAGCGTGGTCCCCTTGACCAGCTTCATCACGAAGAAGCAGAGCCCGTCCACGTCCCTGACCGCGTAGACCGGTATGATGTTGGGATGGCTCAGCCCCGCCGAGGTCCTGGCCTCACGCCGGAAGCGCTCGACCATGCCCTCTTCGCTGAGCAGGGTCGGCGACATCAGCTTGATCGCCACCGCCCGGTCGAGCGCGATCTCGTGGGCCAGGTAGACCGAGGCCATGCCCCCCCGGGCAATCTCGCTGTGAATGTCGTACTCACCGATCGTGGCCCGGCGCAGCTGCTCGAGGAGCAGCTCGCCACCGGCCTTGGCACCGGTACCGCCTTGGATGGGCTGTCTGGGCTGGTCAACCACGGATTCGTGTCCCGCCGAGTGAATCGGACCGAGCGCGCCTGCGCGAGCTTCCCCAACCTGGGGATGCGCGCTCGGGCGCGCAAGGACGACACCGCCCCGGTCAGTGGGTCAGGCCGTAGACGATGTAGTTGATCGCGAACTTGTAGGCCTCGTTGGTGATGTCGACCGGCCACCACCCCTCGCCCGACCACTCCATGTAGTCCCCGAGGTCGTTGTTGTAGTTGATGATCACCTGGAGGCGCTTGTCCGGGTCGTTGTCCTCGTGGATCCCCAGGAACCGGGCCTTCAGGTAGGGATCGTGGGGGTAGCTCATCTCCAGCGACTCGATCCGGAAGAAGGCGTCGAAGATCGGATGAGAGAGGTCCAGGGGCACGATCCGCGCGCCCGGCAGCGCCCTGAGGATCTGATGCTCGAAGTTCCGCCATTCCCCTCGCATGAAGTCGTCGACGATCAGGAAGCCGCCCTTCGCGAGATAGGTCCTGAGACCGACCATCTCGGCGGAGTCGGGAATCCAGTAGCCGGGCTCGGAGAGATAGGCGACCGGATAGCGGAGCAGCTCGGGATCGTCGAAGGTGAAGACGTTGCTCTCGGAGACATGGGCCTGGAGCGCGGTCATCTCCCGCATCATCGTCATCAGGTTGCGCTCCATCGTCGGGTAGTCGAACTCCCACCCGCTCCGACCGTGCACCGTGTACCTGATCCGCGCAAACGTGAACCGCCCATCGTACGCGGCGTTGGGCTCGATCCGAATCCGGCTTCGGCGCCACTGCCCCTCCGCCGCGCCGGGGAGGAGTGCGGCCGCCGCCAGGGCCAGGAGCACCGCGCGGCCGTCGACGCCCGCCAGGGGGCTACCGGGCACCGTTGCCCGGGGCGGAGATCCTCACCCCCATCCTCGCGGCCAGGGCGAGGAAGCCCGCATCGCCCCGGAGCTCGCGCCACCAGGGCGCGGTGAGGGACGAGGAGTAGAGGAAAGGCTCCCGCTCGTCGATCGAGCGCTCGAGCCAGGCGAGGGCCGCGGGCCGATCCCCGGCCGCCAAGGCCTTGAGGGCGAGTGCGAACGAGGTCCCCGAGACCCGATCGATGGCCCCGCACACCCGGGCGGCGCCGATAGTCCGCCCCGCGCGGGTGAGAGCATGGCAGGCAAGCCCGTTGGCCGGAGCGGTCAGCTCGCTCACCGCGGCCGCGCGCTCGAAGGCCGTGGCCGCGTCGGCCAAACGGCCGGCCGAGAGGTGGACCGAGCCGGTGAAGAGATGCACGACGCCCAGCTCGGGAGCGAGCCGGGTGGCTCGCTCGACCGCCCCAATCGCGGCCGAGTCACGACCCACCAGGCCGTAGACGTGGCCCAGCTGTGCGGCGATCACGGCCGAGGCCGAGTCGACGATCGAGGCGCGCTCGAAGGTGGCGACGGCGCCCTCGAGATCGCCGGTCAGGTACTGGACCTCGCCCAACCATTGGAGCGCCACGGCGTTGGCCGAGTCGGCCGCGATGGCCCGCTCGAGCGACGCGGTCGCGGCCGCCCAGCTGCCTTCGCCCTTGGCGAGAGAGCCGAGGGTGGCGTGCGCCTCGGAGAGCGACGGATCGAGGGCCACCGCGCGCGCCGCCGCGGCCCGGGCCCGCGCGGCGACGGAGTCCATCGGCGTCCCGGTATAGAGCGGCAGCAACGCCAGCGCGTCGCCGAGCCCGGCCCAGGCGCGGGCGAAGCTCGAATCGCGACCGATGGCCTGGTCGAAGAGGCCGACCGCCTCCCGGAGGGCGGGTCCGCCGCGCTGGTACCAGCGGTGGCGCCCCTTGAGATACAGATCGTAGGCACCGAGGTCGTCGGTGCCACGGGCGTTGGCCGTCTCGATCTCGAGCCGCACCTCGAGCGCGCTCGCGACGGCGTGGGCCAGCTCGTCCTGGACCTGGAAGAGGTCGCCGGCGTCGCGCTGGTAGGTGTCGGACCAGATGGTGAGCCCATCCGCCGCGCTGGTGAGCTGAGCCGTGAGCCGAAGCTGTCCGGCCGCCTTCCGCACCGAGCCCTCGAGCACGGCGCCCACCTCGAGCCGGCGGGCGATCTCCCGCACGTCGAGTCCCGTTTCGGGCTTGAGGGCGTAGACCGAGGTCCGCGACGCCACCCGAAGTCCCGGCACCCGGCTCAAGACGGCGATCAGCTCGTCCGTCAGCCCGTCGGCCACGTACTCGTCGTCGCCGCCCACGGCCGCAAGCGGGAGCACCGCGATGGATCGGGTGTCCGCGCGCGCGTCGCTCGGGCCGAAGCGGAGGTATCCCAGCGCGAGCGCCAGGACGGCCGCCACCACCGCGACCCAGCGGGCCGCGGAGCGCCGGGTCGGCCTCGGCGAGGCCGGGCCCTCGAGACCGTCGACCAGCTCCCGGGCGCTGGCAGGCCGGCGGCTCGGGTCCTTCTCGAGACAGCGCATCACCAGCTCGGCCAGCTCGCTGGGCACCGCAGGCGCCTGCTCGGCGAGCGGAACCGGGCGCTCGGTCAAATGGGCGACGATCAGCTGCTGCGCCGGTCGGTCAGCGAAGGGCGGCGCGCCCGAGAGCAGCTCGTAGGCGACACAGCCCCAGGCATAGAGATCGGCGCGGTGATCGACGTCGTCGCCCCCCGCCGCCTGCTCGGGCGCGATGTACGCCGGCGTGCCGAGCGAGAAGCCGGCTCCGGTCAATCGGGCGGATGGGTCGCGCGCGGAGGTGAGTGCCTTGGCGACGCCGAAGTCGGTGACCATGGCCGCGTCACCCGAGAGCAGGATGTTCTCCGGCTTGATGTCGCGGTGCACCACGCCGGCCTGGTGGGCGAAGGCGAGCGCCCGGGCCACGTCACGGAGAATCACCCTGGCTCGGCCCGGCTCGACCGCCCGCCCACCCTCGAGCAGGGTGCGAAGCGACTCGCCCTCCACGAACGGCATCACGAAGTAGAGCAGCCCGTCGGCTTCTCCGGCGGTGAGCACGGGCACCAGGTTGGGGTGCTGGAGCTGGGCGGCGAGCTGGATCTCGCGCCGGAAGCGATCGCCGCTCAGCCCGCGCGCGCCGTGGGGATGGAGCTTCACCACGACCCGTCGCTCGAGCGCCGTGTCGTAGGCCAGAAAAACCAGCGACATGCCGCCACCACCGAGCTCCCGCTCGACGCGGTAGCCGGGGCCGAGGACGGCCCTAAGGCGCTCGATCATGTCGGTCATCGATTGATTGGCTCGCGCGGTCCGGGCGTAGGGGTTGGAAACTAGTACGTGCCAGCGGCCGGTCGGGTTCGAGGGAAGCGGCGGAGGGGCGCCCTTGCCATTCTTGATTGATTGATTAATTATGACTCATGACTCAGACTGAAGAAGTCACGGCAACCCGCGAGGTGATCCTCGAAGCAGCGGAGCATCTCTTTGCACAGCATGGGTTTACGAAGACGACCATCAAAGACATCGGGACCGCAGCCCAGTCCAATCCTGCCTTGATCTACTACTACTTCGGCAGCAAAGACTCGCTCTACGAGGCCGTGATCGAGCGGTTGGCCGAGGGTCTCCGATCCCGCGCCGCCGGGGCCTGGCCGGGCGAGGCCGGGCGCCGACCGACGCCGCCGGAGGTGATCGAGCGACTGGTGGCCGGTCAAGCCGCCTTCCTGGCCGAGCACCCCGCGGCGCCCGCCCTGATGATCCGAGAGATGCTCGATCACGACGGCCAGCGGGCGGGCGCCTTCCTGCCGGTGGCCACGGAGCTCTTCCGCCGGGTCCGCGGCACGATCGAGGACGGCCAGCGGCAGGGCTTCTTCACCAAGGAGGTCGACGCGCGCTTCGGGGCGATCTCCGTGGTGGCGCAGCTGCTCTACTTTCGACTCGCCCGCTCCGTCGTGCGGCGGCTGATCGAGAGCGACGATCCCGACTTTCCCAGCACCGAGCTTCAACACGAGTTCGCCCGGCACGCGGCCGCCTTCGGTCTGCGCGGGCTCGGCCTCGACCCGGCCGGAGGACAGCGATGACGCGGTGGGCGATCGCAGGACTGCTGGCCCTCGGGGCCTGCCGGAGCAGCATGGACGACGGGGTGCTCGCGCGCGGCACCATCGAAGTGCCGGAGGTCGACTTGGCGCCGATGGTGGGAGCGCGGGTGGTGACGATCCGGGTCGACGAGGGCGACACGGTCGCGCCGGGCGACACGGTGGCCATCCTGACCCAGACCGAGCTCCCCGCCGCCATCGCGGCGCAGGAGGCGCGGGTCCGCGCGGCCCGGGCACAGCTCGCCGATCTGCAGGCGGGAGCGCGCCCGCAGGAGATCCGGCAAGCCGAGACGGCCGTCACGGCCGCAGAGGCCGAGGCGAACCGCACCGCCAGAGACGCCGAGCGGGTTCGCGCGCTGGGAACCGGCGGCGCGGTGAGCCGACAGGCCGTGGACGATGCCGAAGCGGCAGCGACGATCGCCGCCGAGCGGCTCCAGTCCGCAAAGGAGAGTCTGGCGCTGCTCGAGGCCGGCAGCCGGGCGGATCGGATCGGGGCCGCGCGCGCGGATCTGGCGACCGCCGAAGCCAGCCTTCGGATGACGGAGGCCCGCGTGGGCGACCTGGTGCTGGTGAGCCCGGTGGCCGGTCGGGTGCTCTATCGGCTGGCCGAGCCGGGTGAGGTCGTCGGACCCAACGTCCCGGTGGTGACCGTCGCCGAGCTCGGCCGGTCGTACGTCCGGGCTTACGTCCGGGCCTCGGCACTGGCCACCCTCTCGGTGGGAGACGCGGTCGTCGTCGCCGCCGACGGGATCGAGGGCACTCGGGCGCCCGGTCGGATCGCCGCCGTGAGCCCGGAGGCGGAGTTCACGCCCCGGGTGGCCCTGACCCAGGAAGAGCGCGCCGACCTGATGTTCGCGATCAAGGTGGAGCTCGGTGGCGGACGGCAGGGCCTCTACCCGGGCATGTGGGCCGTGATCCGCCGCGAGCCGGCAAGCCCGGGCGGGGCGCCGTGAGCACGGTCGTCGAGACCCACCAGCTCAGGCGGGTCTTCGGTCACCTGGTCGCGGTCGAGGGGCTCGACCTCTCGGTCCGGCGCGGCGAGGTGTTCGGCCTCCTCGGGCCCAACGGCTGCGGCAAGACGACCACGATCCGGATGTTGACGGGGCTCCTGCAGCCCAGCTCGGGCGGGGCGATGGTGGCCGGCGTCGACGTGGTGGCCCAGCCCGACAAGGTCCGCGAGCGGATCGGGTACATGTCGCAGCGGTTCGGGCTCTACGATGACCTGACCGTGTTCGAGAACCTCCGCTTCTATTCCGGGGTCTACGGCCTCGCGGGGTCGGAGCGCCGGCGGCGGGTGGCGGAGCTGATCGAGGACTACGGCTTCAGCGAGCGGGTCGACCAGCTGGCGGGAACCCTGAGCGGCGGGTGGAAGCAGCGCCTCGCCCTCGCCTGCGCCACGTCCCACCGGCCGACGCTGGTGTTCCTCGACGAGCCCACGGCCGGGGTGGATCCGGCGTCGCGCCGGAAGTTCTGGGAGCTGATCCGGCTCCGGGCCGAAGGCGGCATGACCGTCCTGGTGACGACTCACTACATGGACGAGGCGGAGCTCTGCGACCGTCTCGCCTTCATGTCGCGGGGCCACCTGATCGGGGTCGGCACGCCAGCCGAAGTCACCGCGCGGTTCGGCCTGCCCACGGTGGAGGACGTCTTCATCGAGCTGCAGCGCCGCGACGAGGCGGCGCACGCCGGCACCGGGGGCGCGGCATGAGCTTGCTCGCTCGAGTCCGTCGCTGGCCGTTCTGGTCGATGCTCTGGAAGGAGTTCATCCAGATGCGTCGTGACCGCTTCACCCTGGGGCTGATGATCGGCACGCCCGCTATCCAGCTCGCGCTGTTCGGCTACGCGATTCAGACCGAGGTCCGACACCTTCCCGCTGTGGTGCTCGACGAGTCGCACTCGGCGGAGAGCCGCGCGCTGGTGGCCGCGATCGAGAACACCGGCAACTTCGACATCGTGGGCGAGGTGCCCGATCGCGACGCGCTCCGTCGCGCCCTGGAATGGGGCGAGGCGAACGCGGGCATCGTGATCGCCCCGGACTTCGCGGTCGACCTCAAGCGACGCCGACCCGCGACGGCCCAGGTGGTGGTGGACGCGGCCGATCCGCTCTCGTCGTCGGCCGCGCTCTCCGGAGCGGCCCAGGCCGGGCTCGCCCGCACGCTCTCGCTCCAGGCCCAGGCCGGGATCAGGCCGCCGACGATCGACCTCCGGGTGCGGCCCTGGTACAACCCGGGCGCGAAGAGCTCGGTGTTCATCGTGCCCGGCATCATCGGGGTGCTGCTCTCGATGACCACGGTCATCATCGCGTCGCTCGCGATCGTGCGGGAGCGGGAGCGGGGCACACTCGAACAGCTGGTCGTGACCCCGATCGGGAAGACCAGTCTGATCCTGGGCAAGATCGTGCCGTTCATGGTGGTCGGCTACATCCAGATCACCGTGATCCTGCTGCTCGGCAAGCTGCTCTTCGACGTCCCGATGCTCGGCCGGATCAGCACGCTCTACCTGATGGCGCTGCCGTTCATCGTGGCCAGCCTCGGCGTCGGTCTCCTGGTTTCGGCCACGGTCACCAACCAGGCGCAGGCGATGCAGCTGGGCTTCCTCTTCCTGCTGCCCAACATCCTGCTCTCCGGGTTCATGTTCCCGCGGGTCGCGATGCCGGAGCCGGCCCAGTGGATCGGCGCCGCCCTGCCGCTCACCTATTTCCTCACGGTGCTCCGGGGCATACTCTTGAAGGGCGTCGGGCTCGACGTGCTCTGGCGGGAGGGCCTGATTCTCTCGGCCTTCGCCGTGGGGCTGATCGCCGTGAGCGTGCGCCGCTTCCGGAAGCGGCTGGACTGACGCCTGGGGGCGGCCGATCGCGCGCGACGCGCTCGGAAGCGACGCGACTGACGCCCGTGGAGGCGGCCGATGAGGTGGCGCACGGTCGGGGGCGGCCTCGTCCTGCTGGCCAATCTGGCTCTGCTGGGGTTCGTCGGATGGCGGGTCGTCAGCCGCTACGTCGGTCCGTTCGCGGGCTATCGCAAGCCGACGCGCGCCCTGCTCGCCGCGGCGACGGCGTCCGATACGGCCGCGCTCCAGCGGGTCGCCTCTCCCCGGGTCGCCACCACCCTGCTCGACCTCGCCCGGGAGCACCCGGAGCAGCTCGGCGGGGTCGGCAATCTCTCGATCCAGCGCGGCGAGCGCTCGGGCGACACGACCCGGGTCACCTTCTTCACGCGTGGCTGCCCGCGCGGTCTTTTGACGGTGACCTTCGTCACGGCCGGGGGCGGCCCGCGGGTGGAGGACGTGACGCTGCCCTGCCCCACGGTGGCGGCCGCTCCGCCGATCGCTCGCGCGGAGCCCGAGAGCTGAGCCGATCGCGACCCGTTGCGGCCCATCGCGGCCCCTCGCGACCCATCGCGGGCCCATTCGCGACCCATCGCGGGCCCATCGCGGCCCATCGCACGGCGCGGTAGCTTCCGAAGACCCTTCGTTCGCAAGCGCTCCAGCATTGGGAATCAGCCGATGACGCGACTCACCCCGCTCGCCGCGCTGCTCGCGGCCGCCTGCACCGCCGCGGCGCCCGCCACCGAGGAGGAAGCCCGGTGGGAGCAGCACGCCGCGAACACCACGATCACCCGGGACGACTGGGGCATCGCCCACGTGCGCGGGAAGACCGACGCGGATGCCGTCTTCGGGATGATCTACGCTCAGGCCGAGGATGACTTCAGCCGAGTGGAGCTGAACTACCTGCGGAGCCTGGGGCGGGAAGCCGAGGCCGACACCGATCCGCAGGCGGTCTATCGAGACCTGCGAATGAAGCTCTACATCGACCCGGACGATCTCCGCGCCAGATTCGACGCGAGCCCGGCGTGGCTCCAGGCCCTGATGGTCGCCTGGGCCGACGGGCTCAACTATTTCCTCCACACCCATCCCGAGGTGAGCCCCAAGGTGCTCACCCGGTTCGAGCCCTGGATGGCGCTCAGCTTCACCGAGGGGAGCATCGGGGGCGACATCGAGCGGATCTCGACCGCGGGCCTCAAGGCCTTCTACGACGCCGGGGCCGAAGCCGGCGCGGCCGAGACCGCCGGCGGGGGGGATGGAGACGACGAGCCGAGGGGCTCCAACGGCTTCGCGATCGGCCCGTCGCGAACGGCGTCGGGCAAGGCGATGCTGCTGATCAATCCGCACACCTCGTTCTTCTTCCGCGACGAGCTGCAGATGACCAGCGACGACGGCCTGAACGCCTACGGCGCCGTCACCTGGGGTCAGTTCTTCATCTACCAGGGGTTCAACGAGCACGCGGGCTGGATGCACACCTCGAGCGGCGTCGACAACATCGACGAGTTCCTGGAGACGGTCACCCCGGCCGGCGACGGGTTCACCTACCGCTACGGCAACGAAGAGCGGGCGGTGACGGTCGACACGATCGTCGTCCCCCACCGCACCGGCTCCGGCCTGGCCGAGCGGCGCTTCACCGTCTTTCGGACCCATCGTGGCCCGGTGGTGCGAGCGGAGGACGGCAGGTGGGTCACCGTGCGGCTGATGTTCGACCCCGTGAACGCGCTCTCCCAGTCGTACGGGCGCACCAGGTCGCGCAACTACCGGGAATTCGTGGAGGTGATGGGGCTGCACACCAACTCCTCGAACAACACCGTGTTCGCGGACGCCGAGGGGAACATCGCCTACTTCCACGCCAACTTCATTCCGAAGCGCGACCCGCGCTTCGACTGGACCCGGCCGGTCGACGGCTCCAATCCGGCCACGGAGTGGGGACCGGTGCACTCGGTGGACGAGAGCCCGAACGTGCTCAATCCGCCTAACGGCTGGCTCCAGAACACCAACAACTGGCCCTATTCGGCGGCGGGCGCGCACAGCCCGGATCGATCGAAGTATCCCGCGTACATGGAGCGCGGCGGCGAGAACCCCCGAGGCCTCCACGCGATCCGGGTGCTGGAGCCCGCCAGGGAGATGACCTTGGCCACCCTGATCGAAGCGGCCTACGACAGCTATCTCACCGAGTTCGAGATCCTGGTGCCGACGCTGCTCCAGGCGTACGATCGAGCGCCCGCGTCCGATCCGCTCACGGCCAAGCTGCGCGAGCCGATCGACTCGCTTCGGCAGTGGGACCTCCGCTGGTCGGTGAGCTCGGTGCCGACCTCGGTGGCGGTCTTCTGGGGCGAGGCGCTCTTCCGGATGGGCCGCGGCGGGTACCGGTTCATCGAGCGGGACGCGACGCCCGCCCAGCGCCTCGAAGCCCTCGCGGCCGCGGTCGATCAGCTCGAGGCGGACTTCGGGACCTGGAAGACGCCCTGGGGTGAGATCAACCGCTTCCAGCGGCTGACCGACGACATCGTCCACCCGTTCGACGACGCCGGACCGAGCATCCCGGTCGGCTTCACCTCGGCGCGCTGGGGCTCGCTCGCGTCGTACGGGGCCCGCGCCTATCCCCAGACCAAGAAGTGGTACGGGACCAGCGGGAACAGCTTCGTCGCCGTGGTCGAATTCGGCGACAGCGTCCGCGCCCGGGCGGTGACCGCGGGTGGAATCAGCGGCGACACCGGCTCTCCGCACTTCAACGACCAGGCCGCGCGCTACGCGACGGGCGACCTGCGGGAGGTGTACTTCTATCCCAATCAGCTGGCGGGCCATACGGAGGCGAGCTACCGGCCCGGGGCAAGACGCCCGCGGTGAGCAAGGAGACGCCGTTCGTCGCACTCCTGCGAGGCATCAACCTCGGTCGGAAGCGGGTCGCGATGCCCGAGCTGAAGCGCGTGGTCGAGTCGCTGGGCTACGGCAGCGTGCGGACCCTCCTGAACACCGGCAACGTGGTCTTCTCGTCGGGTAAAGCCGGGGCCGATCGGCATGGCGCCCGGTTGGAGCGGGCCATCGCCGAGGAACTGGGCGTGAGCTGTCGGGTCATCGTGCTGGCCGCCGCCGACCTGACCGAGATCGTCGAAGCGAACCCGCTCGCCGAGATCGCCGACCATCCGAGTCGGCTCCAGGTCGCGGTGCTCGCGGCGCCGGCGGATCGCGACGGGGTCGCGCCGCTCACCAAGCGGCGCTGGGAGCCCGAGGCGATCGCCCTCGGACGGCGGAGCGCGTACCTCTGGTGCCCGAACGGCTACGCGAAGAGCCCCCTGGCGGAAGTCTTCGCCAGGGCCGCGCGCGATCGGGTGACGGTGCGCACCTGGGGCACGATCACCAAGCTCCACGGCCTGATGGCGGGATGAGTCCCGGACCCGGACGGGTTCAAAAGAGCAGGAGCCCTACCCCGAACGACGCCAGATTCGCCGCCACGATCGCCGCCGCGTCGCGAGCGAGGGTCGGTCTCGGATCCACTCCGGCCGCGCGGCACCCCACCCAGAAGAGCAGGATCTCCGCGAGCGGCGCGAAGCTCTCCGCCACCGCCAGGTAGCGCGCCCGCGACGCGAACAGCGGCGGCAGGACGAACCAGACGACCGGCAGCGTCGCCGCCGAGAGCCAGAGTCCGTAGGCGATCCGATCGCCGAGCCGGTGGCGGCGGGCGAGGCCGAGCGCCAGGATCGTCGTCTCGACCAGCACGGTGACCAGGTACGCCGCGAGGAAGAGACCCAGCCCGGAGCCGCTCACAGCAGCCGGACCAGGGCGGGAACCTCGACCAGGACGTGCACGATCGCCACGGTGAAGTAGAGGTCTCGCGTCGCCTGGTAGTCGAGCGCGAAGCCGACCCAGAGCGACCCCGCTACCACCGCGCCAACACCGAGCGCCGCCACCACCGCCGGACCGAGCCAATCGGGCCGGCGGCGGAAGGGAATGTCCGCCGGCCGGAGGAGCCGCCCACGCACGGCGACCATCGGGATCAGGACGATCCAGACGCCGTAATGCACCAGCTCGAGGAACGCGTGGGTGGCGATCAGTCTTCCACCGACGGCGCCGAACAGGCTGGCCCCCGCCTGCCGTCCGATCGCGTCGATCGCCCCGGGGCCGGCCGCCGCCTGAGCGACTTGCGGCGGCACGACCACCCAGATCAGCGCGAGCGCCGCCGGCAGCAGCCAGAGCGCCCGCCGATACCCGGACCGGAGCGTCCGGCGCCGGGCGCGAAGCTCCCGATCGAGGAACCAGAGCGCCACCAGCGGGTGCAGATAGACCAGGGCGAGACCGACGAGCGAGGGCGACCACCACCCCGCCGCCGCCGCGAGCAGCGCCGCCGGCACGGCCCAGCTCGCCGAGCGACCGCGGACCTCGCGCGCCCGCAGGGCTACGAGCGTCGCGATCCAGGCCGCGAGCCCGGCGAGCCAGAGCGATCCCCAGGGAACCGACGAATGGGCCACGCTCCGGAGCGTGAGGGCGATCGACCCGGCGGACAGCAGGACGACGCCCGCCGCGGCCGTGAGGAAGAACCCTCGAAACGGCGAGAGGCGCGACGGGAGCCTCCCGAGCAGGTACCGGAGCTCGAACCAGTTGTGGGGGCCGGCGAAGGCGAGCACCGAGAGCATCGCGACCTCGAGCGGGGCGACCGCCGAGACGACGGCCGCCAGCGAGACGATGCCGATCAGAACCGCGATCGGGCGACCGATCACGACCGCCGGCGCCGGCGCCGGAAGTAGAGCACGCCCGCCACCACCACCGCCGCCACGACCAGCACCGTCGCGATGGTGCCCGGCCCGCCGTCCGTCGGACTGGGCGCTATGTCGGCGGTCGGGCGGGTGCCGGGGGCGGGGACGTCGATCAGAGCAACAAGCAGCGACAGCATCGGGGCTCCTGGGGTGGCCGTCTCGACCTCAACGCGGAAAAACCGCTCGACCCGGCCAATTTCGGGCGCCGGGATATCTTCCGCCATGCCGCCGCCACCCCGGACCCGCCGCTGGCCCAAGATCGGCACCCTCGTGATGGTGGTGATCTGGGGTTGGATCCTGGTGCGCCTGGCGCCGCACCTCGGGGCCGTGGTCGGGATCGAGTCGGGCGGCGAGCTGAGCCCGAGCTTCGAGGCGACCACCCTCGATGGCAGGCCGATCTCGAGCGAGTCGCTCCGCGGACGCGTCGTGCTCGTGAACGTCTGGGCCACCTGGTGCCCGCCCTGCCGGATCGAGATGCCGCTGCTCGAAGCGATGTACCAGCGCCATCGCGAGCGCGGCCTGGTCGTGCTCGGCCTCTCGGTGGACACCAAACCGGCCGACTCGGTCCGCGCCTTCCTCGACGAGCGGAAGATCACCTATCCCGTGGCGATCGTCAGGGATCCGGTGATCGAGGCGCTCGGCGGCGTGACGGGCTATCCGACCAGCTTCCTGATCGACCGGGAGGGTCGAATCCGCCACCGGGCTCTCGGCCCCCTGGCGATGGCGTCGTTCGAGCCGGCGGTGCGCCGAGCGCTCGGGCCGTAGGGCCCACCCACAGCCCACACCCTTCGGGTCCCCGAACCAGCCAACCTCCCGCGGCGCGGCGGTGTCTCACGAACACCGTCCCCATCCAACGGAGCCGCCCGTGGCCCTCGCCCAGCTCGACTACCGGTCCGCCCTCCGCCAGCTTCGCCGCCGTCCGGCCTTCACCCTGACCGCGCTGGTCACGATCGCCTTGGGCGTGGGAGCGACAACCGCGGTCTTCAGCGTCGTGAACGCGGTGCTGCTCCGGCCGCTGCCCTACCCCGAGCCGGACCGGCTGGTGGCGATTTGGCCGGCTCAGGCGGTCGCCAATCGCGAGATCGCCGCCCTGCGGGAGCGGAGCGATGCCTACAGCCAGGTCTCGGGCTGGAGCCCGGGCTGGCTGATGCCGCTCACTGGCGTCGAGGTCCCCCGGCAGCTGAGCGCGACCCGGGTGACCGCCGACTTCTTCCCGATGATCGGCCAGGAGCCGGCCATCGGTCACGTCTTCGAGCGCGATTCCGAGCGGCCGGGCTCGGACCAGGTAGCCCTGCTCTCCGACCACGTCTGGCGCGCCTCGTTCGACGGCGATCCGGCGATCGTCGGCCGGTCGATCTCCCTGAGTGGCCGGCCGGTCACGGTGGTCGGCGTGATGCCCCCCGGCGCGGAGCGGTTCGCGGGCCGGGCCACCGATCTCTGGATGCCGCTGACCATGGATCCGAGCGACCTGGCGTGGGCCGGGGCCGTCTCACTGGTCTACGGGCGGCTCGCCTCGGGCCGGACCCTCGAGGGCGCCACGGCCGAGCTGACGACGCTGCTGGAGCGCATGCGGACCGAGTTCGAGCATCCGATGGACTGGGCGCGCGGCGCGACGGTGGTCGACCTCAAGGCCGATCTCGTGGGCGATCTGGGCCAGACGGTCTGGCTCCTCTTCGGCGCGGTGGCGTTCCTGCTCCTGATCGCCGCGGCGAACGTCGCCAACCTGCTCCTGGTGCGCACCGCCGAGCGCGAGCAGGAGCTGGCGGTCCGGCTGTCACTCGGCGCGACGGCCGGCCAGGTCGCGCGGCTGGTGCTGCGCGAGGCGATGCTGCTCGGGCTGGCCGGCGGGACACTCGGCGTGGCGGCGGCCTTCGCGGGCGTGCGGCTGATCCGGGTGGTCCTGCCGCCCGACTTGCCCCGGGTCGAAGCGATCGGGCTCGACGGGCGCGTCCTCGGGCTGGCGGTGCTGGCGAGCCTGCTCACGGCGCTCGGCTTCGGGCTGTTGCCGGCGATCCACGCGACCCGGGCGCGCACCCGGATCCGGAGCCTGCGCTCGGCGCGCGCGGCCGGCGGCGGTCGGCGGACGCGCGGCGTGCTGGTCGCGATCGAGGTCGCGCTCACGCTGGTGTTGCTGGTCGGCGCCGGCCTGATGACCAGAACGCTGTCGGCGCTCCACGCGGTCGACCCCGGCATCGGGACCGATCGGCTCCTCATCGCGGTGATCCAGCCGGTCGGCATGACCTCGGCCGATCAGCTGCGGGCCTTCTACCGGGATGCGCTGCAGCGGATCGAGGCGACTCCCGGGGTCGAGGCGGCGGGCACCATCCTGCACCTCCCGATGGCGGGACGCGAGTGGACGGCTCCCATCGAGGTCGAAGGTCGGCCGCTCACGCCGGGGGTCTCGCCGCCGATGTCGGTGTGGCAGAGCGTGTCCGACGGGTACTTCCGCGCGGCCCGGATCGCGCCCGTGGCCGGTCGGGGCTTCGACAGCGACCAGCCGGACGGCCCCCCCGTCGCGGTGGTGAACGAGGAGCTCGCGGCGGAGCTCTTCCCCGGAGAGGATCCGATCGGCAGGCGGATCAAGGCGGGCTACGCCAGCCGCAACGGTTGGGTGACGATCGTCGGGGTCGTCCGCGGGGTCCGGAGCCGGAGCCTCAGGAGCGCGCCGGCGCCCGAGCTCTACCTGCCGGCCACCCAGCGGCCGATGGGCTCGATGTCGCTGATCGTCCGGACCACCGGCGATCCGGTGGCCATGGCCGGTCTGGTCCGCGAGCGGATCTGGTCGGTGGCGCCGAACACGCCGATCGAGCAGGTCCGGAGCATGAACGCCCTGGTGGCGACCACGCTGGGCGAGCCCCGGATGATCCTCACCCTGCTCGGCGTGTTCGCGGCGATCGGGCTGGCCCTCGCGGGGGTCGGGATCTACGGCGTGGTGAGCTTGGGGGTGCGGCA
>JBFXAS010000014.1:0-37678 GCA_050184075.1 Gemmatimonadales bacterium
ACCGAGGCCCATTCGAACCGGGTCTGGGGCGTGGCGGCGATCCGATCACCGAGGTCTTGGTAGCCCAGCACTCGACGGTAGACGGTGCGGCCGTCCTGCACCACGGCCAGCGCGAAGCCGGGGCGATCCCGGTTGGGCAGAAGCCGATCGATCAGGCTGTCGATCGTCCCGGGGTCGACGGGCGCGACCGTCGCCACCTGCAGCGCGAGGAGCAGCGGGATCACGGCGCCGGCTTCGCGAAGCTGATCCGCCGGACGGCCCCGCCGCGCACCAGGTCGAGGGTCACGCTCGCGCCTTCGGCGATGGCGTCGTATCGGGTGACGAGCTCCGCGAGGGTGGCCACCGCCTGGCCGCCGATGCCGTGGATCTCGTCGCCGGGCTCGAGGGCTACGGCGCCCGCGGCCGGGTGCGATCCCCGAAAGCCGACCACGGGCCGACCCGCCCCGTCCGCCCGGATCGAGAAGCCCGCGATCGAGAGCGCCGCGCTCTTGCCGGACTCGGCCGATACCCAACCCTGTGCCGGACCGCTCGCCGCCTGGCCCCCACTCGCTCTCATGCCCACCTGGCCGATGCTCCCTTCCGGCCGGGTGAAACGCACGTGGACCGGCCGGCCGGCGCGCTCGATCTTGAGCTCGATGGCGGCTCCGACCTTCGTCGCTTCGAACCCGGCCTTGATCGCGTCGAGGGAAGGGGACTCGTTGCCGGCGAAGGCGAGGATCCGGTCGTCCGGTGCGAGGTTGGTCGGCGTCTGGTCGACGGGTCGAGGCCCGCCGGATTCCGGCCTGAGCACCGCCAGCACGCGGGGGCCGGAGGGGCCGGCGCCAAGGAGGGCGATGCGGCCATCGCCGAGGGGCATTGAGACCGGGAGGTCCTGGGCGGTGATCCCGGTCGTGACGAGCGCGGTCAGGGCGGAGACAATGGCGAGCATGCGACCCACGTGGTGCTCCGGATTGGAGGTTGGCCGGCACGTTAGCCGCGGGAAGCGGCGTCGCCGATGGCCGGCTGACGTCTCTGACATTCCCTGACATGCCCCGGCCGCTGGCCCGGGGAGCGGCTCGGGGCCCGGATGAGAGCTCGATGAGAAGGCTCCAATCCGCGGGGCCGACGCCCGGCTCCCGGAGGCGAATGGAGTACCTTTGTCCGCGATGGCGGCACCGGTGCTCCTCGTCGAAGACGATCGCAACCTCCGGACGTTCCGCCGTCACCCTCTCGGGTGACACCCGGAATGGGCACGTCCGGCTCATGGTGACCGTTACGGGACCGGGGATCGCGCCGGAGCACCTCCATCGGATCTTCGACCGCTTCTACCGGGTCGAGGGCTCGCGCAGCCGGGCCCAAGGCGGCGCGGGCCTCGGCCTGGCGATCGCGCTGATGTTGGCCGACCTTCAGGGCGGCCGGCTGCTCGCGGAGAGCGAGCCGGAGCGGGGCAGTCGCTTCGTCCTCGAGCTTCCCGCCGCCTCGCCGCCCAGCGCCAAGGAGACCAGTTGACCCGAGCCCAAGGTCGGACCGCCTTCCTCGGTGCCGCCTTCCTCATGGCCACCTCCGCCGTCGGCCCCGGCTTCCTCACCCAGACCACCGTCTTCACCGACTCCCTCGGCGCGAGCTTCGCCTTCGCCATCCTGGTGTCGGTGCTGTTCGACCTGGCCGCGCAGCTCAACATCTGGCGGGTCCTGATCGCGGCGGGCCGCCCCGCGCAGTCGGTGGCCAACCAGCTGGTGCCGGGGCTCGGCCTGGCGCTGAGCCTGCTCGTCGCCGCCGGCGGCTTCGCGTTCAACATCGGCAACGTGGCCGGCGCCGGACTCGGGCTCGACGCGCTCCTCGGCCTCGATCCGCGCATCGGCGCGGCGGTGAGCGCGGCCCTCGCGGTGTTGATCTTCGTCGCGCGGGAAGCGGGACGAATCATGGATCGGTTCGCGCAGCTGATGGGCGGCCTGATGGTGATCCTCGCGACCGCGGTGGCCTTCACCGCCCACCCGCCGCTCGGTGACGCCCTGGTGAACGCGGTCCTGCCGGCCCGGATCGACGGCCTCGCGATCGTCACGATCGTCGGCGGGACGGTCGGCGGGTACATCACCTTCGCGGGGGCCCACCGGCTGCTCGACGCCGGCATCGCCGGTCCGGCGGAGCTGCCCCGCGCGCTCCGCTCCGCGGGGCTCGGCATCGGAGTCGCCACCGTGATGCGCGTGGTGCTCTTTCTCGGCGCGCTCGGGATCGTGAGTCAGGGCCTCCCGCTCGATCCCGCCAACCCGCCGGCCTCCGTCTTCGAGCACGCGGCCGGTCCCCTGGGACGGCGGTTCTTCGGCCTGGTGATGTGGGCCGCAGCGATGACCTCGATCGTCGGGTCCGCCTACACCTCGGTGACCTTCCTGATCGGGGCGCGGCCCGCCAGCGACGGTGGCGAGGACGCCGGGAGCGCGCGGCGACGTCGGGCGACGATCATCGGATTCATCGTCGCCTCGACCGCGGTGTTCCTCGCGATCGGCCGGCCGGTCACGCTGTTGATCGTGGTCGGAGCGCTCAACGGGATGATTCTCCCGGTCGGACTCGGCGCGATGCTGATGGCCGCGCATCGCGGGCTCGGCGCTGCCGGCCACCCCCGACTCCTCGCCGCCGCGGGCTGGGTCGTCGCGCTGGTGATGGCCGGGCTTGGCGGGTACACGCTGGTGACCCAGATTCCCCCGCTCTTCCACGGAGGCTAGCGACGACGATGATCATCCGGATCTGGCACGGGTGGACCACGCCCGCCAACGCCGACACCTACGAGCGCCTGCTCAACGAGGAGATCTTCCCCGGCATCGAAGCCAAGGGCGTCGCCGGCTATCGCGGGATCCAGCTGCTCAGGCGGGTCGTCGGAGACGAGGTGGAGTTCGTCACGATGATGCGCTTCGATTCCCTCGACGCCGTGCGGGCCTTCGCCGGGGAGGACTATGACGTGGCCTACGTGCCCCCCAAGGCCCGCGTGGTGCTCGCACGGTTCGACGCTCGCTCGCAGCACTACGAGGTCCGCGCCGACCGCTGAATGAGCCGCTCTTCATCCGGGCTTGCCGGGCGGTTCCGGGCCTCCTGCCGACCTTGGAACACTGGAAAGCAGGTCGACAGGGTTCGATTGCCCGGGAGGCGCTCGATGACGTCCAGGCGGATTTCGCTCACCCTCGCGCTCGCGGCGGCGATCGGGCTGGCGGTGCCAGCCGTTGCCCAGCAGCACCAGCACCACCGCCACGGCGGAGGGCAGGGCAAGGGCAAGATGCAGGGGATGGAGATGATGACGACTCCGTGGAAGCAGCTCAACGCGTTCCACTCGATCATGCACGGCAGCCGTCATCCCATCATGGAGCAGGGCGACTTGGGGCCGGCCCGCGGGCTCGCGGACGAGTTGGCGGCCATGGCCGACACCCTCGCGGCGTCCACGCCGCCCACCGAGTGTCAGGGGGAGGGGCTGGTCGACCAGGCGCGGGAGGTCTCCGACGCCGCGCACGAGCTGCTCGCCCTGGTGCAGAAGGAAGCGGCGGACGACGAGGTGAAGGCCGAGGTGGAGAAGGTCCACGCCGCCTTCCAGCCGCTGATGCGGGCCTGCCGGCCCCGGGGCGGCGGGCCGGCCCGCTAGAGCCGGGCGCCCCGGGCGATCGCCCGGGCCTCGGCGAGATCGATCACCTTGGTGCGGGGCCGGCCGTCCGCCTGGCCTCGCTCGTTTTCGTGTTGCTGGAGTTTGAGCCACTCCTCCCAGGTGATCGGCTCGATTCCCTTCGCCGCGAGCAGGGCGTCGCAGGGGTCGGCCCCGGGTGCGTGGAGGCGGCCCGCCACCGCGTCTTCGAGCAGCGCCGCGGCGGTTTCGCCGGCGTCGGGCTTGTTGGTGCCGATCACTCCGCTCGGGCCCCGCTTGATCCAGCCGGCCACGTAGCAGCCCGGGATCGGCGCCCCGGCCGCGTCGAGCACCCGCCCTGAGGCGTTAGGCACGGTCCCGCTCTTCTCGTCGAACGGCACGCCCGGGAGCGCCACGCCGCGGTACCCGACCGAGCGGAACTCGTGCCCGACTGGTTTCTCCTCTGTCACCTCCGTGGCTCGGGCCGAGAGCGAGCCGTTCCGGTCGACCAGCTGGTTCTGCACCTGTCGGAGCCCGCGCACCCGGTCCCGGTCGTCGCCCAGGATCTCGGTGGGCGAGACCAGAAAGCGCAGGAACAGCCGCTTGGGCTTGCCGGACGGCGCTCGACCCGCCGCCTGCTGGATCACCTCGACCTTGCGGATCGTGTTCTTGTCGCCCTCGGCGTCGACGGCCGCCTGGCTCAGCGGGTCGAGCGCCGCCTCCTCCGGGCGGATGATCAGGTCCGCGCCCTCGAGCTCGCCGAGCTCTTTCACCTCGGGTGTCGTGAAGGCCGCCTGCGCGGGGCCCCGGCGACCGAGCAGGTAGACCTCCCGCACCTTGCTCTCTCGGAGCGCCTCCAGCGCGTGGTCGGCCAGGTCGGTCCGGGCCAGCTCCTCGGGTGTCCGGCAGAGGATCCTCGCCACGTCCACGGCCACGTTGCCGACCCCGATCACCGCGACCCGCTCGGCGCTCAAGTCGAAGTGGTGATCCCGGAAGTCCGGGTGGCCGTTGTACCACGCCACGAACTCGGTGGCGGGGTGGCTGCCCGCGAGGTCCTCTCCGGGAATCCCGAGTCGGCGATCGGTCTGTGCGCCGGTGGCGAAGCAGAGCGCGTGGTAGTGGCGGCGAAGCTCTTCGACGCTGAGCGTCGCGCCGATGTCCACGGCGCCGAGGAACCGGAAGCCCGGTCGCGCGGCCGTGCGATCGAAGCTCCGGGTGACCGACTTGATCTTCTCGTGGTCGGGCGCCACGCCGAAGCGGACCAGGCCGTAGGGCGTAGGCAGCCGGTCGAAGAGGTCGACCGCGACGGGCGTCTCGGTCTGGCCGAGGAGCTTCTCGGCGAGGAAAAAGCCGGCGGGGCCGGCGCCGACGATGGCGATGCGAATGAGATCGGACATGGGACGGAAGGTAGGACAGGACCCCGCCGACGGCGAGGGGTCACCGATAGAGCTTGGCGTACTTGAGAAACCCGTAGTAGCTCGCCATCACCGCGTAGATCACGCCGGCCCGGCCGTCGAGCAGGCCGCCCTGGAGCACCAGCCGGACGAAGAGCTCGTACGGGATGCGCGCCAGATGCCAGAGCTGAAACCGGCTGCCCCGCCCCGACTTCGCCTCGGCGATCAAGTCGGTATACCGATTCATCGCGGCCACGTGCTCGGCGAGCCGCTCGTACTTGTGGTGGGACATCGGCGAGCGGAGCCGCGCCACGGGGCCCTCGACCTCGAGCCGCTCGTGCACGGTCGCGCTGGTGAAGCGCGCCCGCTCCCGCCGGGCCAGCCGGAGCACCCAGTCGTTCCTCGTGCCGCCGAAGCGGAGCCGATGCCCGAGATAGTGCAGCTCGCGCCGGACTTCGTAGCCGACGGCGGCGGGCGTGCCGTCGAGCAGCCCGCGGATCTCGTTCGCGAGCGCGGGGGTGAGGCGCTCGTCGGCGTCGATCGAGAGGACCCACTCGCCCCGGCAGCGCTCCAGCGCCGCCTGTTTCTGGGCCCCGAAGCCGTCGAACGGCCGACGCGCGACCCGCGCGCCGGCGGCCCTCGCGATCTCGACCGTGTCGTCGCTCGAGTCGGAGTCGAGCACGACGATGTCGTCCGCCACGCCTTCGAGCGAGGCGAGGCATGCGGGCAGGCGCTTGGCTTCGTTCTGGACGATCAGGAAGGCGGAGAGGCGGGGCGCCACCCGGCCAGTCTCAGGTCGATCGAGTCGGCCGCCGCCTCGGTGCGCGGCCCGGCTGCTTGCGGCGCGAGCGCCGGTGGGCGTGCTGCGCGGCGCGGTGGGCGGCGTCGATGAACCGGCTCAGATCCTCGAACGAGGCGGCCGAGAGCCCCATCTCGACCCATCCGTTCCGCCCCATCGCGCCGGCGGAGACGAACGGCTTGGCCACGCCGCTCCGGAGCGCCTCGGTCAGCTCGGTCGGGGGCAGGTGCATCAGCGCGGCCCCGTCGGTGAGCGCGGCGAACTGGGCTCCGCCGACGTAGTAGACGACGTTGCCGAACTCCGGCCGACTCTGTACGTCGCTGTAGCGCTCGAGATGGGCTCGAAGCTGCTCTCGGATCTGAAAGGCCGCGGCCACACGAACGCTCCAGTCGGGGGTCCGCGATTGTACCGCACGGTTCTGGCCACCGCTAGAGGCGGGCGCCGCCCTAGACGGCTTCGATGCCGGCGAAGACGCTCAGACCGCTCCTTCTTCGGACGGCTCCGGCACCAGCAGGCTGCCTAGAAAGAAGCCGGCGAACTCCGCGCGATTGGAGAGCCCGGATTTTCGATAGACCGCCACGGCGTGCTGGCGAATGGTCCGCTCGCTCCGGCCCGTGTCCGTCGCGATTCGACGGACGCTCTGCCCCCGGAGCAGGCTGAGCGCCGTCTCCCGCTCCGTTCGGGTCAGTCCCCAACGGTCGAATTGCCGGCCGACCTCCTCGCCCAGGCTCGCGAGTGACCGCTCGGCGCTGGCGCGCCAATGATCCCGCTCGCGCTCCCGGGTGGCCAGGTCCTTCCTGGTCGCGGCCAGGACCCTGCGAGTCCCCATCCAGCCCCGCGCGAGATAGATGGCCGCGCCGAGACTGACCACGATCAACAGCAGCTCGAAGACGAGGTGGGGGCTGAGGCCGGCGCCCGGGGCGTCGAGCAACAGGTCGGCGGTGCCGCCGGCCGCGACCGCCACCAGAATGAGAACGATCGTCAGGTCGAGGGAACGACCTTCGAGCTCCTCAGCGTCCATCGGCCGAGCTCCTGTGCTAGCAATCGGTTGCGGGCCACCTCCGGCACGTGCCGGAGGGCCCCGGCGCATCTGTCGGATGGCTGTCCGGTCGGAAGAGCGGCATCCTGAGCGTGACCTCAAACCCGGAGCGCCAGGTGCCCGATCCCATGCATCCCGCCGTCGTTCACTTTCCGATCGTCTTCATGATCGTGTTGCCTCTCACGATGCTCGCCGCGTTCCTGCTCGCTCGCCGCGGGGTGCCGGTCCGGGTGGCGTGGGTCGGCGTCGTCGCGGCGAGCGCCCTGCTGGCGGTCTCCTCCTTCGCGGCGGTCCGGAGCGGATCGAGCCAGGAAGAGCGCGTCGAGGAGGTGGTTCCCGAATCGGCCCTCGAGGACCACGAGGAGCGCGGGGAGGCTTTCATGCTCGCCTCGGTCGCGGTGCTTGCGCTCACGAGCCTCGGTCTCGCGAAGGGCCGGGTCGGTGAAATCGGCCGGACGATCGCCGTGCTGGCTGCCATCGCGTTGATTCCGCTCGGTGCGCTCGTCGGCCACTCGGGTGGCAATCTCGTCTATCGCCATGGCGCGGCGACCGCGTACGCCACAGCTCGCGGCCCCGTCGCTGTTGGGGCGGAGCGGGGCCGGTCCGGCGACCGCGAGGTCGAGCGCGACCACGATCGCGACGAGCGCTGAGCGAGATCCCCGGAGTCTCGGCCCGGCACTCACCCGCCGCCGTCCTCCGGCGCGCCGGTCGCGAAGGCCCGGCCGAGCTCGGCCTTCTTCGTGACGAAGCTGGAAGGAGGCCGACCGGCCAACCGCCGGAACTCGCGAGCCAGGTGCGCCTGATCGGCGTAGCCCGCTCGCGCGGCCACCCGCGCCAGTGAACCCTCGGGACCATCGATCAACCGCACGGCGCGGCGAAAGCGGACGATTCGACCGAGGGTCCGAGGGCTCACGCCGACTTCCGCCTTGAACCGCCGCTCCAGGGTGCGCTCCGAACAGGCGAGCGCTCGCGCGAGCGCCGCCACCCCGACGTCGGGCGTCCGCTCGATCGTCCGGGCCGCGCTCGCAACCAGGTGGCTCGGGCCGCGGGAGAGGCCACCGAGCACCCGCCGGATCGCCTCGACCCGGGCGGCCGGCCCGACCGCGCGGCGCAGCGCGTCGAGCAGCTCGCGGGAGGTCCTCGGCGCGAGATTGGCGAGGGGCGGCACTCGTCCCGTCATCCGATCCGCCGACTCGCCGGTGAGCGCCGGCGCGGCCTCGGGCCGCAGCCGGATCCCGACGACGTCACCGCCGGCCGAGCTCCGGACTCGGAGCGGAGACACGAGCTGCCCGGCAAACAACGCCTCGGCCTGCCGCTCCTCGCCTCCTGGCGCGGTCTCGAGCGTGAACGGCTCTCCCAGGTGAAAGATCAGCTCCGGCCGGCCGTCGGGCAGGATCGGCTCGCCGTCCGGAGCGGACCGGTCGGTCTCGAGGAACCAGATCCGGTGGACCAGCGCCGCGAGCTCCGGAGGAGGGCTCAGCTCGAGGTAGCGCATCGCGTGTCGGTCGGCTCATGAGGATCGCGCATGCCCAAAGGTCTCCCGTTTGCCGACCGGTTGCCAGCTTGGTACTCTGCCGCATGCCCAACCACCTCTCCGGCGCCTCCGCCGCGGACACCGAGCTCGAAGCGCTGGTCGCCGGCTTCGTCGACCGGACCTTGCCGAAGGAAGCCTGGACCCATCAGGCCCACCTGCGGGTCGGACTCTGGCACGTGATCCGCCACGGTCCGCGCGCGGCCCTGGCGCTCCTGCGCGAGCGGATCAGCCGGTACAACGAAGCCGTGGGTGGCGTGAACACCGACACCGACGGCTACCACGAGAGCATCACCCGCTTCTACGTCGGGATCATCGCGGAGTTCGTCGAGCGGGGGCCGCCCCACCGCTCCGTCGCGGATCTGGCGGACCAGCTGCTGGCGTCGCTCGGCGCCAAGGATCTGCCGCTCCGCTACTACAGCAAGGACCGGCTCTTCTCGGTCGCGGCCCGCCGTGGCTGGGTCCCGCCCGACTTGGAGCCCCTATCGGCGGCTGACCAGCTCGACTGATCCCGCTTCACGCGACGACTTCACGCTGCTTTCATGAAGCCGGCCGTAGAATGCCGGCATGACACCCCGCATCGTCACCGTCGACGGCAACGAGGCGGCCGCCCTGGTCGCGCACCGTGCCAGCGAAGTGCTCGCCATCTATCCCATCACTCCTTCCTCGGCCATGGGCGAGCTGGCGGACGTCTGGTCGGCGGAAGGGCGCACCAATCTCTGGGGCTCGGTGCCGCTGGTCGTGGAAATGCAGTCGGAAGGCGGGGCCGCGGGCGCGGTGCACGGTGCGCTGCAGGGCGGCGCCCTCGCGACCACCTTCACGGCGTCGCAGGGCCTGCTGCTGATGATTCCGAATCTCTACAAGATCGCGGGCGAGCTCACGCCGCTCGCGCTCCACGTGGCCGCCAGGACGGTCGCCACCCACGCGCTCTCGATCTTCGGTGACCACTCGGACGTGATGGCGGTGCGCCAAACCGGCGTGGCGCTCCTCGCCTCGGCCTCGGTGCAGGAGGCCCACGACATGGCCGCCGTGGCCCACGCGGCCACGCTCCTGACCCGGATCCCGATCCTCCATTTCTTCGACGGGTTCCGCACTTCCCACGAGGTGCAGAAGATCACCCTGCTCGAGGACGACGACCTCCGCGCGATCATCGACGACGAGGCGATCGCCGAGCACCGGCGGCGCGCGCTCGATCCCGATCACCCCGTGATCCGCGGTACGGCCCAGAATCCCGACGTCTTCTTCCAGGCGCGCGAAGCCGCGAACGGCTTCTACGACCGGTGCCCCGCGATCGTCCGCGAGGTGATGGCCCGACTCGGCGAGCGGACCGGCCGGCGCTACGATCTCTTCGACTACAGCGGCCACCCCGAGGCCGAGCGGGTGATCGTGGTGATGGGCTCGGCCGCCGAGACCGCCGCCGAGACGGCCCGGGTGCTCGCCGAGCGGGGCGAGCTGGTCGGCGTCCTTCGGGTCAGGCTCTATCGCCCGTTCGACCAGATGGCGTTCCTGCAGGCGCTCCCGGACACGACCCGCAAGATCGCGGTGCTCGATCGGACCAAGGAGCCCGGCGCGCTCGGCGAGCCGCTCTACCTGGACGTGCTGGCCTCGCTGGCCCACGGCTGGAACGGGCCGCGCCACCCGCCCGAGGTGATCGGCGGGCGGTACGGGCTCTCCTCGAAGGAGTTCACCCCGGCGATGGCCGCGTCGGTCTTCGCCGAGCTGGCGAGCCCCGCGTCGCGTGCCCGGTTCACCGTCGGGATCGTCGACGACGTCACCCACCTCTCGCTCCCGCCACGCGAGCCCCTGGTGCTCGAGCGGACGGACGAAGTGCGCGCCGTCTTCTGGGGCTTGGGCAGCGATGGGACCGTGGGCGCGACCAAGAACTCCATCAAGATCATCGGCGAGGGGACGCCGCTCCACGCCCAGGGCTACTTCGTGTACGACTCGAAGAAGGCCGGCGCTGTCACGGTGTCCCACCTGCGCTTCGGGCCGCGGCCGATCCGAGCCCCCTACCTGATCCAGAGTGCCACCTTCGTCGCCTGCCATCAGTTCGACTTCCTCGCCAAATACGACGTGCTGGAGATCGCGGCGGAGGGCTCGACCCTGCTGCTCAACGCCCCGCTCGAGCCGGGCGAGATCTGGGCCGCGATCCCGCGCGAGGCGCAGGAGACGCTCATCGAGCGCAAGATGCGGCTCTTCGCGATCGACGCCGACCGGGTGGCGCGCGACGCAGGGCTCGGCGGCCGGATCAACACCGTGATGCAGACCTGCTTCTTCGCGCTCTCGGGCGTGCTGCCCCGCGAGCAGGCGATCGCTAGGATCAAGGCCGCGATCGAGAAATCCTACGGGAAGCGTGGCAAGGCGGTGGTCGAGCGCAACTTCGCCGCGGTCGACCAGTCCCTCGCCCTGCTCCACGAGGTCCCGGTGCCCGAGGCGGCTCGGGGCACGGTGCACCGGCGCCCGATCGTCTCCGAAGAGGCGCCGAGCTTTGTGCAGAAGGTGACCGCGGTGATCATGGCCGGCAAAGGCGACGCCCTGCCGGTGAGCGCCTTTCCGGTCGACGGCACCTGGCCCACCGACACCGCGCGCTGGGAGAAGCGGGCGCTCGCGGACGAGATTCCGATCTGGGATCCGGCGGTCTGCATTCAATGCAACTGGTGCGCGCTGGTCTGCCCCCACGCGGCGATCCGCACCAAGGTCTACCCGGCGAGCGCGCTGGAGGGTGCGCCCGACGGATTCAAGCAGGTCGCCTGGAAGGGTCCCGACTTCGCCGGCTCGCGCTACACGGTCCAGGTCGCGCCCGACGACTGTACCGGGTGCTCCCTCTGCACCACGGTCTGTCCGGCCAAGGACAAGTCCAATCCACGGCACAAGGCGATCGAGATGCAGGCTGCCCGGCCGGTGCGCGAGCAGGAGCGCCACGCCTACGACGCGTTCCTTGCGCTGCCCGAGGCGCCCCGCGAGGGTCTGTCGCGCCTCAACGCGAAGACCTCGCAGCTGCTCCAGCCGCTCTTCGAGTACTCGGGCGCCTGCGCCGGCTGTGGCGAGACGCCCTACCTCAAGCTGCTGAGCCAGCTCTTCGGCGATCGCGCCCTGATCGCCAACGCGACCGGCTGCTCCTCGATCTACGGCGGCAATCTCCCCACGACGCCGTGGGCGACCAATGCCGAAGGTCGCGGCCCCGCCTGGGCCAACTCGCTCTTCGAGGACAACGCCGAGTTCGGGTTCGGCATTCGGCTGGCGGTGGACGCGGCCCGGGCCGAGGCGCTCCGCCTGGTCGGGGAGCTCGGCCGGTCGATCGGCGACGAGCTGGCCGCGACGCTCCTGGCGCCCGAAGACACCACGGAGGCGGGGCTCGCCGCGCGCCGGGCGGCGGTCGACGCGCTCCGCGCCACGCTCGCCGACAGGACCGACGCCCCCTCGCGACGCCTGCTGGAGGTCGCGTCGGCCCTGGTGCGGCGGAGCGTCTGGCTGGTGGGCGGCGACGGCTGGGCCTACGACATCGGCTACGGCGGACTGGATCACGTCCTCGGCCAGGACCGGGACGTCAACGCGCTGGTGCTCGACACCGAGGTCTACTCGAACACCGGCGGCCAGCAGTCGAAGGCCACGCCCCTCGGCGCCGCGGCCAAGTTTGCCATGGCGGGCAAGGCGACCGGGAAGAAGGACCTGGGCCTCGAGGCCATCAGCCTGGGCCACGTCTACGTGGCGCGGGTCGCATTCGGTGCCGACATGAACCAGGCGGTGAAGGCCCTCCACGAGGCGGAGGGTTACCCCGGGCCCTCGCTGGTCATCGCCTACTCGCCCTGCATCGCGCACGGGTACGACCTCCGCCACGGCGTCGAGCAGCAACAGCTGGCGGTGAAGTCGGGCGCCTGGCCGCTCTATCGGTTCGACCCGCGTCGCTCGGAGCTCGGTCTCCCGCCGCTCCAGCTGGACTCCAAGGATCCCTCGATCCCGATCGCCACCTACCAGCGGAACGAGACCCGCTTCCGGATGGCGGAGACGCTCGACCCGGAACGCTACCGACGGCTGATGGCCCGGGCCGACCAGGAGGCGGCCGACCGCTGGGCGGTCTACAAGTACCTCGCCGGCCTCGCGATACCGGCGCGCCAGACCTCGGAGGACCCGCGATGAACCTCACCACGCGCTACCTCGGGATCGACCTCCCGCATCCGTTCGTCGCGGGCGCGTCGCCGCTGGTGGACGACCTCGGCCTGGTGCGGCAGCTGGAGGACGCCGGGGCCGCGGCCATCGTGATGCACTCGCTCTACGAGGAACAGCTCACCATCGAGCAGCTCTCGACCCATCGCGCCATCGACCGGACCGCCGACTCGTCCTTCGAAGCGGGGAGCTACTTCCCCCAGCCGGCCGACTTCCGACTCGGCCCGGACGAGTACCTCGAGCAGCTCCGGCGCATCAAGGCGGCCGTGGGCGTGCCCGTCATCGCTTCGCTCAACGGGGCCACCCCGGGCGGCTGGCTGGACTACGCCCGGCTGATGGAGCAGGCCGGCGCCGACGCGCTGGAGCTCAACCTCTACTCGATTCCCACCGACCTGGCGCGCTCCGCCGCCCTGGTCGAGGGCGAGCAGCTCGAGATCGTCCGGACGGTGGTCGGCTCGGTGCGGTTGCCGGTGGCCGTCAAGCTATCGCCCTGGTATTCGTCGCTCGGGAATTTCGCCCGCGCGGTGGACGCCGCCGGCGCCTCCGGGCTGGTCCTCTTCATCCGCTTCTACCAGGCCGACATCGACGTCGACGAGCTGGAGGTCCGGCCGGTGCTCAGGCTGAGCAGCTCGATGGAGCTGCTGCCCCGCCTCACCTGGCTCGCGATCCTCTACGGGAACGTCCGGGCCTCTCTCGCCGTGACCGGCGGGGTCCATACGGCCGTCGACGCGGTGAAGGCCGTGATGGCCGGCGCCGACCTGGTCCAGATGGTCTCGGCCGTCCTGCAGCACGGTCCGGAGTGGCTGGTCAACGTCCGGAACGGCTTCGCCAAGTGGCTCGCCGATCACGAGTACGAGTCGGTGGACCAGCTCCGCGGGAGCATGAGCATAGCTCGATGCCCCGACCCGGCCGCCTTCGAGCGCACTCAATACCTCAAGGTGCTCCGGACCTGGGAGCCCGGGCGGCCTTCGAGCTAGCCCGCGAGTTCGCTCGACGCCCTCTGAGCGATTAGTTTTGGATACAATTGGCGCCCTCGCGTTGGGGGCGCCAGCCGTTTACCCAGGATCACGCGAACCTATGCAGCGTCGCTCTCGTCGGGCCCCGGCTTTCGGGCGCCCGGCTCTGGCCTTCGGCTCGGCCCTGATGCTCCTGTCGCTCGCGACGGGCAACCTCCAGGCGCAGGCGGACAACCCGATGGCGGCCGGGCCCTCCCGGGTCGCCCGCAGCGCCATCATCACCACCCGGCCGGTGATCGACGGCCGCCTCGACGACTCGGTGTGGACGATGGGCGAGGTGCTCGGCGACTTTCGCCAGCGCGAGCCGCGCGAGGGCGCGCCAGCGACCGAGCGCACCGAGGTCCGGCTGCTAACCGACGGCGAGGCGCTCTACGTGGGGGCCTGGCTCTACGATCGCAATCCAGGCGGCATCGTGCCCGGCGAGAAGCTGCGCGACGTCACGCTCAGCAACAGCGACTACTTCGCGATCATCTTCGACACCTACTTCGACCGCCAGAACGGGTTCGTCTTCGGGACCACGCCCGCGGGGGTCGAGTACGACGGCCAGGTCGTCAAGGAGGGCGAGGGCGGCGGCGTGTTCCAGCAGGGGCAGTCCCGGGCGCAGGCCGGCTCGATGGGCGGCTTCAACCTGAATTGGGACGCGACCTGGACCGTAGCGACCAGCGTCGACAGCGCGGGCTGGTACGCGGAGTTCAGGATCCCGTTCTCCACCCTCCGGTACGGCAGCGGGCGGGAGCAGCGCTGGGGGCTCAACGTCGCCCGCAGCATCCGGCGCAAGAACGAAGAGGTCTTCTGGGCGCCGATTCCCCGGCAGTACAATCTCTACCGACTGTCCCGCGCCGGCACGCTCGAGGGACTCTCGGTGCCGGCGAAGCGGGTGGCGACCTTGACGCCCTACGTTCTCTCGTCGGCGCGAAAGGACTACCTGGTCGACGTCCAGACCGAGGTGGAGACCCACGCGGAGTTCGGCGCCGACGCGAAGCTCGGGCTCACCCCGAGCCTCACGCTCGACCTCACCTACAACACCGACTTTGCCCAGGTCGAGGTCGACGAACAGCGGACCAACCTGACCCGCTTCCCGCTGTTCTTTCCCGAGAAGCGGCCGTTCTTCCTCGAGAACGCGGGGGTCTTCAGCGCGGGCACGCCCCAGGCGATCGACTTCTTCTTCAGCCGGCGGATCGGGATCGCGGAGAACGTCCCGGTGCCGATCGTGGGCGGTGGCCGGCTCACCGGCAAGGTGGGCAGCGTGACCGTGGGCGCGCTGCAGCTCTTCACCGAGGGCCGCGACGCCGGCGAGGTCGGCGACGGCTCCGCTGCGGTGCCGGCCAACTCCTACTCGGTCGCTCGGGTGACCCGGGAGCTGCCCGGCCGCTCCCGCTTGGGCGCGATGTTCGTGCAGCGACTCTCGACCGACAGCTCCGCCGACCACAACCGCACCTACGCCCTCGACGGGCGCATCGGACTCGGCGAAGCGTGGACCTTCGATTGGTGGGGCGCCAAGACCGAGACGCCGGGACTCACCGGTCGGGATCTCGCGTTCAACGGTCGGCTGGAGTGGAAGACCGCGCGCTGGAACAACGCGATCCGCTATACCCAGGTCGGCGAGGACTTCAATCCCGAGGTCGGCTTCCTGCCGCGGCGCGGCTACCGCTACTACGAGCTCTCGGTCTTCCGCACCCAGCCGGTGCCTGGCATCCCCGCGCTCCGCTACTGGCTGCCCCACGTCAATTATCGGGGCTACTTCGGATTCGACGGCGAGATGCAGTCGGAGCAGATCCACATCGACCTGGGCGAGGGGGAGTTCCAGGACGGCGGGCGGTTCGGCCCCGAGGTGAACCTGCTGGGCGAAACGCTGGTCGAGCCCTTCGAGATCTCCGAGGGCGTCGTCCTGCCCGCCGGCACTTACCGCTGGTGGAACAACGCGTGGGACTTCGCCACCAATCCGAGCGCGCCGCTTTCGTTGTCGGGCCGGCTCGAGCTCGGGCCGTTTTACGATGGCACCCGCTACGGCGGCAACGCGACCGTCACCGTGCGCCAGGGCGCCTCGCTCACGACGTCGCTGCTGGTCGACTACAACGACGTCAACCTCGACGAGGGCAACTTCACCCGCTCGCTGCTCGGGCTGCGGGTGGGGTACTTCTTCACCCCGAAGATCTTCGTCCAGTCGCTCCTGCAGTACAGCAACGAGGCCAACGTCTTCTCGGCCAACGTGCGCTTCGCCTGGCTCAACACGGCCGGCACCGGACTCTTCGTGGTCTTCAACGACGCCGAGGAGGCGACCGGCGCGCTCCGCTGGACCCGACCGCAGACCCGGAGCATCGTGGTGAAGTTCACCCGCCAGTTCGGCACGTCGTAGTCGGCCGGCCGGCGTCGGCCGGGGCTCGCGGCGCCGATCGACGGGGGGACGTCGATGCCCGGCGGTGCGCAGGCCGAACCCACCGCGATGCCGGAACGTCCTTTCCAGACGCGGAACACGGTCGCTATTCCGCGGGAAGCGCGGCGAGCGTCGGCGCAGGGCTCGTGTCGGCGGGCAGCCGCCGGGCCAGCTCGAGCCGCAGGAGACCGAGGCTCACACAGGCCTGGAGCGCCACCGTGGCCACCGAGAGCAGCCAGAGCTGCCCCAGCTCGAAGCCCGGCCGGCGCGAGAGCCACACGGCCGGCACCGCGAAGGTCACCAGCCGGGTCGCGCCGGAGAGGACCGAGGGCAGTGTGTTGCCCAGCGCCTGGAAGAGGCTCGAGCAGGTGAAGATCAGCCCCGTCGCCACGAAGTTCCACGAGATGATCGCGAGGAAGTGCCGGCCCACCGTGATCACGGCCGGGTCGTTCGTGAAGCCCGCGATCAGGAGCTCCGGCCGCCACTGACAGAGGAGGGTGAGCGCCAGCATCACCGCGCTCCCGATCCAGGCGGCCCAGCGGAACGTGGCCCGAACTCGCTCGGGCTGCCGCGCGCCGACGTTCTGCCCGGCGATCGGCGCGGCCGCGAAGGCGATCGCCATGGCCGGGAGGAAGATCGCCTGCATCACCCTCGAGCCGACCCCGAAGCCGGCCTGCGCCTCGGGCCCGAAGCCCCGAATCGCCCAGTAGATCACCGCCAGGTACGCGAACATCAGCGCGAACTCGCCGCCCGGCGGGAGGCCGATCCGGAGGATCCGCCGCCAGACCGCGAGCCGGGGCCGAAGCGCCGCCCGGTCGAAGCCGACGAAGCGCTCGAGCTTGAGGAAGTAGGTCCACATCATCGCCACGCCCACGGCGATCGAGATGCTGCTCGCGAGCCCCGCGCCCTGGGGCCCGAGCGGTCGGCCGGTGAGCCAGCCGGCGATCAGGATCGGCGCGAGCAGCGCGTTGAGCAGCACCGTGAGCATCTGGACGACCATCGTCGGCTTGACGATGCCCGTGCCCCGGAGGGCGGCGCCCATCGCCACCAGCGCGAATTGGAGCCCGAGCCCCGGCAGGAACCAGTGGAGGTACGCCGTGCCGGCCCGGACGGTGGCCAGGTCCGCGCCCAATCCCCGCATGTAGTCGTCGGCGAAGAGATAGCCGCCCACCAGGGTCGCCAGCGCGGCGACCCCGGCGAAGAGCAGACTCTGGTTGAAGAGCAGGGTGGCGTCCGCCCGGTCCTTCCGCCCGGTGGACTGGGCGATGAGCGCCATCGCGCCGACGCCGAGGATCTGGGTCAGCCCGAGCACGATGAACTGGACGTTGCCCGCCGCGCTCACCCCGGCGATCGCCGCGTCGCCGCTTTGGCCGATGAAGTAGAGGTCGACCAGGAAGTACAGGGTCTGGAAGACCATCCCGATCGCGAGCGGCGCCGCGAGCCGGAAGAGGTGCCGGGGGATCGAGCCGACGGTGAGGTCGTGCACGGCGGTCTCTCGGGGTGACGGGCTCGGGAGGCCTAACGATCGTCGCCGAGCGCGAAGCCGGGCTCCGCGAGGCGCAGGGCGTACTTCGCGACGTCCTCGGGCCAGCCCTCGATCAGTGCCGCGAACCGGGCGCCATCGCCGGCGAAGAGGGCCCGGGTCGCCTCCTCGAAGCCGGGGAGGTTGCCGCCCTGCACCCGGATGAAGCCGTAGGCCGCCTCCTGCGCCCGGCGGCGCTGCTCCCGACCCGCCCCGGCCTTCCGCGCCTGGTCGACCAGCCGGCGGATGGTCGCCGACGCGCCGCCCGGCTGCGCGGCGAGCCAGTCCCAATGACGGGGCAGCAGGGTCAGCTCCCTGCCGACCACGCCGAGCCTCGGCCGCCCCGGCGAGCGGCGGGCCGGCTCCCTGGGCGGCGGCTGGACCTCCGGCACCGCGCCCGACGCGTAGCGAGCGCCGACCTCGGCCACCGAGCCGCGGAGATCGAGGTCGACGACCGTGCCGGTGGCGTCATCGAAGGCCAGACACTCGCCCGAGGGCTCCCGGTCGAGCGCGGCCCTCAAGGCCGGCGCCACCCGGGCCAGCGGGCCGGAGGCGACCATGCGAACGCCGAGGAAGCCTGTGGCGGAGGTCGGAGTGGTGGAGTTGGTCATGGCGGCACAATATTACCTGGGTAATATCGCAAGTCAATATCACCCAGGTAAAAATGGACGCATCGGGCGGCGTAAGCCGGTCCCCTCGTCGCGATGCCGTAGAATTAAAGACTTTGGTGACGCGCGGCCCCGACGAGTACGGGCCGCGCGGCCGGCCCTTTCCTCACAACGGAGGTAGGGCGCTCGGTGAAGCTGGCTGCGGCTCTTCTGACTCTCCTGGTCGTTCCGGTCGGCGGGATTTCGGCTCAAGGACCGGGCGTCGGGTCGGGTTGGGCTTTCGGGCTCGAGCTCGCCGGTGTCCGACTCTCCCTGGCCTCCCGCCCACCTGGGCTCGCCTTGAGGGCGGCGCGCACCCGTTCCCTGAGTCCCGGATGGAGCTGGCGCCTCGAAGGAGACCTCAGCCTCAATACGCCAGACGGCAGTCGTTTCGGAGCGATGGGCTACTTCGGCGCCGCGTTCGGTCCGACGCCCGCGAGCAGTGGACCTTACCTGCTGCTTGGCGGGGGGCTGCTCGCTACGATGGGCGGCGTCGGCGAAGGCTCCAACCAGTCGCCGGCCGTCGGGGCCAGCCTCGGTTGGGAGGTGCCGATCGGCGGGCGCCGCTATTTCGCCGAGGTGAGGGCGTTGGTCCCTGCATGGCGGCATCACGGCACGGCGTTCGTTGCCGTGCTGATCGGGGTGCCGAGGTAGACGGGAGCTCGTCCCCGAGCTAGCGCCGCTTGCGCGAGGGCCGTTCGATCCGAGTGGCGCCCAGGAACTCCGCCAGACTGCCGAGCGCCTCGTCGAGCCCGCGCTCGAATTCGGGGTCCGGCCGGAAGCCGCGCTCGAAGCCGATCCGCTTCACCTCGAGCACGCCGCGGTCCCGGTGCAGCTTGGGGTCCAGGCGTCCGACCAGTCGTCCTCGATGGAGGATCGGGAGGACGTAATAGCCGAATTCGCGCTTGGCCGGTGGCACGTAGATCTCGATCCGATAGCGGAAGTCGAGCAGCTCCTCGGCCCGGTCCCGCTGCCACAGCAGCGAGTCGAAGGGGCAGAGCAGGTTGGTGCCGGTCGGCTCGGGCAGCTTGCCGAGCAGATCGAGATGCTCGGGGAGCGCGTAGTGGGGTCCCCGGGCGCCTTCGACGTCCACCTCGACGATCGTGCCGCGGCGGAGATTGCGCGCGATCACCCGTTTGCGGACTGCCGCCTCGGGCGCGGGCCCCGTGACGTAGCCCACGAGGTGGCGCTCGCTCGCGATCCCGTTGCCCGACAGGCCGAGCAGGAGCCAGCTGTCTTCGTACGCCGCCCGGCTCGCCGGCGTCGTCTCGGGATAGACTCGCTCGGCGAGGTCGTAGACGATCCGAAAGTGCCGCCGCCTCTTGACCGCGACCCGTCCCGTGTGCCAGAGCAGCTTGAGGGAGCGGGTGTCTTCCTTGCTGAGCGGCATCGCGCCGCCCGGACGCGGCCCGTTCCCGAATTCGTCCTCCCGCGCCTCGAAGTGGGCGCTTTCGAGCGGCCCTTCGCGCTCCAGCCGACGCAGCACCCGCTGCTTCGACCCGGCGGTGGTCTGATAGACCTGCCAGTACTTCCGATTGGCGATCCGCTTGGGCGGAAAGCCGCGCATGCGCCGCTGCCCGAGCGGCAGATGGGAGATCGGCAGGATCGAGGCCTCGTGTCCCCAGTACTCGTAGCCGAGTCGGTCGTCGTACACCCAGCGGTCGAGCCGCTCGCGGTCGTAGCTCCCGAACCGGCTCCAGAGCGTCAGGTAGTGGGCCCGGTCGACCACGTTGATGGTGTCGAGCTGGAGCGCGCCGGTGCGCTCGAGATGCTCGCGGAGCGCGGCGGGCGACGCCGGGACGGCGCCGCGCGGCGCCGAAAGGCCTTGGCGGTGGAGCCAGAGCGCGACCACCTCGGAGCGGGGAATCGCCATGGGGCGGAGAAGGAAGGAGGCGCGGCGGTCGGGCGCAAGGGGGCGCCCGGGGCGCGGCCAATCATTCCAAAAATGTTGTGCTTTGGAATGCTGCGCGCTAGCTTCGGGGGCATGAAGCCAGGCCGCCCTTCCCCTCGCGCGCTCGAAGCGCTTGGCTCGCCCGCCCGACAAGAGCTGATCACCGCGCTCGGCGGCGAGCCGCTCACCGTCCGGGAGCTGGGGCAGCGCCTCGGCCGGAGTCGCCAGGCCCTCTACTACCACCTTGGCGCCCTCGAGCGCGCGGGGCTGGTGGTGGTGAAGGGCTACGTCGGCGAGGGCCGCGCCCGAGAGCGTCGCTACGGGGTCGTCTCGCGGGAGCTGATCCTGGGCGCCCGCCGGCACGACGAGGAGGAGCTGGAGCTGGCGGTGCAGGCGGCCGAGGCCATGCTCCGGCTCACGTCCCGCGAGATGGCGGCCGCCGTGCGGGACAGCCCCACGCGTCGGCTCCGACCCGAGCGAGAGCTGATGGCGCTGCGCGGCAAAGCCTGGCTCACCGCCGTGGAGCTCAAGCGGCTCAACCGGCTGCTCGACCAGGCCTATCGGGTGCTGGCCGGCGGCACCACCAAGCCGCGCGGCGAAGGACGCTTGTACGCACTCACCGTGGTCCTGACTCCGGTCAAGCCCGCGGGCGAGAACTGACCCCCGCGAGACCGAGGACCGACTCATGACTCACGGCTTGCTCGACCATCTGTTGACGCTCGTGCTGGTCTTGCTCTTTCCCCTCTACGCCACCCGCACCTACCGGACCTTCGTGGCCAAGGTCCGGGCCGGCGCCGCGGATGCCCGGGTCACGGAGTACCGGGTGACGATGGTGATCCAGTGGGTGCTCGTGGCGGCCACGCTCGGCGTCTGGGCGTACTCGGGCCGGAGCGCGGCCGCGCTCGGCCTCGCGATTCCGGCCGGGTCACGCACCCTCGCCGGTCTCGGTCTCAGCGTGCTCGCGCTGGCGTTGCTCCTGGTCCAATGGCGCGCGATCCAGCGGCTTCAGGGTGCGGGCCTCGACGGGCTCCGGCGCCAGCTGGCGGGCGCACGCGACCTGCTCCCGGCCACCGATCGCGAGCACGCCAACTTTCGGGCGCTCTGCTTCACGGCCGGGATCTGCGAGGAGGTGCTCTACCGCGGGTATCTGATCGCGTATCTGGCCGTATGGCTCGGGTCCTGGCCCGCGATGCTCGCGGCAGCCGTGGTGTTCGGTCTGGCTCACTCCTACCAGGGACGCTCCGGCGTTCTCAAGACCGGCGCGGTCGGGCTGGTGATGGGCGCGTTGTTCCTCTTTACCGGCTCGCTGATCTGGCCGATGATCCTGCACGTCGCCGTCGACCTGCAGGGCGCAGCGATCGGGCGGCGGGTCGTCCATCAGACGCCCGATCCCGTCCCCGTCCCCGTCGTTTGACCGAGTCGCGGCGCCCGCCGAAAACCCCGGCCGGAGCGTTCCGTAGGGACAAGGGGTTCGCGTGAGGCGGACCCCTTCTGCTCGGAACGTACCTTGGCCGAAGGGAGCCGCGATGCGTCGCTGGATGGCGGCCGCCGTCCTGTTGTCGAGTTGTGTCGGAAAGCCGGCGTCGCCGCCGGAGCGCCTGGCGAGTCCGTGGCGGGCGGCCGCGGACAGCGTGGCCCGCTGGCTCGAGGCGCAGGCCCGCCCGTCGGGGCCCGGTGTCGGCTGGCCGGTCGACGCACTCGAGCCGGGGGAGGCCGGCGTCGGCCTCGGGAGCGGCGACGCCGGCCCGGTTGCCTTTCTGCTCGCGCACGCCGCGCTCACCGGCGACTCGGCCAGCGCGGGTCTCGCCAGGCGGGGAGCGCTCGCCCTCGAGGCGCGGATCCCCGACCGGGTGCGCGCCGACCAGCAGCCGCCCGAAACCAGCCTCTACTACGGTTGGCCCTCGGTGGCGCGGATCCTGGAGCGGGCCCACGCGACGTTAGGCGACGCCCGTTTCGCCGAGGCCGCCCGCCGGGTCGTCGCGCTGGTGGCAGCGGCCGCCCGCGCGACCAGCGACACCACCGCCGAATGGTCCGGGGTCTACGACGACCTGCTCTTCGGCAACGCCGGCACCATGCTCTTCATGGCTTGGGCGGCCGAGCGCTTCGACGACTCGACCGCCCGCGGACTGGCTCACCGCGCGGGGCTCGGCGTCGCGGCTCGGATGGAGGAGACCCTGGCCGGGCCGGGTTGGCGCTTTCGGCGCGACCGCCCGTACGTGCTCCCTAATTTCACGCACGGCGCCGCCGGGACGGCGTACGCGCTGCTCGCGGTCGGGCGGCTGGTGGACGATCCGCGCCTCGACCGCGCGGCGGTGCGGGCGGCCCGGTCGCTGATCGCCGCCGCCGACACGGCCGGCGGCGGCTTCTGGCTGCCGTACGGGTGGCCCAACCAGGAATGGCAGGGGCGGCTCGATCACGGATGGGCGCACGGTCCGGCCGGGAGCGCGCGCCTCTTTCTGGCGCTCGCGCGCGAGGATCCGGCGGGTGGGTGGAGCGAGTGGGCGACCCGCGCGGCGGCGGAACTCGCGGGTCACCCGGCGTTCCTGCCCGCTGCCGACGGCGACTCGCTCCCGAACGATCTTCGATTCGGCAGGGCGGGCGTCGCCTGGTTCCTCGAGGACTTCGCCGATGCCCTGGCGCTCGAGCCCCCTCGGCGCTCGGCAGAGTCCCTGACCCGCGCCCTCCTCGAGCGGGGCCGACGGGATCCGACCGGTCTGTGGTGGGAGACGCCCCGGCCGGCCTTTCTCGAGCGGCCCGGCGAGCCGGCCGTCTTCACCGGGTTCTTCCAGGGCGCGAGCGGCTTCGGCACGTTGCTGCTTCGGGTGGGCGCCGATCCGCGGGCCTGGCGCGAAGCGGGATTCGGCTGGTTGCTCGACCCGGCCCGCTAGGGACGCCAGAGCAGGCCGATCTCGGCCAGGAGGATGGCCCCCTCGCCGACCCGCTCGCCCCCGGTCCGGAGGTTGACCTCGCTGCCTAACGCGAGGCCCGTCTCCAGCCGCCAGCGCCCCCCGGCGAGCGAGAAGCCGTAGCCGCCGCGCGCGGTGGGCTGCACGACCGTGATCGCCGTCGTGCCGGCGCGGGCGGGCGACCGGTCGGTCCAGTCGATGTCGAGCCACCAGAGGTCGATCCGCCCCCCGAGATAGAACCCGGAGGGCCGATCGCCGAGGCGGGTGGTCACCAGCACGCCCAGGCCGCCGCCGCCGCCCCGCTCGTCGTCGTGCTCGCCGAAGTCGCCGCGGCGGGTGAGGTTGTAGCCCGCCGTGAAGCCGATCCGGGTGCGCCGCCCGAGATCGAGGTCGAGCCGCCCCGCGGCGATCACCCCGGCCGGATAGGCTCTGGCCTCGACGCCGAGCGTCGCCCGCTCCGACTGGGCGGACAGGCTGGCCAGGGGGAGCAGGAAGAGCACGACCTGAGGCAGCGGGCGGATCATCGGGCGATCGCTCGGTTCATTGGTCTCGATACTAGTCGGGCCGGCCCGTGGACCGCCACGGCGCCGCGACCGTCGACCGGCCACGGCGCGGCGTCCGTCGACCGCCACGGCGCCGCGAGGAGCGGGCTCCGTGCCTTGCGCGCGTCGAAGAGCGAGGCGGCCCGGACGCGCACGTCGGGATCGGCGCCGGTGTCTCTCGGCGGCGCCATCCGCCGCGGCCTTCGCCGCGGCGGGCGGGCGGGGCAGGCAGGCGCCCCCGCCGCGAGCTCTCGCGACGGGGGCGCACCGGGGCAGACTCGGACGAGCGTGCCGGACCGGCTACTCGATGCGGACCCGGCCGCGGTCGAGCGGGGTGTTCGGGGCGGCGTCGGTCGCGGCGCCCGGCTCGGTGTCGAGAATCACTTCCCGGTCGGTCCAGATCCGGAGCCGGGCGCGATCGGTCCCGTCCCCTCCGGGGCGATCACCGTCGGTGAGCCAGAGTGTGAAGCGGTACCCGCCCCGTCCCTTGAGCGAGCCGATGCCGCTGATCACCGCGTGTCCGGGGGTCACGGTGACGTCGTCGAAGCGGCGCGCGTCGAACCAGGCCCGCGGCTCGTGGAGCAGCGCGCGGAAGCGAACCTGCTGCCGGCGCCACTCCTTGGCCGGTCGGACCAGGACGGCGAAGTGCAGGGGTCCGTGACGGCGCGGCGCGCCGCGATAGGCCCCGCGCGGCAGCTGCAGCTTGCCTTCGCCGATCACGAGGCCCACCATGGGCTCGGGCTCCGGCTCCGGCGTCGCCTGGTCCTGGACCGTCACGGTGATCGACTCGGTGGCCGTGTTGCCGAAGGAGTCGATCAAGCTCATCGTGATGCTGTAGATCCCCTCGGACCCCGGGCTGAAAGATCCGACGCAGGAGCCCGTGCCGTTGCTCTCGGTGACGGTCCCCACGGTGAGGGCCACCTCCCAATCGATCGTGCAGGTGTGCAGGTCGCTCGGGTCCGGATCGACGAAATCGGCCGAGATGGTGAGCGGCGAACCCAGCGGGACCACCGCACCGTCGGCCGGCGACGTGATGGTGAGCGTGGGCGGCCCGTTGTTGCCGGCGGGTGGCGGTCCGAGCAGGGGCGGTTCGCTCGGGGGCGCGTCGTCCGGGCCGGCGAGCTCGGTTGCGCACGCGGCGCTGAGGAGCGGCAATGCCGCGAGGGCGAGGCGGGCTACACGCATGTCGATGCACCTCCCAAACGAGACGGGCCCGGCCCTTGCCTTGTGATGACCGATGCCTTGGTGCCTAACACTGTAGGCACCGGAATCGGCCACGCAATTCACAGAAATCAGCCGTCGTACCGCGACTGGCCGGCTTCTGAACAGGGGTCGTGCAGGCGCGTGCAGGAGACGGTCAGGCTCGCCGGGCGCCGCGCCATCGCTGGCACGAAGACGGTGCAGCGCCCTGCCGATCCGCTCGCTGGGCGCTGCACGGCGTTGCAAGGGGGATGAACGGGCCTGCGTCTCGCGACGCGGGCGATCAGCTGAAGACGCTCTTCATCACGAACCACACGTTGGCCGGGCGTTCCGCCAGGCGTCGCATGTACCACTTGAACCAGGCCGCGCCGTAGCTGATCAGGGTCTTGACCGTCCGGCCCTGCTGCTTGAGCGCGTGCTGGTTCGAGGAGCCGATGCCGTAGAGCATGTGGATCTCGTAGCGGTCGTCCGGCACGCCGAGCTCCCGGGCGGCGTCGACCAGGCGATTGACCAGCACCATGTCGTGGGTCCCGAATACTGGGAGGCCCCGGCCGTCCGCCGCGGCCTCGAGCAGCCGGCGTCCGACGGCGAAGTACGCCAGGTCGGTCTCCCGCTTTTCGGCGAAGGCCACGGTGGCGGGCTCCTGATAGGCGCCTTTCACGAGACGGATCGTGGGGGAGAGCGGAATCAGGGCTTCGATGTCGGCCGGGGTGCGGCGGAGATAGGACTGGATCGCCAGACCGGCCCTGGGGTGACGCTCGAGCGTGGCGCGGTAGAGGTCGAGCGTCCGATCGACGTAGCGCGAGTCCTCCATGTCGATCCAGAGTCGCGACCCGGTGGCCTCGGCGCGATCGGCGAGCGCCGCGAGATGCCGCTTGCAGACGTCGAAGCTGAAGTCGAGGCCCAGCTGCGTGGGCTTGATGGAGACCGCGGTCGGCAGCCGCTCGTGCGCGATCCGGTCGAATGCTCCCAAGTAGTGGTCGCGGACCTCCGCGGCCTGGCGTTCGTCGGTCAGACCCTCGCCCAGCTGGGTCAGCAGGGTGCCGAGGCCCTGAGCCGCCAGGCTCTGGGCGGCGACGAGGGCGGCCTCGAGGGTTTCTCCGGGCATGAACCGCCGCACCGCCCGCCTGGCGAACGCCCGCTCCGACATCTGGCGGGCGAGCCAGTCGTTGTCGGCGGCGCGGAGCAGGAGCGACCGGGCGAGGGGCATAGGGGCTCGAAGCGTGGAGGTCGGGGTCGGCTCGGCGAGTCACCGGGCCGCCGAGTGGCAGTTACATTGCTGGGGTCTCGCGCCCGGGGCAAGCCCGCCTCCCGTGACGCCGGCGCCCCGGGGTGGGGCCAGAGCCGCCAGAAGGCATGTTTCCATATAAGGACGACAACCCGACCCTGGCGACGCCGGTCGTCACCTACCTGCTGATCGGGCTCAACGTCGCGGCCTGGGTTGTGATCCAGGGCATGGGGGCGGAGCCGCGGCTCTCCGCGTCGGTCTGCGAGCTGGGGCTCATTCCGGGGGCGATCTCCGGCCGGATTCCGGCCGGCTCCGCGGTGCCGATCGGTCCGGGGGTCACGTGCGAGATCGGCTCCGACGCCTGGCTCACCCCGATCAGCTCGATGTTCCTCCACGGCGGATGGCTCCACCTCCTGGCCAACATGTGGTTCCTCTGGGTCTTCGGCAACAACGTCGAGGATTCGATGGGGCGGGCGCGCTTCCTGGTCTTCTACCTGTTCTGCGGCGTGCTCGCGGCGGCGGGGCAGGCCTTCGTGAATCTCGGGAGCGCGGTGCCGATGGTGGGGGCGTCCGGCGCGATCAGTGGCGTGATGGGGGCCTACATCATCCTCTACCCCCGGGTGCGGGTTCACATGCTGGTTTTCCTGGGCATCTTCATCACCAGGATCACCGTGCCCGCGGTCTTCATGCTGGGCTACTGGTTCCTGCTGCAGCTGCTCGGTGGGATCCCGGCCCTCGCGAGCGAAGGCGGCGGCGTGGCCTTCTGGGCCCATGCGGGTGGATTCGTCGCGGGCATGGTCCTGATCTTCCCCTTCCGCGACCCGCGCCTGATCGCGCGGCGGCTGGCCTACAACCTCCCGTGAGCGAGGAACGCGGTCCATCAATGCGCCGATCCGGATGACCACGAAGCCCGCGGCCCACCGCTACCGCGCGCCGCTCGAATCCGCGCGGCCGAGCGCGCCGTCCCGAGCGGCGCCGGGCGAGCTGGTCCGGAATTCCGGGATGCCGCTCGAGCTGGACTGGGTGCGCGAGGCCCGGGTCAACCGCAGCGCGGTCGAGCGACGCGCCTCGACCATCGGAGCCCGCCGGTCGGTCAAGAAGGAGTGGCAGCTCGGCTGGCTGCTCCGGGTGATCACGCTGATGGACCTCACCACCCTGGCCGGCGACGACACCGCCAACCGGGTGCGCCGGCTCGCGGCCAAGGCGAGGCGACCGCTCCGCGCGGACCTGCTCGCCCGGCTCGGCTTCGGCGAGCCGGGGGCTCCGCCGATCCAGGTCGCGGCGCTCTGCGTGTACCACCGCTTCGTGGCCACGGCGGTGCTGGCACTCGAGGGCTCGGGTCTCCCCGTGGCCGCCGTCTCGGCAGGGTTCCCCGCCGGGCTCTCGCCGTTCGCGCAGCGGGTGGCGGAGATCGAGGCGTCGGTCGCCGCCGGGGCGGCGGAGATCGACATCGTGATCACCAGGGAGCACGTCCTGAAAGGAGACTGGCGCGCCCTCTATGACGAGGTGCGGACCTTTCGGGAGGCGGCGGGCGCCGCGCACCTCAAGACCATCCTCGCCACGGGCGAGCTCGGCACGCTCCGCAACGTGTACCGCGCGAGCCTGGTCTCGATGATGGCCGGCGCCGACTTCATCAAGACGTCGACCGGGAAGGAGGCCGTCAACGCCACCCTGCCCGTCGGCCTGGTGATGGCCCGCGCGATTCGGGCCCACCGGGAGCGCGCCGGCGCGCGGGGCGGTGGCAAGCCGGCCGGCGGGGTTCGCACCGCCCAGCAGTCGCTCCAGTGGCTCGCGATGGTCAAGGAGGTGCGGGGGGACCGCAACCACCGCCCCCACCTCTACCGCTTCGGCGCGAGCGGGTTGGTCGCGGACGTCGAGCGTCAGATCGAGTTCCATCTCACCGGCCGCTACTCGGCCGGGCGGAGACACGGCCTTGGCTGAGCCGACCCGCCGCCCGGACGATCCAAACCCGCCCGCCGACCAGCCGGTTGCCGGCCAGGTGATCGCCGGGCGCTACCAGGTCGAGTCGCGGCTCGGCCGGGGCAGCTTCGGCGAGACCCTGCTTGCCCACGACGTCGACGCCGAGCGGCCGGTGGCGATCAAGGTGCTCTCTCGGCCGACCGACCTCAAAGCTTACCAGCTCTTCGAGCGCGAGGCCCGGGTCCTGCGCTCGCTCCGCCACCGCGGCGTGCCGGAAGTCTTCGCGCAGCTCCGAGCGGAGTGGCAGGGTGTCGAGTCGACCGTCCTGGTGATGGAGTACATCGACGGCCGCTCCCTCGCGAGTCTGATCGAGGATGGGCCCCGGCCCGAGCAGGAGCTGCTGCTCCACCTGTTCGTGGAGCTGCTTGGCGTGCTCGACTATCTCCACGGGCGGGTGCCGCCGGTGCTCCATCGCGACATCAAGCCGAGCAACGTGATCGTTCGCGACGACGGGAGCCCGGCCCTGGTGGACTTCGGCGCCGTGCGAAGCGTGTTCCGCGGTGCGGGAGAGGACGGCTCCACGATCGTCGGCACCTACGGCTACATGCCGTACGAGCAGTACATGGGTCAGGCGAGCCCCGCGAGCGATCTCTTCGCCCTCGCCGCCACCTTTCTCCACCTGACCACCGGACGGCCGCCCCGCGACTTCATGTCCGCCGAAGGCCGCCTCGAAGTGCCCCCGGCGCTGCCCTGCGGCGAGCCGCTGCAGTCCGTGCTGACCAGGCTGCTGGCCGCGAATCCGGGGGAGCGATTCCAGAGCGCGCGGGAAGCGCGGACGGCCCTCTTCGGGGCCGCGGCGACGCCGACCGGCAAGGCGATGACCGTGCCTTCCAGCGGGCGCACGGTGAGCGTGGCGGCGACCCGACTGGTGGAGGGCCTCGACCCGGCTCCCCGGCAGGTCGAGGGTGCGCTCAAGAAGGTCGAGGAGACCCTGGTCGGCGATGCCTGGCAGCTGATCGATTCGAGTCGGCCCCCGTCGAGCGGCCCGATGCGGGTGGTCGGCAAGGTGCTGATGGTGCTGGTGGGCATCGGCACGTTCGGGATTCTGCCCGCCATGTACTGGGGTATCGCCCACCAGCGGCGCAAGCGACTCCGGCCGTTCCTGGCCGAAGGGCACCCCGCCACGGCCACGATCATGGAGATGGACCAGGTGACCGTCGCCGGTGCGGTGCGCTACACTCGGGTCCGCTACGAGTTCGCCGCCGATGGAGGGATCCACCGGGGCGCCGATCGGGTGCTGCCCTGGATCACGGAGCGGTGGTTCGTGGGCGACCAGGTGCCCGTGCTCTACATCGCCGACCGCGACTACGACAGCGTGGTCGTGCCGCTCGCGTGAGGAACCGATGACGACCGTGCGCGAGGCTTTCGAGTCGATGGAGTGGGGACCGGCTCCCGAGTCCGCCGCGCCGGTCGAACGGTGGCTCGACGCGCACGGCCGCCGGTTCGGGCACTTCGTCGGCGGCGAGATGGTGGAGCCGGCGGCGGGTGAGCGCTTCGACACCATCGACCCCGGCCGGAACCGGGTGCTCGCCGCCGTGGCGCAGGGCTCGGCCGAGGACGTCGACCGCGCCGTCGCGGCCGCGCGGGAGGCGCAGCCGAGATGGTGGGCGCTCGGGGGACACGGACGGGCCCGCCATCTCTACGCGATCGCCCGCGGAATCCAGAAGCACAGCCGCCGCTTCGCCGTGCTCGAGAGCCTCGACAACGGCAAGCCGATCCGGGAGTCGCGCGACATCGACGTGCCGCTCGTCGCCCGCCACTTCTACCATCACGCCGGGTGGGCCGAGCTGATGGCGAGCGAGCTGCCCGGCTACGAGCCGGTGGGCGTGGTGGGCCAGATCATCCCCTGGAACTTCCCGCTCCTGATGCTGGCGTGGAAGATCGCACCCGCGCTCGCGATGGGGAACACGGTGGTGCTCAAGCCGGCGGAGTTCACCCCGCTCACGGCGCTGCTCTTCGCGGAGCTCTGCTGCGAGGTCGGGCTCCCGGCGGGGGTCGTCAATGTGGTGACCGGCGACGGCCGGACCGGCGAGGCGCTGGTGGCGCACCCCGACGTCGACAAGATCGCGTTCACTGGATCGACCGAGGTCGGCCGGCTGATTCGGGTCGCCACGGCCGGCAGCGGCAAGCGGCTCTCGCTCGAGCTCGGCGGCAAGTCGCCCTTCATCGTCTTCGACGACGCCGATCTGGACAGCGTGGTCGAAGGCGTGGTCGACGCGATCTGGTTCAACCAGGGCCAGGTCTGCTGCGCCGGCTCGCGGATCCTGGCGCAGGAGTCGATCGCCGAACCGCTCATCCGGAAGCTCCGCGCCCGGATGGAGACGCTTCGCGTCGGCAACCCGCTCGACAAGGCGATCGACATCGGCGCGATCGTCGCTCCGGTGCAGCTGGAGAAGATCCGCGAGCTGGTGCAGCAGGGGGTCGACGAAGGCGCACGGATCTGGCAGCCCAGCTGGAGCTGCCCGACGGAGGGGCTCTTCTATCCGCCCACGCTCTTCACCGACGTGGCCCCCGGCGCGACCATCGCGCAGGTCGAGATCTTCGGGCCGGTGGTGGTCGCGATGACCTTCCGCACCCCTGCCGAGGCGGTCGAGCTGGCCAACAACACGCGCTTCGGGCTCGCGGCGAGCGTCTGGACGGAGAACCTCAATACCGCGCTCGACATCGCGCCGGCGCTGGCGGCGGGCACCGTCTGGATCAACTGCACCAATCTGTTCGACGCGGCGGCCGGCTTCGGCGGCTACCGCGAGAGCGGCTTCGGGCGGGAGGGGGGGAAGGAGGGGCTCTGGGAGTACGTGACCCGGCGGCACCAGCCCCCCAAAGCCACCAAGCGGGGCGCCGCTCCGCGGGACACCGGGGCGGACCCGGAGCAGATCGATCGCACCTTCAAGCTCTACATCGGCGGCCAGCAGGTCCGGCCCGACTCGGGAGCCAGCACGCCGGTGCGCGACGCGGCCGGCCGGGTGGTCGCGGCGGTCGGCGCGGGCAACCGAAAGGACGTGCGGAACGCGGTCGAGGCCGCGATCAAGGCGCAGCCCGGTTGGGCGCGCGCGACCGCGTATCTCCGGGCCCAGGTGCTCTACTACCTCGGCGAGAACCTCTCGATCCGCTCGCGCGAGCTCGCGGCCGATCTCCGACGCTGGTGCGGCCACTCGGCGAAGGAAGCGCGGAGCGAAGTGGCCACCGCCGTCGAGCGCTGCTTCTGGTACGCCGCCTGGGCCGACAAGTACGACGGTCGGGTGCACGCCACCCCGTTCCGTAACGTGACCATTCAGATGAACGAGCCGATCGGCGTGATGGGCGTGGTGGCTCCGGAGACGCCGGCGCTGCTCGGCTTCCTCTCCGTGGTGCTGCCGCCGCTCGCGATGGGGAACGCGGTGGTGGCGGTGCCGTCGGAGCGCTGGCCGCTGCTCGCCCTCGACTGCTATCAGCTCTTCGACACCTCCGACCTGCCGGCCGGCGTCGTCAATCTGGTGAGCGGGAGCCGCGGCGAGCTGGCGGCCGTGCTCGCCGCCCACGACGGCGTCGACGGTGTCTGGTACTTCGGCTCCCCCGAGGGAAGCGCCGAGGTCGAGCGGCTCTCGGCGGGCAACATGAAGCGGACCTGGGTCGACCGGGGGATCGCCCGCGACTGGCTCGGTCGGGACGGCGCCGACGCCGAGCTCCTCCGCGAGGCCACCCAAGTCAAGAACATCTGGGTTCCGTACGGAGCCTGAGGGCCCCCATTGAAATCTTAGGGGAAGGCTGTATCTTCTTCCCATAAGAATCTTATGGAGCGGCGGATGGGTGACGAGCTCGAGCTGATGCGCGGTACGCTGGACCTGCTGGTGCTGCAGACCCTCGCCGGCGAGCCGCTCCACGGCTACGCGGTGGCCACCGCCATCAAGGAGCGGAGCGGGGGCGAGCTGCTGGTGGAGGAGGGCGCCCTCTATCCGGCGCTCCATCGGCTCGAGACCAAGGGCCTGGTCGAGGCCGAGTGGGGCGTCTCCGAGAACAACCGCAAGGCCCGGTACTACGCGCTCACCCGCGCGGGAAAGCGGGCGCTCAAGGCGTCGGTGTCCGAGTGGGAGCGCTACGTCCGCGCGGTCGATCGGGTGATCGCGCCGACGGGCTCGAAGGGCCGGTAGCGATGGCCCTGCCTCGAGGAGTTCGGCGGCTCTTCCGGCTGGGTCGTCCCGGGCCCGGAAGCGACGAGGTCGATCAGGAGCTGGAGCACCACCTCGAGCGGAGCGCGGAGGACCTGATCCGCTCCGGGATGGCGCCCGAAGCCGCGCGCCGCGAGGCCGAGCGCCGCTTCGGACGGCGGGCGGAGGTGGCGCACGCGGTGCGCTCGATCGACCGCCGCCGCGACGCGCGGGCCGCGCGGACCGGCCGCTGGCGGGGCCTCCGACACGATCTCACCGGTGCGCTCCGCTCGCTCCGGCGCTCGCCCGGCTACGTGGCGGTGGCGCTGGCCACTTTCCTCCTCGGCATCGGCGCCAACGTCGCGGTGTTCACGGTGGTGGAGGGCGTCCTGCTTCGCCCGCTGCCCTACGCCGCGCCGGAGGGGATCGTCCGGATCTACGAGCAGGATCTCGAGCTGGGCAGACGCTACGGCAACGTCACCATCGCGGACCTGAACGATTGGCGCGAGCAGACCACCAGTTTCGAGCGGCTCTCGGCGTTTCGCTGGCGGGGCGTCACCCTGCGGGCGCAGGACGCGACCACCGGGCTCCAGGGCGCGATGGTGTCCGCGGACTTCTTCGAGACCCTGGGGGTGGCGCCGGCCATGGGGCGGAGCTTCCGCTCCGCCGAGGGGAGACCGGGGACGGCGCCGGTCGCGATCCTGAGTGACGCCGCCTGGCGATCGGTGCTGGGTGCCGACCCGGCGATCGTCGGGCGGACGGTGTCGATCGACGCGGTGCCGACGGAGATCATTGGGGTGCTCCCGCGCGACTTCGTCACCCCCGCTGGGACCGCGGTGGACGTCTGGTTGGTCAGCGACTTCTCGACCCTGGCGTCGGATCCAGCTCGGGCCCGGCGGATGCACGTGCTGGCCGCCTTCGGACGGCTCGCGTCGGGCGTGACCGTCGAGACCGCGACCCGCGACCTCGACGTGGTGGACGCGCGGCTGGCCGAGCTCCACCCGGAGGAGAGTCCAAGGCACGTGCCTGACCCGGTGCCGATCGCGCTGGTCGGGGTGCAGGGGATTCGCTCCGGGCTCTGGCTCGCCATGGCGGCGGTCGGTCTGCTGCTGTTGGTGGCGTGCGCCAACCTCGCGAATCTGGTTCTCGCTCGGGCCCTGGCCCGGCGTCACGAGCTCGGGATCCGCGCCGCGCTCGGCGCCGATCGCGTACAGCTGACGCGGGGTCTGGTCGCGGAGCAGCTGGTGCTGGCGCTTGGGGGCACGGCGGTGGCCGTGGCTGTGGCGGCGGGCGCCGCCCGGGGCTTTCTCTCGCTGCTGGGGCCCGCGCTGCCTCGGGCCGATCGGATCGTCCTGGACTGGCGGGTCGTCGGCTTTGCCGTGGCGCTCGCGCTGGTGACCGCGCTGGTGACGGCGCTGGTACCCGCCGCGCTCGTGCTCAGGCGGGATCTTCACTCGACGCTCAGGGCCGACGGCCGCGGGGCGACCGCGGGGCGGGCGAGCCACCGGGCCCGCGCCGCGCTGGTCGGCGCCCAGGTAGCGCTCGCCACCCTGCTGGCGGCGGTCTCCGTGCTGCTCACGCGGAGCCTGGCCAATCTGCTCGACTCGGACCTGGGCTTCCGGACCGACCGGGTGCTCACCTTCGCGGCCCCGCTTCCCTCGGAGCGCTATCCCGGCGGCGAGGCGGTGGTCTCCTTTCAGGAGCAGCTGCTCGGGCGGCTGGCTGCGCTGCCCGGGGTCGAGACGGTCGGCGCCTCCTACGCGGTGCCGATGAGGAACGTCAGCACGACCTCGCTGTCGATCGTGGGACGCCAGCAGAGCGACGGGCCGCCGCCCGAGGTCGGGTACAACGCCGCCTCGCCCGGGTACTTCGCGACGCTCGGGATTCCGCTGCTCGCGGGTCGGTTGATCGAGGCGCACGACCGAGTCGGTCGGCCGCGGGTGGTGGTGGTCAATCGGGCGCTCGCCGATCGCTTTTTTCCCGACGGCGGCGCGGTGGGCGCGCGGCTCGGCTCGGGCTCGGACGGTGCGGCGGTCGAGATCGTCGGGGTGGTGGGTGACATTCGGCGCGAGCGCGTCGACCAGGCCCCCGAGCCGGAGCTTTACTACGCGCTGGCGCAGGACGTGACCTCGTCGCCGGTCTTCGTGGCGCGCTACCAGGGTGGCGCCTCGGCCTTCTTCACCGCGGTCCGGGCGCTGCTTCGGGAGCTCGACCCGGAGGTCCCGATGGTGCAGGCGGCTCCTCTCGATGCGACCGTCGACGCGACCCTGCGGCAGCCCCGCTTCCTGAGCGCGCTGATCGGGCTTTTCGCCGGGCTGGCGCTGCTGCTGGCGGCCGTCGGGGTGCACGGCGTGATCGCCTACGTGGTGGCCGAGCGGACCCGGGAGATCGGGGTGCGTCGGGCCTTGGGCGCCAACGGGCCCAGAGTCGGGGCCGAGGTGGTGCGGCGGGGAATGCGGCCGGTCCTCGTCGGGCTCGTGGTCGGGGTGGCGGGCGCGCTCGGGGTGGGTCCGCTGCTTCGCAGCATGCTCTACGAAGTCGGCCCGCAGGATCCCCTGGTGGTGGTGGCGGCGGCCCTGGTGACGGTGGTGGCCGGTCTGATCGGCTGTCTGCTGCCCGCCTGGCGGGCGACCCGGGTGGACCCGCTGGACGCGCTCCGGGGCTAGCTCTTCGACGCGCCGATCAGCACCCGGCGATCCAGCAGCTTCTCCAGCACGTCGGCCTTGCGGAGCGCGCCCCAGATCTCGAGCGAGAGATCGGCGCGCGGATCGCGGGGCGCCACCCGGATCGAGAGCGAGTCGGCGGTGAGTCGGGTGGTGAGCCGCTCCACGGCGGTGGCGTGGCCGCGATCGAGTCCGTCGGCCACCCGGAGCAGCCCGGCGAGCCGCCTGACCACCTCGCGATCGGCCGGGGCGAGCGCGGCGAACTCGGGGTGCTTCTTGCTCGGTCCCTTCTTGCGATGGTACCGGCTGATCAGCGCCACCAGCTCGCGCTCGCGGGTGCCCAGACTGAGCCGGTCGGCATGCATGATGAGCTGATAACTGTGCTTGTGGTGCCGCCGGTAGCTGACCACCTGGCCCACGTCGTGGAGCAGGGCCGCGGCCTCGAGCAGGAAGCGCTCGCCCTCCAGGGCGCCGAGGGCGTCCTTCAGCCGGTCGAAGAGGGTGAGCGCGAGCACCCGGACCTGCTCGACGTGGCGGCGGTCGCCCATGCAACGGTCGACCAGCTCGCGCATGGCGCGGAACGGGTCGGCGGCGATGGTGGCGCTCCCGCCGACCATCTCGAGCAGGATCCCCTCCCTGAGTCCGTAGGCGCTCACGGTGACGCTCCGCGCCTCGACCTGATCGAGCAGCTCCGCCGTGGTGGCGAGCCCGGCGAGGATGATGTCGGCCCGCTGCGGATTGAGACCGGGCACGCCGGCCCGCTCGGCGCTCGACTTGGTGGAGAGCCACTCGAGCAGCTGCTCCACCTCGCCGGCCACGACCACCTCGCCATGCACCATGCCGACGTCGGCGCCCCGCCGGGCCCGCACCATCCGGCCCAGGTTGGTGAAGGTGCCGCCCGAGCCGATCACCACCGCGCCGCGCCACTCCTTCACCTGGAAGGCGCGCTTGAGCTGCTGGCGGACCGACTTCCTGAGCGAGCGCACCTCGCGGGGGATCGGGCGCTCGCCCTGGAGGAACATCTCGGTGAGGCGCACCGCGCCCATCGGGAGCGACGCGGAGACCTCGACCAGCCCATTGATCGCGCCCACCAGCTCGAGGCTCCCGCCGCCGATGTCGATCACCAGCGCGCGGGTGTCCTGCAGGGCGAAGTGATGGGCGACCGAGCGATAGGAGAGGGTGGCCTCGGTGTGCTCGTCGATCACCTCGAGGTCGAAGCCGGTCTCCTTCTTGATCCGGGCGACGAAGGCGCGGCCGTTGTCGGCTTCCCGAACCGCCGAGGTGGCCACGGCGCGGAGGCGGGTGACCCCGCGGCGCTCGACCACGCCGCGCATCCGCTTGAGCGCTTCGACCGCGCGCTCCATCGCGGCGGGGTCCAGGGCGCCGGTGGCGGCGAGACCGGCGGCGAGGCGGGGCTGGTCCTTGACTTCGTCGACGATCCGGAGGCCCTTGTCGTCGTACTCGGCGACGCTCAATCGGATCGAGTTGGAGCCTACGTCGAGCGCGGCGAGGACCTCGGTGCTCAACTGGCCCGGCGCTCCTCGGCGTGGTGCTTGATCGTCTTGCCCTCGACCAGGAAGACCACGTCCTCGCCGATGTTGGTGGCGAGGTCGGCGATCCGCTCGAGATTGCGGGAGACCAGCAGCAGCTCCATCCCGGCACCGATCGAGTGGGGATCCTCCATCATGTGGGTGAGCAGGATCCGGAACATCGAGCGGTTGAGCGCGTCGACCTTGTCGTCCCGCTTGCAGACGTCGCGGCCGGCGGTCGCGTCGCCGCGGACGAAGGCTTCGAGGGCGTCGGCGAGCATGTCCCGCGCGAGGCGGGCCATCTCGACGATCTCGGGCTCCGGGGTGATCGGCCGGCTCTGGGCCAGCCGTTCGGCGCTCTGGGCGATGTTGACGGCGTGGTCGCCGACCCGCTCGAGGTCGTTGGCGATCTTGATCACCGCCAGCAGCATGCGGAGGTCCTTCGCCATCGGCTGATGGAGCGCGAGGAGGTTCAGGCACTGCTCCTCGATGTCGAGCTCCATGTCGTCGATGACCCGGTCGCCGGCGATGACCTGACGCGCCTTCTCGGCGTCGCGGAGGAGGAGACTCTCCACGGCGGCGCGAAGCGAGGCTTCCGCTTCGCCCGACATGGTCAGCAGATCGATCTTCGCCTGGCTCAGCTCCTCGTGAAAATGCCGATGGCCGTCCTGGGTCATCCGAACCTCCCGGTAATGTAGGCCTCGGTTCGCTCGTGCCGGGGCGCCGTGAAGACCTGGTTGGTGACGCCGTACTCCACCAGAACCCCGCGGTCGAAGAAACCGGTCGCGTCGGACACGCGCGCCGCCTGCTGCATGTTATGCGTGACGATCACGATTGTGTACTGGTCCTTGAGCTGAACCATCAGCTCCTCGATCCGCTGGGTGGCGATCGGGTCGAGGGCCGAGCAGGGCTCGTCCATCAGGAGCACCTCGGGGTTGTTGCCCAGCGCCCGCGCGATGCAGAGCCGCTGCTGCTGGCCGCCGCTCAAGCCGGTGGCCGGCTCGCCGAGCCGGTCTTTCACCTCGTCCCAGAGGGCGGCCTGCCGGAGGCAGCGCTCCACCACCTCCGGCAGCTCGCGCCGGGCCACCAGGGCGTTGAGCCGGGGCCCGTAGGCGACGTTGTCGAAGATCGACTTGGGGAACGGGTTGGGGCGCTGGAACACCATCCCGACCCGGCGGCGCAGCGTGACCAGGTCGACGCCCGCGCCGAGCACCGAGTGTCCCGCGACCGAGATGGCGCCCTGGTAGCGCGCGCCCGGGATCAGGTCGTTCATCCGGTTGATCGACCGGAGGAAGGTCGACTTGCCACAGCCCGAGGGGCCGATGATCGCGGTGATCGCCCGTCGCGCGACCCGGAACGAGATGTCGAAGAGGGCCTGCTGCTTTCCGTAGAAGAAGGAGAAGCCGTCGGCCTCGAGCGCCGCGTCGCCCGGCCCGAGGGTCTCCGGGTCCGGGGTGTCGGTGACGGCCGCCGAGAGCGATTCCGGGGCGGGGCCGGTCATCCGAAACGCCCCGTGTCGTAGGCCTCGGTCTGCTCCTCGGCGGGGTTG
>JBFXAS010000015.1:0-37214 GCA_050184075.1 Gemmatimonadales bacterium
CAGGTGACGCTCCATCGGCGAACCATCGAGCGACTCTTCGCCCGGCGGCCCCACGTCTTCCGAAACACTGAGCTGATCTACTTCGACCGGCTGGGCCCGCTGGTGTCGCGGCTTGGCTTCCGCGGCATCCTCGCCGAGGGCGCCGACCACGTGCTGGGCTGGCGCTCGGCCAATCACGTCTACGCCGCCGAGCGGGCGCCGACCCTTCGGCTGATCCCCCGGAACTATCGGCTGAGCGACGACGTCGGCTTCCGCTTCTCGCGGCGGGACTGGGATGCCTGGCCGCTCACGGCCGGGAAGTACGCCGACTGGCTCGCCGGCGCGCCCGGCGAGAGCGTCCATCTCTTCCTCGACTACGAGACCTTCGGCGAGCATCAGTGGACCAGCACCGGGATCTTCGATTTCCTCCGCCACTGGCCCGAGGAGTGCTTTGCTCGCGGGCTTCGCTTCGTGCAGCCGTCGGACCTCGCCCGCCGGCAACCGGTCGCTCCGATCGGCTACGCGCGACCGACCTCCTGGGCCGACCAGGAGCGCGACACGACCGCCTGGCTCGGCAACGGGATCCAGAGCGAGAGCCATCGGTGGCTCTACCGGGTGGGCGCCCTGGTCAAGGAGACCGGCGACCCGCGGCTGCTCGAGTCCTGGCGCCGGCTCACCACCAGCGATCACGTCTACTACATGTCCACCAAATGGTTCGCCGACGGCGACGTGCACAGCTACTTCAGCCCGTTCGATTCGCCCTACGACGCCTTCGTGGCCTTCTCCAACGTGCTCGAAGATCTCGAGCTCAAGGCCACCGCCGCCGCGGGCCGTAGTCAGCGAGCCGGGCTCGCGGTCGGCTGAGCGCTGTCGGTCGCGCGGGAACTACGAGCGCCCCCGAGCCGTTATCCGCCCAAGCCACCACCGAGGAGCCGGCTTGTCACGCATCAGAGAAACCACGGAAGGCGTCCGCCTCGATCCCCGCGAGGTCGCTCCCTGGCGCCGCTGGGGTCCCTACCTGTCCGAGCGGCAATGGGGCACCGTCCGCGAGGACTACAGTCGCGACGGGGCGGCCTGGGACTATCTGCCGCACGACGCGGCGCGGAGCCGGGCGTATCGCTGGGGCGAAGACGGCATCGCCGGTGTCTCCGATTGGGAGCAGCGTCTCTGCCTCGCCCTGGCGCTCTGGAACGGCAGAGACCCGATCCTCAAAGAGCGCCTCTTCGGGCTCACCAACGGCGAGGGCAACCACGGCGAGGACGTCAAGGAGCTCTACTACTTCCTCGACGCCACCCCGTCGCACTCGTACCTCAAGATGCTGTACAAGTACCCGCAGGCCGCATTCCCCTACCAGGACCTGGTGGAGGAGAATCGTCGCCGGGGCATCGGGGCGCCCGAGTATGAGCTGCTCGACACGGGCGTCTTCGACGAGGACCGCTACTTCGACGTCGTCGTCGAGTACGCCAAGACCGGCCCCGACGACCTCCTGATGCGAGTCACGTTGGAGAATCGGGGACCGGAAGCCGCCACGATCCACGTGCTGCCGCAGCTCTGGTTCCGAAACACCTGGTCGTGGGGACGGGCCCCGGCTCGGCCGCGGCTCCGCGCCGTCGGCGAGGGCCGCGTGGTCGCGGAGCACGAGACCCTAGGCGCCTACGAGCTGGCCCTCGAGAGCGAGGCCGAGCTGCTCTTCGCCGAGAACGACTCGAACGCGGCCCGGCTCTGGGGCAGCGCGGAGTCGCCGGCATTCCCGAAAGACGCCTTTCACACCCGAGTCGTAGGCGGCGATCCAACGGCGGTGAACCCCGATCGAACCGGCACCAAGGCGGCGGCGTGGCATCGCCTGACGATTCCCGCCAAGGGTCGGGCCGTGGTTCGCGCGCGGCTGGCGGAGCGGATGCCGCGTGACCCGTTCGCGGGCTTCGACGCGATCGTCGCGGAGCGGGTCGCCGAGGCGGACGAGTTCTACGCGGCGCTCCAGACCGGGATGGGAAGCGCGGATCGCCGCGCCATCCAGCGACAGGCCTTCGCCGGGATGATCTGGAGCAAGCAGCTCTACTACCTGGACGTGCCACAGTGGATCGAGGGCGACCCCAGACAACCGTGCCCGCCCCCCGAGCGTCGGCAGGGCCGGAACCACGACTGGGTGCATCTCAACAACGCCGACATCATCTCGATGCCGGACTCCTGGGAGTATCCCTGGTATGCGGCCTGGGACCTGGCCTTCCACGCGATCCCGTTCGCCCTGATCGACCCGGAGTTCGCCAAGCAGCAGCTCCTGCTGCTGACCCGCGAGTGGTACATGCACCCGAACGGGCAGCTGCCGGCTTACGAGTGGGCCTTCGGCGACGTCAACCCGCCCGTGCACGCCTGGGCGGCATGGCGGGTCTTCCAGATCGACCGCAAGCGTCGCGGCGACCAGGGCGACCTGGCGTTCCTGGAGCGGGTCTTCCATAAACTGATGCTCAACTTCACTTGGTGGGTGAACCGCAAGGACGCGCAGGGTCGGAACGTCTTCCAGGGCGGCTTTCTCGGCCTCGACAACATCGGCGTCTTCGACCGGAGCGCGCCGCTGCCCACCGGCGGCTACATCAACCAGGCCGACGGCACCGCCTGGATGGCGATGTACGCGCTCAACCTGATGCGGATCGCGCTCGAGCTGGCGATGCACAACGAGGTCTACGAGGACATCGCTACCAAGTTCTTCGAGCACTTCCTCCACATCGCCGAGGCGATGACCAACATCGGCGGCGACGGGGTCGGGCTCTGGGACGAGGAGGACGGGTTCTACTACGACGTGCTCAACAGCTCGGACGATCGGATGATCCCGCTCCGGGTCCGCTCGATGGTGGGGCTGATTCCGCTGTTCGCGGTGGACACCATCGACCAATCGCTCCTGGAGGCGCTGCCCGAATTCGGCAAGCGACTGGAGTGGTACCTCCGCTATCGGCCCGAGCTCGCCGCCTTGGTCGGCAAGTGGCACGTGCCGGGCAGCGGCGACCGGCGGCTGCTGTCCCTGGTGCCCGGGGAGCGGATCAAGCCGATCCTCGAGCGGCTGCTCGACGAGACGGAGTTTCTCTCGCCCTTCGGAGTGCGGGCCCTCTCCCGGCACCACGAGGAGCACCCCTTCCGGTTCCGGGTCGGCGATCACGATCTGGAGGTCCGCTATCGGCCGGCCGAGTCGGATTCTGGCCTCTTCGGCGGCAATTCGAATTGGCGCGGCCCGATCTGGATGCCAGTCAACTACCTGCTGATCGAGTCGCTGCAGCGGTTCCATCACTACTACAACGACTCCCTGATGATCGAATGTCCCACGGGGTCGGGGCGTTTCCTGACGCTCGACGAGGTCGCCGCCGAGCTCTCGCGTCGGCTGATCGCGATCTTCGACGCCGACGGCGAGCACGGGCGTCCGGCGCTCCGCTATCACCCGAAGCTGGCGCGGGACCCGCATTTCCGCGACCACCTGCTGTTCCACGAATACTTCCACGGCGACACCGGCCGCGGGGTCGGCGCCTCGCATCAGACCGGCTGGACCGGCCTGATCGCGAAGCTGCTGATGCCACGCGCGGTCGCGACCGCCCGCCCCAAGACTGAGCGTCGGCCCCACAGCCGCGCAACCGGCCGGAAGGCCACCGAGGTGACCCGATGACGATCCCCATGCCCACCGTGCCTCATATCGCGGACGCGCCCGATCGGCCAATCCCCAAGCTGCTGGTCGGCCAGAAGGCCCTGGTGACCGGCGCCAGCTCGGGCATCGGCAAGGCCGTCGCGATGGCGCTCGCCGCGGCGGGCGCCGACGTCTGCGTGAATTATCCGATCCAGGCCGAGATGGCGAAGGCCGACGAGGAGGTCGACGAGATCCGCTCGCACGGCGGGATGGCGTTTGCGCACCAGTGCGACGTCTCGGTGGAGTCCGAGGTGCTCGGGATGTTCGACCGGATCCGGGCCGAAATGGGCACGCTCGACATCCTGGTGGCCAATGCCGGCATCCAGCGCGACGCGCCATTCCATCAGATGACTCTCGCCCAGTGGAATCGAGTGCTCGGCGTCAACCTGACCGGCCAGTTCCTCTGCGCTCGGGAGGCCGTTCGTGAGTTCCGGCGACGAGGCCCCCGGCCGGAGGTCTCCCGCGCGCTCGGCAAGATCCTCTGCATGAGCTCGGTGCACGAGGTGATTCCCTGGGCCGGACACGTCAATTACGCCGCGTCGAAGGGCGGCGTGATGCTGATGATGAAGAGCCTCGCGCAGGAGGTTGCGCCCGAGAAGATCCGGGTGCTGAGCGTGGCGCCTGGCGCGATCCGCACCCCGATCAACCGCGACGCCTGGGCGAGCCCGGAGGCCTACGAGTCGCTGCTCAAGCTGATCCCGGCCAAGCGGATCGGCGAGACCGAGGACATCGCCCGGGCCGCGGTTTGGCTGGCATCGGACGAGGCGGACTACATCACCGGCACCACGCTGTTCGTCGACGGCGGCATGACCCTCTACCCCGGCTTCGAAGCCGGTGGCTGAGCGCGGGAACCTCCGGGCCCGCGCCGTCGTTGACGGTTCGGGCCCCCCGAACCGACCGGGTCGGCGGACCCGGCCGGCAGCAACCGGCGACGACCAGCGCGCCACGAGGAGGACGGCATGAGCGAGTCAGCGTATCGAGAGTGTGAGACCTTCCTGCGGCGGCTCCCCGACCTGGTCGATCGGGAGCACGACCCCGCGGACGAGCCCGCCCTGCACGCGCACCTGACCCAGTGCGAGCACTGCGCGGAGCTGTTCCAGTTCGAGCGCCGCTTCCTCGACGACATCCGACACAGCCTCGCCCGGGCGGAGTTGCCGACCTCGCTCCGCCAGCGGATCGGCGCGATGTTCAGCGCGGCGAGCGAGCCCGGAGACGCGGGCGGATGACCAGCGCCGCCGTGCCCGGGCGACGACCCACCCCGCCGCTCGACGCCGAATGGCTCGAGCCCGACGGCCTCGGCGGCTTCGCGTCGGGCACCGTGAGCGGCGAGCGGCGGCGGCGATACCACGGCCTGCTGACGGTCGCCACCACGCCGCCGACGGGACGGGTGATGCTGCTCTCGGGCTTCGACGCCTCCGTGGAGCGGGCACGGGACCAGGGCGACGCTCGCCGCGAGTTCCTCACCCCCCAACGCTATCGCCCCGGCGTACAAACCGAGTCCGCCGAGCTCGAGGACTTCACCATCGACCCGTGGCCGACCTGGACCTTTCGACTGGCCGGCGGCCTCGGCGTGATCCAGGAGATCATGGTACCGCGCGGCCAGCCGACGGTCGCGATCCGCTGGCGGCTCGAGGAGCCCGCGCCGGGCGTCCGGCTGGTGGTGAGGCCCTTTCTCGTCGCCCGCGACCTCCACGCGCTCGAGCGCGAGCGGGAGCTTTGGGCCGACGCGGAGGTCTCGCCGGGACGGGTCCGCTTCGCGCCGGATGAGCGCCTGCCGGCAATCGAGTGTCTCCACGACGGCAGCTACCGGCACGATCCGACCTGGTATCGCGGCTTCGAGCTGGATGAGGAGCGGGACCGCGGCTTCGATTCGGTCGAGGACGCTCTGGCGCCCGGCGCGTTCGAGTGGGACCTCTCGTCGGGCGGGGCCGCCCAGGTCGCGTTCCACGCCGGGGCCGCGCCGCCGCGAGCCGGCGACCTCGACCGCCTGCTCCGCGACCTCCGCAAGGCGGAACTGACTCGTCGCGAGACGCCCAACCGGCTGGAACGAGCGATCGACGCCTACCTGGTCGAGCGTGGCGGAGGACGCAGCATCGTCGCCGGCTATCCGTGGTTCACCGACTGGGGCCGGGACACCTTCATTGCGATGCGCGGTCTCTGCCTGGGCGCCGGCCGGCTCGACGACGCCCGCTCGATCCTGCTCGCCTGGGCGGCGACGGTCTCCGAGGGAATGCTCCCGAATCGCTTCGTCGATCGGGGAGACACGCCCGAGTTCAACTCGGTCGATGCCTCGCTCTGGTACGTGATCGCGGCGCACGAGTACCTCGCCAAGGCCGCTCGGATCCGGCGGTCCGACGGGGAAGCGATCGGCCGGGCGGTGCGGGCCATCCTCGACGGCTACCGGCGCGGCACCCGATACGGCATTCGGATGGACGGCGACGGTCTCCTCGCCTGCGGAGTGCCGGGCCAGCAGCTCACCTGGATGGACGCGCGAATCGGCGACTGGGTGGTGACGCCGCGAATCGGCAAACCCGTGGAGATCCAGGCGCTCTGGATCAACGCGCTCCGGCTCGGCGCTGGCGACGACCCGAGTTGCGCCGAGCTGGCCGCCAAGGCAGAGGCCTCGTTCGTCGCCCGGTTCTGGAACGCGGAAGCGGGAATGCTCTACGACGTGGCCGACGTCGCCCACGTCCCCGGCCGGGTCGACTCGAGCGTCCGCCCGAATCAAATCTTCGCGGTAGGCGGCCTGCCGGTCGGGCTGCTCGATCGGGCCCGCGCGGCCCGCGTCGTGGAGGCGGTCGAGACCCGGCTGCTCACTCCGCTCGGCCTCCGCTCGCTCGCGCCCGGCGACCCGGACTTCGCGCCGCGCTACCAGGGTGGTCCCCGCGAGCGCGACGCCGCCTACCACCAGGGCACCGTCTGGCCTTGGCTCCTGGGCGCCTTCGTCGAGGCCTGGCTCCGGGTGGCGGGGGACACGGTGAGTCACCGCGCCGAGGCGCGGCGCCGTTTCCTCGAGCCGTTGCTGGCGCACCTTGACACCGCCGGACTCGGTCACATCTCTGAGATCGCCGACGCCACCCCGCCGTTCACGCCGCGCGGCTGTCCCTTTCAGGCCTGGTCCCTGGGCGAGGCGCTCCGGATCGAGGCGCTCACCCGCCCACCCGCCTCAGGCCGGCGCGCGGGACGCCGGGCCAGCCCGGCGCGCTCCCGCGCCACACGTTAGGCCGATGCGGCTCCAGCGCTGGCTCCCCGACCGCGGCCACCTGACCGAGTACGCCGCGGAGGCCTGGGCGCTCGGCCTCTTCATGGTGGCCGCGTGTGGCGTCGGCGTCCTGCTCTTCCACCCGGCCTCGCCCTTCGTCGAGGCCCTGCCCGGGCAGCTGCCGAGACGGGCACTGATGGGCGTCGCGATGGGGCTGACGGCGATCGGGAACATCTACTCCCCCTGGGGCCGCCGCTCCGGCGCCCACATGAACCCGGCGACCACTCTGATGTTCCTCCACCTCGGCAAGATCGCCCCCGGCGACGCGACAGGCTACGTGTTGGCCCAATTCGCGGGGGGCATCGGCGGCACCCTGCTCGCGAGCGCACTACTCGCCGGCTGGCTCCGCGACCCGGCGGTGAACTTCGTGGCGACGCTGCCGGGCCCGTGGGGCGTGGGCCCGGCCTTCCTCGCCGAAGTGGCCATCAGCTTCGGGCTGATGCTGGTGGTCCTCACCTTGATCGCCCGACCCAAGCTGGCTCCGGCCGCCGGGTTGGCGGCGGGCAGCTTGGTGGCGCTCTACATCCTGATCGAAGCCCCGATCTCCGGAATGAGCATGAATCCGGCCCGATCGTTAGGCACCGCCCTGCCCGCCATGCGGGCCGAGGGGCTCTGGATCTACTTCGTGGCGCCCCCGCTCGGGATGCTCGGCGCCGCCCTGCTCCACCGACGCTTGCTCGGCCGGGGCCGGGCCCACTGCGCGAAGTACCATCACGACCCGGCGTACCGTTGCATCTTCTGCGCGCATCACGCCGCGCGCCGCTAACCCGGGAACTCTCCTCCCTCCCCCGACGTTCTCTCGCCGTCCGACGTCGACACGGCGTCCGGAAACCAAGACGAGGGAGCTCGTCGCTTCACCCACCCCGAGGAGGAATGCATGTGCAATCTGCGAACGCTGGTGGTGGCCCTGGCCGCGGCCGGTGCCATCGGAACCACGGCCGCCTTCAGTAGCGCGCCGGCCAAGGACGTCACCAAGGTGAGCTCGCCGTTCGCGGGCGCGAAGGTCAACGGCGGGACGGTCACCATGATGATGGACGGGAAGACCATCCGGCTCACCCTGTCCGACGAGGTGCAGGATCCGAAGACCCCCGATCCGCACTGGCTCGTGGTCGACGGCAAGGGCACCTCCTACGTGCTCGACCGGCTCACGATCAAGGACGACAAGTTCAACAAGACGATCACCCTGCCGAGCTACATCAAGGACGTCGCCAAGGTGCAGGTCTACTGCGCCTGGGCGGTCGCGAACCTGGGCGAGGCCTCCTTCTAGAGGACGGCCCGCCCCAACCGACGAGAGTCCTCCATACCAGGACTTGGCCGGTCGGCCCCTCGGGATGACGTGACGCGACGGATACGCGCCAGCGCCCGAAGCGGTCGGCCGGCCCGGTTGTTCACCCAAGCGGAGACGACGATGACCTGCTCACGCATCACCCTGTCCGCGCTGCTCGCCGGCCTGGCCCTCGCGGCCCCGGGCTCGGCCCACGCGCAGACCGCGTCCAAGCCCGTGCTCACCATGGACGGTGCCCGTAGCGTCGCCACGGCGGTCGTGGCCGAAGCCAAGCGGCTCAACACCACCGGCGTGGTGGCCGTGGTCGACGACGGCGGCAACCTCATGTTCCTGGCGCGGATCGACGGCACCTTCCCCGCCGGTGCCCAGATCTCCTACGGCAAGGCCCGCACCGCGGCGATGTTCAAGAAGCCGAGCGGCTTCTTCGAGAACCTGATCAAGAACGGCCGCACCCCGATGATCGCGCTCGACGACTTCACCCCGCTCCAGGGCGGCTTTCCGCTCGAGGTGGGGGGCATGGTCGTGGGCGGCGTGGGCGTGAGCGGCGCCTCGAGCGCCCAGCAGGACGAGGAGCTCGCGCTGGTCGGGGTCAAGTCCCTCACCCAGGGCACCTCCACCGATGCCGTGCGGGTCTTCCCCAAGGCCGACGTCGAGCGATCCTTCGCGGCGGGCGGGATTCTGGTGGATGACGCGAACGGCCGCCGCTACCAGGTCCACACCAGCAGGCGCGACAAGGCCGGCCTGGCCGAAGTCCACACGGTCGACACCGACGTCTTCTACCTGCTGTCCGGCTCGGCCACCATCGTGACCGGCGGCACCGTGGTCGGCTCGCGCGAGATCGGCGCCAACGAGCTCCGGGGCGACGCGATCGAGGGCGGCCAGGAGCGGACCGTCGTGCCCGGCGACATCGTGGTGATTCCCGCCGGCACGCCGCACTGGTTCAAGTCGATCAGCGGCCCGGTCACCTACTACGCGGTGAAGTCGCGATGACCCGGCTCGCCCTTATCGCGACGATCCTGGCGGCGGCACCGGCCGCCGCCCAGGTCACCGCCGACGCCCCGGCGCCTCGCGCCCGCGCGATCGTCGACCTCGCCACGGCCGAGGGCGCCAAGCTGCTCGGCGCCCAATGGCGCTATCGCGACGCCCGGATCGTCGAGGTCGACCACCGGGACCCCGGGCCCGACCTGCGCGCCTCGGGTGCGCCCAATCGCACCAACGACATCGAGCCCAAGGCGGGCGACCTCGAGGTCGACGAGCGGGATTGGACCGCCGTCGCGCCGGCCGAGCTGACCGCCCGGCGGACCCGCGGCCGACTCGCCTTCGGCTGGTACCGGGTCAACCTCACGATCCCCGATCGGGTCGACGACTTCGACCCGACGGGCGCCACCGCGGTTTTCGAGATCGTGGTGGACGACTACGCGGAGGTCTGGGTCGACGGCAGGCTCGCCCCCGTGCTGGGACAGACGGGAGGCGCCCTGATCCGCGGGTTCAACGCGCCGAACCGCGTGGTGATCGGTCGCGACCTCCGGCCCGGACAGCGGATCCAGCTGGCCGTCTTCGCCATCAACGGCCCGCTCTCGGCGCCCCCGGTGAACTTCGTTTGGGTCCGCTCCGCGACGGTCGATTTCTATCCGAGCGGCACGATCGGAACCCCGATCGCCCAGCCGGCCAGGATCGTCCGCAAGGACCCGCGGCTCGACGCCGTGGTCGCGACCGACGCGACGATGGAGAAGCTCGCGGGCGGCTTCGGGTTCGGAGAGGGCCCGGTGTGGGTCGACGACGCCGGCGGCTACCTGCTCTTCAGCGATCCCAACAACAATCTGGTCTACCGCTACACCCGGGACGGCGAGGTCTCGATCTTCCGCACCAAGAGCGGCTACTCGGGTCCGAACCTCGCCGCCTACCGGCAGCCGGGCTCGAACGGCCTCGCGCTGGACGCGGCCGGCCGGGTCACGATCGACCAGCACGGCAACCGGCGAGTGGTCCGGGTCGAGCGCACCGGCGCCGTCACGGTGCTGGCCGATCGCTACCAGGGCAAACGCCTCAACAGTCCCAACGACCTGGTCTACAAGTCGGACAGCTCGCTCTACTTCACCGATCCACCGTTCGGACTGCCCAAGGCGTTCGCCGATCCGGGCAAGGAGCTTCCGTTCTCGGGTGTCTACCGGTGGAAGGATGGAGCGCTCACCCTGCTGACCAAAGAACTGAGCGGCCCCAACGGCATCGCCTTCTCGCCCGACGAGCGCTACCTCTACGTCGACAACTGGGATCCGGCGCGCAAGGTGATCATGCGCTACCCGCTGCTCCCCGACGGCACGCTCGGCCCGGGCCGCGTGTTCTTCGACATCACCGCCACGGTGCCCGGCGACGAGGCCTGGGACGGGATCAAGGTCGACCGCGAGGGGCACGTCTTCGCGGCGGGACCGGAGGGGATCTACGTCCTCGACCCGAGCGGCACGCACCTCGGCACCATCGTCCCGCCCGAGCACGTCGCCAACTTCGCCTGGGGCGACGAGGATCGGCGGACCCTCTACATCACCGCTTCGACCGGGCTCTACCGGATCCGGCTCGAGATTCCGGGCGCCGGCGCTCTCCCCCGACTGGCCGGCGGCCGCTGAGGCCCTGCCCGACCGACCACGGCGGTCACCCGAGAGCGGGTGGCCGCCGTTCGGCGCGCTCGGGCCATCGGCTTGGCCGACGGGAACCTTCGGGCGGGTCAAGCCGTTCCGTCCTCGTCACCAGCGAAGAGCAGCTCATGATCCGCACCAGCCTCGGCGATTTCATACTGTTCGGCAGAGAGGAGCCGGGCGGTCGGCTCTACCTGCGCCACCCGAACGACGGCCGGAACGTCTGGCTCGCCTACGACGTCGAGCCGGACGGCCGCGTGAGTCCGCCGAAGCTGGTCTTCGGCGGACGCGACGAGGGCGGCTGGCGCGGCCTTCCCACCGCCTGACCCGGAGCCATCGGTGAGCGACCACCACTACGACGTCATCATCATCGGCACCGGAGCCGGCGGCGGCACGCTGGCCCATCGGCTGGCGCCGTCCGGCAAGCGGATCCTGCTGCTCGAGCGCGGTGACTTCGTCCCCCGCGAGCGGGACAACTGGAGCTCGCGGGCCGTAAACGTCGAGGCGAAGTACAATACCCGCGAGGTCTGGCACGACAAGGACGGGAAGCCGCTCCACCCGCATACCAACTACTACGTCGGCGGCAACACCAAATTCTACGGAGCCGCGCTCTTCCGGCTCCGGGAGCGCGACTTCGCCGAGCTCGAGCACCACGGGGGCATCTCGCCCGCCTGGCCGATCGGGTACGACGAGCTCGAGCCGTACTACACCCAGGCCGAGCGTCTGTATCAGGTCCACGGGGAGCGAGGGGTCGATCCGACCGAGCCCCGAGCCAGCGCGCCGTACCCGTACCCGGCGGTGAGCCACGAGCCTCGGATTCGCCAGCTGCACGAGGACTTCGCGGCGCAGGGCCTCAAGCCGTTTCACGTCCCGCTTGGGATTCGCCTCGACGAGTCGAACCGCCAGACCAGCCCCTGTCTCCGCTGCGAGACCTGCGACGGATTCCCCTGTCTGGTGCAGGCCAAGTCCGACGCCCACCTGACTTGCGTCGAGCCCGCCCTGGGTTACCCCGGCGTCACCCTCCGGACCAACGTGATGGTGACCCGGCTCGAGACTGGCGCGACCGGGCGCGAGGTGAAGACCGTGCACGCCATCCAGGAGGACGAGCCCGTCCGGTACACGGCGGACGTCGTCGTCGTCGCGTGCGGCGCGATCAACTCGGCCGCGTTGCTGCTCCGCTCCGCGAGCGACCGTCACCCGAACGGGCTCGCGAACGGCTCCGACGTGGTGGGACGGCACTACATGGGCCACGTCAATTCGGTCCTGCTGGCCCTTTCCAAGTGTCCCAACCCGACCGTCTTCCAGAAGACGCTCGCGCTCAACGACTTCTACTTCGGCAGTCCCGAGTTTCCCCATCCGATGGGGCACATCTCGTTCGTGGGCAAGCTCGACGCCGTCGCGCTCTCCGCCGGCGCGCCGGCGATCGCGCCCGGCTGGACCCTCGACCTGATGGCCCGCCACTCGCTCGACTTCTGGCTCACCTCTGAAGACCTGCCGGATCCCACCAATCGGGTGACGCTCGATCGGCAGGGCAACATCGTGCTGAGCTACACGCCGAACAATCTCGAGGGACACAAGCGGCTCACCGCCAAGCTGGAGCAGCTTCTCCAGGCCCAGCGGACGTGCGGCATCCACGGGCACGAGTGTCATCAGGGACTCTTCGGCCGTCATCTCTTCCTCGGCCAGCGGATCCCGCTCGCGGGCGTCGCGCATCAAAACGGCACCATCCGGTTCGGGCGCGACCCGAAGTCGTCCGCGCTCGATCCGTGGTGCCGGGCGCACGAGGTGGACAACCTGTACGTGGTCGACGGGAGCTTCTTTCCCTCCAGTGGCGCGGTCAATCCGGCGCTCACCATCATGGCCAACGCCCTCCGCGTCGGCGATCACCTGCTCGAGCGGCTTCGATGAGGACGCTCGTCCGGGCGATCTGGGTCGCGCTCTTCGCCGCAGCGCCGGCTCTCGCCCAGCGCGCACCGACCAACCAGCGGATCGAGCTGGCCCGGGTCGGGAGCGTCGGCTTCACGGTCTCGGACCTCGACCGCTCGGTGGCCTTCTTCACCGAGGTGCTCGGTTTCGTGTCCGCAGGGGAAGCCGAGCGCGTCGGCGAGGCCGAGGAGCGATTGAGCGGCGTCTTCGGCGCGCGGGTCCGGGTCGCCAGGCTGGCGCTTGGCACCGACACGCTGGAGCTGTCGCAGTATCTCGCGCCCGAGGGACGTCCGCTCCCGGTCGAGAGTCGGGGCAACGACCGTTGGTTCCAGCATGTCGCGATCGTGGTGAGCGACATGGATCGGGCCTACGCGACGCTCCGTGCCCACAAGGTCCGTCATGCGTCCACCGGGCCGCAGCGACTGCCCGACTCGAATCCCAACGCGGGCGGCATTCGCGCCTTCTACTTCAAGGACCCGGACGGCCACTTCCTCGAGGCGATCTGGTTTCCCGCCGGCAAGGGCGACCCCCGGTGGCAGCGCGGATCGGACGCGGAGACCTTTCTCGGCATTGACCACACCGCCATCGTCGTGGAGGACACCGAGGCGAGCCTCGCCGTCTACCGCGACCTGCTCGGCTTCACGGTCGCCGGGCAGAGCCGGAACTACGGCCCCGAGCAGGCGCGCCTCAACAACGTGGAGGGCGCGAGTCTCCTGATCACGGGGCTGCGCCTGAGCGCCGGACCGGGCGTCGAGCTGCTCGAGTACCTGACGCCCCGGACGGGGCGTCCCTACCCGGCCGACGCGCGGTCGAACGATCTGGTCCATTGGCAGACCACGCTCGTCGCGCGAGCCGGCGCCGCCGTCGACCTCGCCGCAACCTCGGGACTCCGGCTCGTCTCCGACGGCGTGACCCAGATCGTGGATCGCGGCCCCGCCTTCTCCCGCGGGGTCGTGGTTCGGGATCCGGACGGGCACGCGCTCCGTGTGGTTCAACGTTAGGCAGGCCCCGTCGGACGGCGAGCGCCATGCCACCTGGCTCGAGCTCTTCTTCGATCTGGTCTTCGCCAGCGCCGTGGCGGAGGTCGGGGCCGGTCTCGCCCGGGCCTACGACCTCGACAGCCTGGTCGCGCTCGGCCTGCCCTTCGCGCTGATCTGGTGGGCCTGGGCCGGCCACACCTTCTTTGCCACCCGCTTCGACCCCGACGACGGGGGCCAGCGACTGCTGACGGGCGGCCAGGTCTTCCTGGTGGCGGTGATGGCGGCCAACGTCGAAGCCGATCTCGGCGGCCGCGACATCGCCGGCTTCGCGGCCGCCTACGGCGTGATGCGGCTGCTGCTCGCGGCCCAGTACCACCGGGTGCGCGATCCCGGCAGCCGCCGCCTCACTCGCCGCTACGCCAGCGGCACGGCGATCGCCGCCGTGCTCTGGCTCGGCTCCGCCCTGCTGCCGCCTCCCCTTCGCTGCGGCGTCTGGCTCCTCGCACTCGCCGTCGAGATCCTGGTCCCGCTCGCCGCCGAGCGCGACGGCCGCGGGGCGCCGGCCCATCCGGGTCACCTGCCGGAGCGCTTCGGTCTCTTCACGCTGATCATGCTCGGCGAGTCCGTGGCCGGGCTCATGGCTGGCATGAAGCAGCAGCACACCTGGACCCCGACCGCCGCGGGCGCCGCGCTGCTCTCGCTGTCGCTCACCTTCCTCCTCTGGTGGCTCTACTTCGATCACCTCCGTGCGGCGGCGCCGCGATCGGCGGGGTCGCCCTCCCGGGGTCGGCTCGCGCTGTGGCTCGTCGCCCACCTTCCGCTCAGTCTCGGCTTCGTCGTGGTCGCGGTGGGGCTCCGTCGATTGACCGGGGCGGGCGGCGCGATGACCGACTTCCAGCAGGCCTCGGTCTTCTGGCTTGGCGCTCTCGTCGTAGCCCTGGCCCTCGCGGCGATCGCGCGCGCGGACTGGGGCAGCGAATCCGAACCGGGCCCCGGACGCCAGCGCCCGCCCACCGCACTGGGCCCGGAGGCGGATCGGAGCGACCGCGATCCGGGCGATGGAGGGCCGGCATCCGCTACCCGCGATCGGCGCGCTTGGCGGACGCTCCGTCGCCGCTCTACCTTCTTGCCATGATCGCGATCGCGGACCGAGTGCTCGGCCTGGCCCAGGTCAGGCGCTGGGTGAAGGCGGGACGCGTCTTCGCCGTCGTGGACGCCTGTGACACACCCTCGGTGCCCGCTCGCGCCCGCGACCTCGGCCCCGACCTGGCCGTCTCGCTGTATCGGGGCGGCGCGGAAGAGGACCTCTCGGCGATCGCGCCCTACCTCTTCCGCCTGGACGAAGCCTCGTTCCGATGGATCACCGAAGACCTCTGGGCGACGCCCTGGGGCATCCTCGCGGTCTCTGACGCCGACCTGACGACCGTGCGCACCCACTTCCGCCGCTTCCTCACCGTGGAGTCGCCCAGCGGGGAGCCCTGGTACTTCCGCTTCTACGATCCCCGGGTCCTGCCCAAGTTCCTTTCCGTGTCGACCGAGGCCGAGGTGGCCGAGCTGTTCGGCCCGATCCGGGCCTTCGGCGTGACCGATCCGGCGAGCTACGGGGTGCGGATCCTGACCAGGCGCGCAGAGACGACCGCACCGCTTTCCAGTCCCAAGATCCGCGTGGTGCGGGAGTGAAGGTCCGCGGCCGACCGGCCCAGAGCACCCCGCCGACTCGATCGAAGGGCCGCCTCTGCCTGCTGATCGCAGGATTCGCCGTGGCCTGCTCCGCGCCGCATCCCGAAAGCGAGGTCCGCTGGTGCGACGAGCTTCCGCGGCCCGCCAACCAGGCCTTCCCGACCGTCGAGGCGGGCTCGGACTGGTTCGAGGTCCGCCAGGTGGTCGACGGGATCTACTCGATCGCCGAGCCCCGCCAGTTCCAGGAGACGATCTCCTATCTGATCGTCGGCCGGGATCGAGCGCTCCTCTTCGATACCGGCCTCGGCCTGGTTCCGCTCCGGCCCGTGGTGGAGCGGCTCACCGATCGGCCCGTCACCGTGTTGAACTCGCACACTCACTACGACCACGTCGGCGGCAACGCCGAGTTCGAGACGGTGCTCTCGCTCGACACCCCGTACACCCGCGCCAATCAGGCCGGCTTCGCCCACGAGGAGCTGGCCGGCGAGGTGGCGCCCGAGAGCTTCTGCGGAACCCCGCCGGCTCGGGCAGACACCGCGGGCTTCCACACCAGACCGTGGTCGGCCTCGGGCACGGTCGCCGACGGCGCGACGATCGACCTCGGCGGCCGGGTGCTCGAGGTGCTGGCGGTTCCCGGTCACACGCCCGACGCAACCGCGCTCCTCGACCGCGAGCATGGCCTCCTCTGGACCGGTGACAGCTACTACGACGCCGCGATCTGGCTCTACGTCCCGGAAACGGACCTCGACGCGTACGAGCGGTCGATGGCCCGGCTCGCCGCCCTCGCGCCCACGGTCCGTCGCCTGCTGCCTGCCCACAACACCGTGTCCGCCGATCCCTCCGGTCCGGAGCGGGCCCTGGCCGCGATCCGCTCGGTCCGCTCGGGCGGGGTCACGGGCTCCGAGCTCTCCGGCCAGCGCGTCCTCTTCGAGTTCGAGGGCTTCTCGATCCTCACCTCGGCCCCCCTCCTGGAGGGCCGGGCCGGCGACCGGACCTCGGGCGGGTCGGGCCTAACGACCTGGCGCTGACTCCGGAGCGCGGTCCGGCCGACCGCGCGGTAGATTGGGCTTCGGGTGTGCAAGCGGGCACCGAGTCGGCCGTCCACTCCGTTGATGCGCCGTCGCGGCGCTCCCTCTGCGACGACAACCACGCAAGGATCACGAGCCATGGCTATCTGGAAGGACAACACCGCCAAGAAGGACTCCCCGCCCATGCCCCCGGAGCCCACGATGAAGACCGAGCCCGAGCAGCGACCGAGTTACGCCCCGACCGGCTACGACGCTCCGCGTCCCCGCGACGCCAAGGAGTCGGTCATCGCCGCCGAGCTCACGATGGAGGGCAAGATCGAGGGCGCGGGCAACGTCCGCCTCGCCGGCCGCTTCAAGGGCGACGTCCACGTCGAGGGCGATCTCACCATCGAGTCGGGCGCCAAGCTGACCGGCTCCGTCCGGGCCAGCACCGTGGTCATCGGTGGCGAGCTCCAGGGCAACGTCGAGTCGGCCGCCCGGGTGGAGCTCCTCGCTACGGGCGTCCTGAACGGCGATCTCAAGGCCGGCTCCCTGACCGTGGCGGCCGGATCCCGGATGCGGGGCCAGGCCGAGTTCGGCTGGGAGGACAAGGAGAGGGGCACCCAGTTGCCCAAGATGAAGCTGGAGGCGGCGGCGGCGAAGTGAGCACCGCCCGCCACGGGTCGGTGGGGGCCACCCGGACCTGCCCCCACTGCCGCGTCACCATCCTGGAAAGCGCGGCCATCTGCCCGTCCTGCCGTCACCACCTCCGGTTCGACCCGGCCGCCGCCGAGCGGCCGGAGTCAACCTTTACACCGCTCAAGATCGAGGGTTCGATCAAGCACCCGGAGAACGGCGAGGCCTGGGAGTACACCGTCACGCTCACCATTCGGAACGACCGCGGCGAGGAGATCGAGCGCCAAGTCGTGGGGGTGGGCGCGCTGCAGCCGCTCGAGACGCGAGCCTTCACCTTCGAGGTCCGGGTGAACGCGCCGGACGGAGCACCCGGGCGGTCCAGGGGCTGAGAGTGCGGACACTGAGGCCGAGCGGCATCAACCTGGTGTTGTGCACCCGCCACACCTGGTCCAAGACGGTGCTTGGCGCCGCCTCGTACCCCGTTGTTGCAGGACGACTTACGATCAGCGAGCAGGGGCGCCGTCTCACCGCCTGCTGGCATGGGGCCTGCCTCGATGACCACCACCCGCCAAGGGCACACCGGTCGTGAGGCCGGGTCGCAAAGCCACGGGTCTCATGAAGACCGCCGGGCTCCCGGGAAGACCGACACCCACACCCCAGGGAGCTGTCCGATGCGGATACCGCTTTCACTGGCCGCGCTGGCGGCGCTGGCCGCGTGCCAGTCCACCGAACCAACCGCCGACCCGACGAGCCCGCGGCCTGACGCCCTCGTCGTCCGCAACGGGGCCGGAGCCCCGGATTTCGAGGAGTTCGAGATCTGCAAGCTCGGCTCCGCCGCCACCTTCTCCTACACCGTCTTCAACAAGAACACCGGCGCGACCACCAACGGCCAGGCCACGCTCGCCGACGGCGACTGCCAGGTGATTGCGCTGGTCGGCGGTGCCGGCGCTGACGTCTCGGTGACCGAAAACGTGCCCGCCGGCTTCCTGCTCGATCGGGTAGACGTGACGGTCCTGACCAGTGGTCCGACCCTGACCACTCGGACCGAGAGCGGTCCGACGGTGAGCGACGCGATCGCGGGCGGTGGCACCTCGACCCTTCGCGGCGTGCTCGCCGTGTTCTACAACGTCGCCGAGCCGCCGCCGCCCCCCCCGCCCCCGCCGGCCGGCGGTGAGGGCTGCACGCCCGGCTACTGGAAGCAGGCGCACCACTTCGATTCATGGGCGAGCCCGTACCTGCCCGGCCAGCTGTTCTCGACCTACTTCGAGGACGCCTTCCCAGGCAAGACCCTGGTGCAGGTGCTCGGGCAGGGCGGTGGCGGGCTCAAGGCGCTTGGTCGCCACACCGTGGCGGCGCTGCTCAACGCCGCGTCGTCCGGCGTGAGCTTCGATCTCTCCACTGCGGACGTTGTCTCCGCCTTCAACGCGGCGTTCCCGGGCGGCGACTACGAGTCCCTCAAGGACCGCCTCGCCAAGCTCAACGAGCAGGGTTGCCCGTTGAACTGAGCGCTGGCTCGGGGTGCATCGAGGCGGCCAGGAGCGCGACGCGCTCCTGGCCGCCTTCGCATTCACCGCCAGCGGCCCGGCTCAGTAGAGCCGGACCAGCTGCTTGCCCAGGTTTCGCCCCTCGAAGAGCCCGAAGAAGGCGTCGGGCGTGGATTCGATCCCCGCGAAGACGGTCTCCTGATAACGGATCTTGCCTGAGGCAACGTGAGCCGCGAGCTCGGCCTGCGCGGTGGGCCAGTGGGCCAGATGCTCGCTCACGATGAAGCCGCGCACCGTGAGCCGCCGCGTCAGGATCAGCAGCGGGGCCGCCATCGGAATCGGATCGCCCTGGTAGGCGGCGATCATCCCGCAGATCGCGATCCGTGCGAAGTCGTTGGTGAGGGCCATGCTCGCGTCGAGGATCACGCCGCCGACGTTCTCGAAGATCCCGTCGACCCCGTACGGGCATGCCGCCTTGAGCGCGCGCACCAGCGAGCGCTGGTCGGGGTGGGCCTTGTAGTCGACGCAAGCGTCGAAGCCGAGCTCGTCGCGCACGTGGGCGCACTTGGCCGGCCCGCCCGCGATCCCGACCGCCCGGAGGCCCCGGAGCTTGGCGAGCTGGCCGACCACGCTCCCCACCGCCCCGGCCGCCGCGCTCACCACCACCGTCTCGCCGGCCTTCGGCTCGATCATCCTGGTGAGGCCGATCCAGGCCGTGATCCCCGGCATTCCGACCGGCCCGAGATAGGCCGAGAGCGGGATCGCGGAGCCGTCCACTGGCCGGATCGCGCCCCGCGTGGTGGCGTCGGCCAGGGCGTACTCCTGCCAGCCGCCCATCAGGGCCACCTGGTCGCCCACCGCGAAGCGGGGATGCCGGGTAGCCACCACCTCGCCAACCGTGCCGCCGATCATCACTTCGTCGAGCGCTTGGGGCGCGGCGTAGCTCCGCCCCTCGTTCATTCGACCCCGCATGTACGGGTCGACGCTCAGGAACCGATTCCGAACCAGCACCTGGCCCTCAGCCAGCCGGTCCGGATCGACGGCCTGCTCCTCGAGTCGGAAGTTGGCCGCCGTGGGCGCGCCCTCGGGACGGCTGGCGAGCACGTAGCGGCGGTTCACGATCGTCATCGTTGCTCCGGGCGTAGTTCTGGAAGGAGGCAACGTAACCGGGTCCCGCTCGCCGAGGCTCGGCCGGGGAGTAGATTCGAGGGTGCCCTCGCTTCCGTCGCGGCTCGCCTGTCTGGCCACCCTCGGGGTCGTGGCGGCGCCGATCGCCGCTCAGCCCCCGCGGCCCGACCTCATCGTGATCGTCGTGGACGACCTCCGCTTCGACGAGTACCACGCGGCCGGTCACCCCTACGTCGCCACCCCCAACATCGATCGTCTCGCCGCCGAGGGCGTCACCTTCGACGCGGCCTACAACGTCACCCCGCTCTGCTCGCCGAACCGCGCGAGCATCCTCACCGGCCAGTACCCGTCGAGACACGGCATCCTGGACAACGTTGCCCGGTCGCTCCAGAGCCACCGACTCCAGACCTATCCGCAAGAGCTCCAGCGGGCCGGCTACGAGACCGCGATGATCGGCAAGTGGCACATGGGGAATGACCCGACCCCGCGGCCCGGCTTCGACTATTGGGTCAGCTTCCCCGGTCAGGGAAAGACCTTCGATCCCGAGCTCTTCGAGGACGGCGCCCTGCACCGCGTCCAAGGCTACGTCACCGATCTGCTGACCGACCGGGCGATCGGCTTCATCGAGCGCCAGCGGGAACGGCCGTACGCGCTCTACCTCGCCCACAAGGCGATCCACCCCGACGCCCGCCAGCTCGACGACGGCTCGATCGACCTGAGCGTCGGGATGCGCTATCTGCCGGCGCCGCGGCATCAGGGCCGCTATGACGACCGGGTCTTCGCCCGGCGCGGGAACGTTGGCCTCCCCGATCGGGCAGGCAAGCCGGTCGTCCGCCGGGCGCTCGACGACAAGTCGGCCCCGGAGACCGAGCGCGAATTCGGCCGGGTCCTCGACCCCGGCACGAGCGAGGAGAGCATCCGACGCCGCGCCGAGATGCTGCTGGCGGTCGACGAAGGCCTCGGCCGGATCTTCGAGGCCCTCGAGCGGAGCGGCCGGCTCGATCGCACCGCGATCGTCTTCACCAGCGACAACGGCTACTTCTTCGGCGAGCACGGCTTGAGCATCGAGCGGCGGCTCCCCTACGAGGAGGCGGCCAGGGCTCCGCTCCTGATCCGCTATCCGCCGCTGGCGCGCCCCGGCGGCCGGCTCGCGGACTTCACCCTGTCGATCGACCTCGCCCCGACCATGCTCGAGCTGGCCGGCGCGCCGATCCCTCCCTGGATCCAGGGGCGGTCCCTGGTGCCCCTTCTCGAGCGCCGGACCGACGGCTGGCGCTCGTCCTTCCTGATCGAGTACGCCAGCCACGAGAACCCGATGCCCTGGCTGCTCGACCTGAGCTACCGCGCGATTCGCTCGGGGCCCTACAAGCTGGTCCACTGGCTCCACCACGACGGAGAGGACGAGCTCTACGATCTCGAGGCGGACCCGCTCGAGCTCACCAACCTGATCGGCGACCCGCGCCGGGCCGAGCTGGTGAGCCGGCTCCGGGACGAGCTGGGGCGCCTGGTGCTGGAGGCGATGGGACTGGGCCCGGTCCGCCGTTAGGCGGAGTCGGCTCAGCGGCTCCGCCGGGGACGCGGCGGCGCGAGCGGCGTCAGCAGATCGTAGCGCGAGAGATGGACGTTGAGACCCGGCCCGATCCGGAACCCGGGCCGTGCCTCGTGTTCCGGGTCGCCGGGCAGCGCCAACATTTCCCGGCCGTTGACCTGGAAGGTGAACCACCCGCCGTCGTGGATCAGCTCGAGCTCGTACTTGGTCACGCTCTTTCCGTCGTGCGCGGCGACGGCGGAGTCGCTCGTCCAAGGAAGGAGCAGGGTATCGCGCCCCTCGTGCCGCGCGAGGAGCGCCGCCATGCCGTCCCGGCGCATCACGAAGCGCAGCTGCCTCGAGCCGGCCGGCGATGCGCCGGGGTCGTCGACGACGACACCCAGCTCGCCGTCGCTCGGATTGGGAAAGAGGAAGAGCTCGACCCGGACCCCCCAGCGTCCCCTGACCAGCCGCTCCTTGGGAAAGAGCTGAGCGCCCTGGCTGGTGGTCGTCATATGCCAGCCTGGCGCCATCTCGACGAATCGCCAGGAGCCTGCCGGGACCTCCTGGCCCCGGACCAGGGTCTGCGCGCCGTCGAGCCGCCAGGTCCAGTCCTCCGGCACCGGCAGCTCGGTCTGGGCCCGGCCGACCGCCGGGAGCGCCAACCCGAGCCCGAGGATGATCCCTCCGGCCACCGACCCGTTCTTCACGCGCAGGCTCATGAGGCCCTCGCTTTGGGTACGTGACGCTGGGCCGCGTAACCGACGATCAGCCCCACGATCATTCCGGGAATCAGGATCTCCCAGAAGTACTGCTTACCTGTCGTGGGATCGGTCGCGAGGGCGAACGGCAAGGCGAGCAGCCCGCTCACGATCATCCCGACGATCACCCCGATCATCAGATTGTCGACCTTGCGGGCCACGAAGCCGATCACCAACCCGGCCACCAGACCCTTGGCGACCGAGCCGGCGATGATCCCGCCGATCTGCGGCGCCACCTCCGGCGCGGAAAGCAGCGCCGTCAACCCATCGAAGACTCCCAGCACGCCACCGAGTATCAGCCCAAAAAGGGGCTTGCTCATCGAGCCACTCCGGTTGGAGATGAATGGGCGGTCGGCGCCGGCGCGGACCCGCCCGTAGCTCTTCTTACACGTCGCCGTCCCGATCCTTGAGCTAGATCCGGCGGAGCCACAATATCGCCAGCCGCATCACCAGATAGGCGCTCACCAGCAGGAGCGGAGTGCGGTACTGCCGGGCCCACCGAGCCACGACCTCGAGCGGCCGCTCGCGGTAGGCGGCCACCGGGCCGCCGTCCTGGAAGCGGCGGAGATCGTCCCGAAACGCCAGCACATCAGGGTATCGCTCGGTCGGATCGGCGGCCAGAGCCCGGTCGCGGATCGCCGCGAGCGGCTTGCTCGGCGGGCCTGGCAACGCCGCGAGCAGGTCGCGGAGGATCGCCCCGAGCCCGTAGATGTCGCTCCGCTCGTCCGCCGGCAGCCCGGCGGCCTGCTCGGGCGCCATGTACCCCGGTGTCCCGATCACGGTGCCGTGGGCGGTCCCTCCGCCAGACGCGGCCGGCGAGTCGGCGCGGCCGTCGTCGCTCGAGGCGCCACGCGCGGCGCCCCAGTCGAGCACCAGCACCTCGCCGAACGGGCCGAGCATCACGTTGGCCGGCTTGAGATCGCGATGTACCACCCCCTCGGCGTGCGCGAACGCCACCGTCTCCGCCAGCCGGTCCATCACGCGGAGGGCATCGCCCACGCCGGCGAACCGCCCGGCCGCGTGATCCAACCGCTCGCCGCGCACCAGCCGCATCACGTACCAGGCGCGTCCGTCGGCCAGGAGGCCGGCGTCGTGGACGGCCACGATGCCCGGATGCTCGAGCCGGGCCAGGATCCGCGACTCCCGCTCCATCCGCGCCACCCACGCCTCGCCCTCGACGTGCTCCGCCAGGAGCTTGATCGCCACCTCGCGCTCCAGGACCCGGTCGTACCCTCGCCACACCACGCCCATGCCGCCCCGACCCACCACCTCCACCAGGCGATAACGGTCCGGCAGCTCCGGCTTCGCCATCAGGTCCCTGAGGCGTCCGACCGCTCCAGGCGTGAGCTCGCTCATGGATCGACCCCGAGCAGCTCCCGCACGTCCTCGCGATACTCCTCGTCGCTACCGGCGAGCCGGCGCAGGGTCTCGAGCACCTGAGCGCGGAACCGCCGACGTGCCCAGGCGAGGTGGTTCACCACCTCGCCCTCGCTCAACCCGTGCTCCTCGGCCAGCCGCCGATAGGTCGGACGCTCGCCGGCCGGATGGTCGGCGAGGTCGTAGCGCTCGAAGATCGCGAAGTGCCGCTCCCGCCCGCGGGTCGCCGCCTCGGCGCGAAGCCCCTCCACGGCCAGGCCGAAGACGCTGTTGACCCAGGCATCGCGAAAGCGCCGATCGTCGTCGTCCGCTTCGGCGGAAACCAGCTCCGCCACCAGGTCGAGCGGTACCTCGACGAGGCCGCCACCACGTTTCAGACGGCCGGCCGCCTGATGCCAGTTGGCCGCGAAGCGCTCGGCGCAGACTCGGAGGAAGGTGCGGAACCGGCCCTTGTTCGGATCGAACCTGGCGAGCCAGTCCTTCTCCAGCAGCGTGGCGAAGAAGTCGTGGGTGACGTCCTCGGCGTCCGCCTCCTTCCCCGGCCAGCGATGACGGACCAGCGCCACCACCGGCGCCCGATAGGCCCGGCAGAGGAGATCGCCGGCCTCGCGGCGCTGCTCGCCGTCCCGTCCGGCCAGGGCGGCGAGCACCGAGGGTCTGGTTTCGGGAAAGCCCCCACCCCGAGCGGGCGACCCGCTCGCACTCGACTCGATCCCCATCGATCCTGCCCCGCCCCCATTGCGACGAACCGACCGGAATACTGGGCCGTTGCCGCAGCGGTCGCCAGGCCGCCGGGAGCCACCCATGGCCGCGCCGCTCGCCAACGGCGAAGCGGCGGGAGATCTTACTCGGGCGAGCCACCCGGCTCGATGACCCACAAGCGACCCTCGCCCAGCAACCCAACCCTCGCCCGAGGTGTCCCATGCGTGCCCGGATAGCCCACCTGCTCTCGCTGGTCGCGATCGCCCTCCTGCCCGGCGGGCTCGCCGCGCAGGTCACCGCCATTCGCGCCGGCGCCCTGATCGACCCGGACGCCGGCACCCTGAGCCGCAATCAGGTCATCCTGGTGGAGGGCGGCAAGTTCACCGCGATCGGCTCCGACGTCGCCATCCCCCGCGGCGCCACGGTGATCGACCTCTCCGATCAGACCGTGCTGCCCGGCCTGGTGGACGCCCACAACCACCTCGCCCTCACCTATAAGGACGAGCCCGAGTCCAACGTCTACTACCTGACGTACGTGCTGGATGGAACCCCGCTCCGGGCTATCCAGGCCGCGTCGAACGGGATCCAGATGCTCGACGCCGGCTTCACGATCGTCCGCGACATGGGCAACAACGGGAACTACGCCGATGTGGCCCTCCGCCGGGCGATCGAGCAGGGCTGGCTGCCCGGACCCACCATCGTCGCCTCGGGCATCATCATCGGCGGGATGGGCGGCCAGTTCTGGCCCACGCCCGAGATGGCCAAGGACAAGAACATCGTCTATCCCGAGTATCTCGACGCCGACACCCCGGACGAGATCGTCAAAGCGGTCCGCCAGAACGCCCTCTTCGGCGCGACGGTGATCAAGATCTGCGTCGACTGCAAGCCCTGGGGCTACACCACCGACGAGATCCGGCACTTCATCAGCGAGGCGGCCAAGGCCGGGCTCAAGGTCGAGGGACACGTACAGACCGTCGCCGGGGCGGAGCGCGCGATCGAGGCTGGAATCTGGTCGATCGCGCACGATCGCGGGCTCACGCCGGAGATGCACCGCCGGATGGCCGCGAAAGGGATCTGGCGCGCCGGCACCGAGACGCCGATCTCCCTGGTCGGGCACACCACGCCGGAGCGCTACCGGCAGACCGTGGCAGGGCTCAAGAACGCCTGGGAGACCAAGGTCCCACTCACCTTCTCCACCGACGCCGACTACTACGTCCCCGGCAAGACCCGCGGCCAGGTGGCGATCGAGTTCATCGAGACCTGGAAAGCCGCGGGCATCCCGCCGGCCGACATCCTGCGCGCCATGACCATCAACGGCTATCGAGTCAGCGAGACCGAGAGCACCCGCGGTCCGATTCGAGTCGGGCTGGCCGCCGACCTGATCGCCGTGCGGGGCAATCCGCTGGAGTCGATCGACGCGCTCCGCGAGGTGCGCTTCGTGATGAAGGACGGACTGATTTTCAAGCAGAATGGCGTGATGACGCCGGGCGGGTTCTTCCACGGTGGGCCGGTCAACGGGTGGAACGTGCGATGACCTATCCCGTGAGCCCCGGGATCGCGCCGCGCGCGGCGGACGCTCCGCCCGCCTTCGGTCTCTCGCCCGCCGCGCATGCGCCGGAGCGCGAGCTCGCCAACCTGGAGCTCGCCCGACGCTACCTCGCCGCCATCGAGCAAAGCACGAGCGGTGCGTCGGACACGGGCCCTGGCGCCGCCGCGTTTCTCGCGCCGGACGTCGTCCAGGAGGAGTTTCCCAATCTCTTCGTCCCCACCGGCGCCAAGCGGGACCTCGCCGCGCTCGAAGAGGCCGCGGCCCCGGGCCGAAAGGTGCTCTCGGGCCAGCGCTACGAGGTGCGTTACGCGCACGCGGCCAGAGACACGGTGATCCTCGAGCCTGCTCCGGATCGCTGGTCGCGTCGGGGCCGGTCGAGCACGCGGCCACCGCCAGAGCGATCATCCCAAGCCCGAGTCTCCGACCGGCCACCCTGTCCTCCCCTCGCGTCACTCCTCGCGCAGCGCGCGGCTCGGATCGATGGCGAGCGCCCGCCGCACCGGACCGAGACACGCCACCAGGGCCGCTCCCCCCAAGAGCAGGGCCGCGGCGGCGAGCGCGGCCGCGTCGAGAGGCGAGACCTCGAACAGCAAGCCACTCGCCAGCCGACCGAGCCCCGCCGAGGCCCCGACGCCCATCACGAGCCCGAGCACGACCGCGACCAGAGACGGCCCGATGGCCGCCCGCACCACGCCGCCGGCCGTGGCGCCGAGCGCGATCCTGAGCCCGAGCTCGCGGGTCCGCTGCGCCACCGCGAAGCCCACCACGCCGAAGAGCCCGACCGCCGCGAGGACCAGCGCCGCGATCGCGAACCCGGCCAGCACCGCCGTCCGGAGCCGCGGACCCGCGACCGCGGACTCGAGCCCATCCGCGAGCGGCTCGCCAAGGAACGGCACCATCGGCGCTTCGCGGCCGAGCAGACCGCGCAGGTCGTCGAGCACGGCGGGCGCCGGGCCCGAGTGCTCGACGATCAGTTGCGCCGTCCGTCCCGGCTGAGGCCGCTGCGCGTAGTTGTAGTAGACCGCGGGCACCGGATCGTCGCCCGGACCGCGCTGGCGCACGTCGCCCACCACGCCGACGACGGTAGCCCAACGATCGTCGTCGGCCCAATCCATCCCACCGAATCGGATTCGCTGTCCGAGCGGCTCGTCGCCGGGCAGGAATCGGCGGACGAAGCTCTCGTTCACGACGGCCACGTACGGTGACTCGGCTCGGTCGGTCGCTTCGAATTCCCGGCCGGCGAGGAGCGGGATACCGAGCACCGAGAAGAACCCTGGGCTCGCGACCCGGAAATCGGCATTCACGCCGTCGACGTTCGACTCCGAGGGGGTCCCCGCGATCCGCGCGCGACCATCCGGCGAGCGGCCGAGCAACGGCGCCGCCGTCCCGAAGGCGACCCGTCGCACCGAGGGCAGCGCCGCCGCCTGCTCCGCCAGCTGCCCGAAGAACGCGGCGTTCCGGTCGCGGTCCCGGAACGGTGAGCCGGGCTGGCTCGGCAGGTCCACCGCCACCACCACGCGGTTGTCGAGCTCGAAGCCGAGCGGCTGATCCAGCATCCGGCCGAGGCTCTTGCCGAGGAGCGCCGCGCCCGCGAGCAGGACGTAGGTCGCCGCGACCTCGACGCTCATCAGACTCCGCATGGTGAGGCCGGGACCCACCGCGCGACCCCGCGCCGCGACGCCGTCGCGCTGCGCCGTCCGCGCGGCCCACCAGGCCGGAACCAGACCGGCGATCAGACAGACCAGCGCGATCAGACTGGCGAGGAAGCCGACCACTCGGAGGTCCAGCGGAAGCGTCCCCACGAAGGGCAGCGCTTCACTCAGCACCGGCACCACCCGGCTCCGCACTCCGAGCCACGCCGCCACGCCGAGCCCGGTGCCCACCGCCGCGAGGACCAGGGCCTCGGCCACCGAGCGGCGTACCAGGTCCATCCGCCCGGCGCCCAACGCGGTGAGCATCACCGTCTCGCCCCGTCGCTTGCTCGCCCGGGCGAGCTGTAGCGCGGTGAGATTGAGCACCGCGATCAGGAGGAGCAGCGCCACCGCGGCCTGGAGGAGCAGCAGCACGCCCGGACTCTGCCCGAGCAGCTCGCTCCTCAAGCTCCGCACCAGCGCGCCGTTGGCCAGGTACTCCGTCGCCGGCTCCGAGCTGGTGATCCGAACCGTCAGGTCCGAGAGCGATCGCGTCGCGGTCTCCGCGTCCACGCCCTCCGTGAGACGCCCGACCACTTTCCAGTTGTGCGCCGTCCGGCTTTCGCTGTCGCCGAAGAGCTCGGCCGGGATCCAGAGCTCGGCGCCCGAGGGGTATTGGAGCGCGGCCGGCATCACACCCACCACGGTCAGGTGATAGCCGTCGACCTCGATCGTCGAGCCGAGCAGGTCGGCGGCCATTCCGAAGCGACTCCGCCAGAGCCGATCCGAGATCACGGTCGCGGGCGCGCCGTTCTCCCGCGTCTCTTCCTCGGCGAACCAGCGTCCCACCACCGGCGCCACCCCCATCACCGCCGCGAAGTCGCGGGTGACGATCGCCACGCCGACCTGGTCGGCGCGGTCCGCCCGAACCAGCGTCCCCGACCACGACGTGTGCGCCGCGAGCGCCGCGAAGCCCGTCGCCTCCCGGTGCCAGTCGCGGAAGTTCGCCCCCGCCACCGCCAGTGGCCGTCCCTCGTAGGTCTCGCGGACCGAAACGATCCGCCCCGCCTCCGGGTAGGGGAGCGCCCGCCAGAAGGCGGCGTTCAATACGCTGAACATCCCCAAGTTGGCGGCCACCGCGACCGCCACCATCGAGAACGCGGCGAGCGCGAACCAGCGATCGCGCCGGATCGAGCGCCCCGCGCGCCGGATCTCCAACAGCCATCGGCCCATCCGCTCCGTCCTCCTCTTCGCGCGACGGCTCGCCGCCGCGATGGTCCGCATCTCCTCGAGCAACCGGCCGCGATCGCCCAGCTCGCGCTCCGCTGCCCCCCGCGCCTCCGCGGGATCCGCGCCCGCCACGAGGGCCTCTTCCTCCGCCAGCGCGAGGTGATGGTCCAGTTCGTCGGCGAGATCGCGCTCGACGTCGCGACGCCCCGTGAGCCGGAAGAGCTTCCCGCGGCGCGAATCCATCGGCCCGACCCGTCAGCCCTTCGCGGCGTCGAGGATCCGCCCGACCACCGCGACGTAGCGACGCCATTCGGCCTCCTGCGCCACGAGCTGGGCCCGCCCCTTCCTGGTCAACCGGTAGTACTTGGCGCGGCGGCGACGATCGCTGATCGCCCACTCGGACGCGAGCCAGCCGCGCCGCTCCATCCGATGGAGGGCGGGATAGAGCGCGCCCTCCTCGATCGAGAGGGCCTGGCCCGAGCTGTCCCGGATCCAGCGGGATACGTCGAAGCCATGACGCGGACCGGCGGCCAGCGCCTGGAGGACCAGGAAATCGAGGGTGCCTTGGAGGAGATCGACGGAAGGGGCCACGGAACGGTGCTCGTCGGCGTTGACCTAAACAACTTAGTATAAGTTGTTTAGGTCAACAAGACGCCCCGCGCCGACGTCGTCAGTCGGACTTGAGCGCTTCCGTCGGGGACACCCGCGTCGCCCGGAGCGCCGGGACCAACGACGCGCCGAGCGCCGCGAGCACCAGGGCGACCGTCACCCCCGCGAAGATCGTCGGGTCGAAGGGGCTCACGCCCAGCAGGAAGGTGGAGAGACCCCGCGCGGTGAGCCCGGCCAGCGCCAGCCCGATCACGGCGCCCACGGCCGCCAGCCGGCCGCTGTGCGAGAAGACCAGACCCACGATGTGGCGGGTGTGGGCGCCGAGCGCCCGGCGGATGCCCATTTCGGCCGAGCGGGTCGAGACCACGTAGGCCATCACCCCGTACACGCCGACGATGGCGAGCAGCAGCGCGATCGTCCCGAAGACCGTCAGCAGTCGGGGCATGATCATCTCGCTTTGCTCTTCGAAGTCGATCAGCTCGCTCAGCGAGGTCATCTCGAAGGTGGGGACGGTTGGCGCCACCTCGGCCAGCGCGCTCCGAACCACCGGGCCGAGCGCCGCGGGATCGCCGGGACCGCGCACCACGAGCGAGTAGCTGGTTGGCGACGCCCGCGGCGCCAGCGGGAAGTACGCCATCGGCGGCGGCGGATCGTCGCGCCCGAACTCGGCCATGTTGGCCATCACCCCGACGATCTGATAGGTGCCGCTCGAGAGGACGAGCCGGTGGGTGAGCGGGTCGGATTCGGGAAAGTGACGCTCGGCAAACGCCTCGTTGACGATCACCACCGGCGGCGCCTCGCCCCGATCGGTGGCCTCCACGAAGCGGCCGCGCTCGAGCCGGGCGCCGATCGCGGCGAGATAGCCCGGGCTCGCGTAGCGGTACTGGACCACGGGACGGCGCGCCTCCTCCACCTCGCGGCCTTCGATCGCGAAGTAGGTTGCCGCGCCACCGCGCATCGGGAGCCGGGACACGACCCCGACCCGGCTCACGGTCGGCTGCGCCTCGAGCCGCTCGACCAGCCGGTCGAGCACCCCGTTCACCGCCGCGCTGTCCGGGTACTCCTCCGCCGGCAGACTGAGCCGGAAGGTGAGCGCCCCGGTGCGGTCGAAGCCGAGCGGCTGCTGCTGCATCCGGACCGCCGCCTTGATCAGGAGGCCGGCCGAAATCAGGAGCACCAGCGCGAGCCCCAGCTCGCCGATCACGAAGCCCGAGCGCAGCCGGCCGGCCGAGCGACCGACGCTCGCGCCGCGGCCCCCGTCGTGGAGCGGACCGACCAGGTTGCCGCTGGTCGACTGGAGCGCCGGCGCCAGACTGAAGCCGATGCCAGCGAAGGCGGTGATGATCAGACCGTAGACCAACGCCAGGCTCCCGAGCCGCACCTCCCCGATTCGAGGCATGTCGGACGGCACGATGGCGACCAGCCACTTCATCCCGAGCGCGGTGAGTCCGACACCCACCAGGCCACCCACCACGCTCAGCATCACCCCCTCGACCAAGAGCTGGCGAAGCAGGCGGCTCCGGGTCGCGCCGAGCGAGGCCCGAACCGCGAGCTCCCGCTCCCGCACCGCCCCTCGAGCGAGCAACAGGTTCGCGACGTTGGCGCAGGCGATCAGCAGCACGAACAGCACGGCAACCAGCGAGATCATCGCCGCCTGGGACGCCTCCTCGCCGACGAAGTCCTTCTGGAGCGAGACCACCCGCGTCCGCATGCCTTCGTTGTCGACCGGATACTCGGCCTCGAGTCGAGCTGCCACCGCGTCGAGCTCGCGCGCCGCCTCCTCGATGGTCGCGCCGGGAGTGAGCCGCCCGATCACCTCGAACCCGCGATTCCGACGCGGCAGGCCACGGTCGACGGCAAGCGGGGTGTAGACGTCGTTGCCGCCGCCGAGGTCGAGCGCCGCGGGAAGCACCCCGACCACCGTGTGGGGCACCCCGTCGAGTCGGAGGCTCCGCCCGATCACCGACGAGTCCCCGCCGAAGCGCCGAGTCCACAGCCCATGACCGAGCAGCGCGACCCGCCCCTGCCCCGGCGTCTCTTCCTCAGCGCGGAACCCGCGGCCCAGGAGCGGCGCCACCCCGAGCAGGTCGAAGTAGTTGGCCGTCACCCGGAGGCCGCCGACCCGCTCGGGGCGATCGGCGTCGGCGAGGTTGTAGTCGCCGCCTCCGGCCGCCGCCAGGCGGAGGGTCGTCACCTGATCGGCCCAGTCGGCATAGTCCGCGATCGAGACGCTGGTCTGGTCCCAGCCGCGCGCCGGATTGGTGGACCAGACCTTGACCAACCGCTCCGGCTCGTCGTACGGCAGCGGCTCCAGGATGAGGACCTGGAGCGCGGTGATGATCGTGATGTTGATCGCGATGCCGAGACTCAGCGAGAGCGTCGCCACCAGCACCAGGCCGGGACTCCGGCGGAGTGAGCGGAGGGCAACACGAATGTCGGCGAAGAGGTTCGACACGGATCGGCCCTGGCTGGATGGGTCAGGCCGTACGATCCGCTCGCCAAGGGGGTTTCGGTTCGAAACGCGGAGCCGCCGTCCCTCGGCTCAGTGCGGGTGCGGATGCGACTCGTAGTGCTGGCGGAGCAGGTCCTTGCCGTAGTCGTTCCCGTTGGGCGTCCGGACTACGGCGTGGATGTGCTGCCGAACCGGGTTGGTACCGTAGAGGTGGCGCAGGTTGGCCGGCCGCTGGTGGTCGAATTCGATCAGGATCACCGGGCTGTGAATCCGGTAGTAGAAGACGGCCTCGTCGTCAGTGCCGCCGATCCAGGCGAAGTGGGTCTCGTCGAGATGCTCTCGCACTTCCTCCATCTTCACGCGGGCGTGTCCTTCGCGGAGGTTGTCGACGAAGAGCGCGATCAGGCGGAGGAGCCGCTCCCGCTGGTCGGGTGGCAGGCGCTTGCCCGCGACGCCGGCGTAGTCGAGGGTGACGTTGTCCCGGAACGCCTCGGTCAGGTTGTTGTTGCCGGTCTTGGACACCTCGATGGTGGCCGCACGGCGAGCGGCGTCGTCGAGTGAGCGCATGAACGCGAGGCCGGCCCGCTGCTCCTCCTGGAGAATGGCCGTCCCCCGGTACTTGCCACCCGTCGCGATCACCGGCTCGGAGCCCACGAAAAGCGGCGTCATCACGACCTGGTCACCGAGCACGAAGTAGTTGACGATCAGGTGGTGCCCGTCGAGCTGCCAGCCCCAGGGCTCGGTCTCGGACGGCTCGCCCATCACGGTGATCCAGTAGAGCCACTCGCCGTACTCTTCGAAGTTGTCGTTGTTGAGCTCGCCGAGGGTGTGATTGAGCCGCATGATGTCGCGGCTCAGCTCGAGGCCCTTGGCGCTCAGCGACGCGCCCATCAGCGCGAGCGCCGCCTCGCGCTGGCGCCCGGTCATGTCGTTGAAGCCCATGCCTTGCCGGACGTAGAAGTGCTGATTCATCCACTTGCGCCACTCGTCGTCGTTCTCCGAGAAGAGCGTCCGGGATCGCTCGACCGGCGAGAGGGAGGCGAGGAAGGCGGCCGCCGCCTCCTGCACGGGGGCCGTGGAGACACCCGTGGAGCGAACCGGGAAGAGGCCCGAGATCGGCCCCGACGTGGTCATGATCCCGCGATACGGCTCCGCCAGGCCGCGCGACTCGGCGGCTGCCGACATCCGCTTCGCTCGCTCGGCGAAGGTCTCCTGCTGGGCGGTGAGCTCGCCGCCGAATACCGCGGTTCCGAGGAGGAGTGCCGTCGAGGCGCGTCGCATGGTGCCTCCCGAGACTGGCGTGACCGATGACCGAATCTACCATCCCGGGACGCGCACCGGTCAATCGCTGCGGAGCGCGATCAGCGGATCGACGGTGCTCGCGCGGCGGGCGGGGAGATAGCTGCCCACCCAGGCCACCACGACGAAGCCGACCGCGGCGAGCGCGAAGGTGAGCGGATCGCCGCGGCCGATCTCGGAGGCGCGGGAGCCCCGGCCCGAGCATCCGGTCGCACGGGGCCAACCTCCTGGTCGAGCTCGCCGCACCGGAGCAGCAGCGGCCGGGGCTAGGGCGCCGGGGCCGGCAGAACGCCTCCGACCAGAAAATCCTCGCGTCGAAAGCGAAGGCCGGTCGGATGGAAGTAGTCGCGGCGCCGAAACTCCACTCCGCTCCGGGTGGCGTTGCACCACCAGGTGACGACCGCACGGGGGCGCCGCTCCGCAAAGGCCGCGGGGGAGAAGACCGCCACCGCCGACCCGCCCGCGGGATCACGGGCGGAGCGATAGCGGCAGAGCTCGACGCCGGCCTCCCGCATCGCTCGGCCGAGCGCCTGGCTGACCCGGTAGTCCGTTGGCGAGGAGATCCGAGCCTCGAACGCGTCGAACGGCGGTCGAACGAGGTCGATGCCCCGCTCCGCCGCGACCCGGGCTCGGAAGCTGGAGAGCTCGATGCTCAGCGTCCCGAGCTCGGCCCGGCTGCCCTCGAGGAAGAGCAGCCGGTAGTACGCGACCTCCGCGAAGACCACCTCCAACCGCTCGGCGCCGTACCAGATGCCCCGCTCGTGCCGGGCGCCAAAGCGGGACCCATGGCGAAGCGGCGGGTAGCGGAAGGGCGTGAAGAGGAGATAGTGGAGCTTGGCGGGCGCCCGCGGCGGCGGCTTGGCGCCCTCGATCAGCTCCTCGAGCACCTGCTGCTCGGCGTCGCTGTCGACCAGCTTCCGGGTGGCGATCTGATGCTGCGCCTCCACCGCCCGATGGGCGATGAGGGCGAGCGGCCGGATCTCAGAGCTTCCCGCGCATCGCGTCCAGATACTGGACGACATCGACCAGTCCTTCCGCCCGCCTGATCAGCTCGGCAGGCACCCCGCCCAGGTGATGGTTGGGAGCCGTGAGCCAGGATCGGGCGCTCGCGTCGGTGCCACCGGAGAGCGCGTCGAGACTGCGGTAGAGGCGGAGGAACAGCAGGGCCAGCTCGCCCTCCTTGCTGTCCGGCTGAATCCGCCGCTGGCGGCCGAGCCGGGAGATCGAGGACTCGCTGGCGCCGAGGATCAGCGCCAGCTCCCGATTCCGAAGGCCGAGGCGCTCCGCGGCGCGGAGCACGGCCTTGGTGAGGACGGCATCGGCCGCCGGGGCCGGGAGGACTGGCGCACTCATCAATTGCAAGATATCATCGCTTGATTTCACCTGCAACGGATGACTCGTGCCTCGCCGCCTGATCGACCGCCACCCCGCGCTCTGCTTCACGGGGCTGGCCTACCTGCTCAGCTGGGCGATCTGGATCCCCACGGTTCGGGTGTTCCTGAGCCAGCCCGCTCCGACCATCACCGTCCCCCTGCTGCTGGGCGCCCTGGTCGGCAGCTACGGTCCGACCGGCGCGGCCCTCATCGTCGCGGCGGTCACCGAGGGGCGGGAGGGCGTCGTGGCTCTGCTCCGCCGCTTCCTCCGCTGGCGGCCGATCGGGCTCGTCGTGCTCGGGCTCACGGTTCCGATCGTGGTCTTCCTCCTGACCCAGGCTGCGACCCGGACGGCGGGCGCGGGCGGCGGCCCGCTTGCCTGGGAGCGGCTCACCCTGGCCGCGCTGCTCGGTCGGGTGGCGTTCGCCCTGCCCTTCGGTCCCCTCGCGGAGGAGGCGGGTTGGCGCGGCATGCTGCTGCCCACTCTGCAGGCGAGGCACTCGGCGCTCGTCAGCAGTCTCCTGGTCGCCGTCGCCTGGACCTTCTGGCATCTGCCGATGTTCTGGGTACCCGGGGCGGCGCTCCCGCCCGAGGTCGCGCCTGGCCCGACGGCCATCGGCCTCTACTTCATCGGGGTCTCGGCGACCTCGGTGATCGCCACCGCCCTCTACAACTCGAGCAGCGGGAGCCTGGTGGTGGCCGTGGCCTATCACCTGGGGACCAACCTGTGGCATCAGGTCCTGTCTCCGGTGTTCGTGGGCGACCCGGAGCTGGCCTGGCGGGAGCAGCGGGGCCTGGGACTGATCGCCAACTGGGCGGTTGCCCTTGGGATCGTCGCCTGGCTCGGTCCGGCCAACCTGAGCCGCCGTCCGCGCCAGACCCGCTGAGCGCCGTCGGCTGGCTCCCTCCTTCCCGACGGGCTTAGTTTCTCACCGAGATACGGAGGGGCATCGCCTATGGCCGGCCACAGCAAGTGGAAACAGATCAAGCGCAAGAAGGCGGTGACCGATTCGCGCCGGTCGGCCGTCTGGGCCAAGTGCATCCGGGAGATCATGGTGGCGGCCAAGGCCGGCGGCGGCGACCCAGCCGGCAACCCGCGCCTCCGGACCGCCATCGACGCGGCGCGGGCAGTCAACATGCCCAACGACAACATCGACCGGGCCATCAAGAAGGGCACCGGCGAGCTGGAAGGCGCATCCTACGAGGAGCTGACCTACGAGGGCTACGGGCCCGGCGGCGCGGCGATCTTCATCGAGGCCACGACGGACAACCCCAACCGGACCGTCGCCGAGGTTCGCCACGCCTTCAGTCGGAACGGCGGCAATCTGGGCGCCTCCAACTCGGTGGCCTGGATGTTCGATCGCAAGGGGCAGGTCACTCTGGACGCGGCGAAGTCGCCCGAAGACGCCACCCTCGAGGCCGCGCTGGAGGCGGGCGCCGAGGACTTCACGCGCGAGGGCGACGTCTACGTCGTGACCACCGCGCCCAATGACTTCCACGCCGTGCAGGACGGCCTGAAGAGCGCGGGCTTCGCGATCGAGTCCGCCGAGCTCGCCATGGTGCCGCAGAACACGGTCAAGGTGGAAGGGGCCGATGCCGAGAAGCTGATCAAGCTGGTGGAGATGCTGGAAGAGCTGGACGACGTCTCCAAGGTGTTCTCGAACTTCGACATCGACGCGGACGCGCTGGCGCAGTCGGAGGCCTGACGCCTCCCCCATGAAGGTCCTCGGGATCGATCCTGGCTCGGCCACGGTGGGCTACGGCGTCGTCGCGGCGGACGGCGCCGATCGGCGGATTCGGCTGCTGGAGTGCGGGGTGATCCGCGCGGCGCCCCGCGCCGACCTTCCGGTCAGGTTGCGGGTGATTCACGAGGGACTGGGTGAGCTCTTCGAGCGGCATCGGCCCGACGTCCTCGCCGTCGAGGGCATCTTCTACGCCCGAAACGTCCGCACCACCGCGGTGCTCGGCCACGCCAGGGGGGTGATCCTCCTCGGGGGCGAGTTGGCCGGCGTTCCGGTGTACGAGTACTCTCCGGCCCGGATCAAGAAGGCGATCGCGGGGCGGGGCGCCGCGCTCAAGCCACAAGTGGGGTTCATGGTGGCCAAGCTGCTCAACCTCGCCGTTGCCCCGACACCGGCCGACGCCTCCGACGGCGTGGCGGTGGCGCTGACCCACCTGCTGCTCACCACCGGACCGCGCCGGGCGCGGCTCGCCCCCCGATGATCGCCCGGGTGAGCGGGACCCTCACCTCCCGGTCCGGCGACACCGTTCTGGTCGACACCAGCGGCGGGGTCGGCTACGAGCTGGTGCTCCCGCTCGGGGTGATGGAGCGGCTGCCCGCGATCGGCAGCCGCTGCGCGCTCTACACCGAGCTGGTGGTTCGGGAGGACGCGTGGACGCTCTACGGTTTCGACCGGACCGCCGAGCGGGAGATCTTCCAGCGGCTGCTGACCGCGAGCGGCTTCGGGCCGCGGCTCGCGCTGGCCCTGCTCTCCACCCTCGGCCCCGACCGCACCGTGCGGGCGATTCAGGGCAAGGACATCGCGGCGCTGGCCACGGTCCCGGGCATCGGCCGGAAGAAGGCGGAGCGGCTCGCCCTGGAGCTCGGCGATCGCTTCGGCGACCTGGCCCTCGAGCCGGGGGTCGCCTCGCGCGGCTCGGCCGCCGAGGAGGCGACCCGGGCGCTCGCGGGATTGGGCTACCAGCCGGCCCAGGCCGACGATGCGGTCCGGGAGGCCCTCGGCGCCGGCCAGACCGACGACGTCGCCGCGCTGATCAAGCGGGCCCTCCAGATCCTGACGCGGAGCAAGGCCGGCCGGAGCTGAGCCGGGCCGGTTGGGCGGGCGAGCCGACGGTGACATCTTTCCCGCGCAAGCCGCAGCACCCCGACCCTCGGAGGATCGGATGATCGACGTCAAACCCCGGCCGCCCCACGTGACGTCCGAGTGGCAGTGCACGAAGTGCAGCTCGACCAATCGCAAGTTCGTCCCCGTGGGCACCTCGGTGACCCAGGATCGCTGCGTCTCCTGTCACACCAAGCAC
>JBFXAS010000016.1:0-35984 GCA_050184075.1 Gemmatimonadales bacterium
GGCGGCCCAGACGGTCAGCGTCACGAATGGCGGGACCGGGTCGCTCTCCGGCCTGACCGTCGGCAACATCAGCTACGGCGCCGGGCCCGCCGGCTGGCTCGGCGCGACCCTGAGCGGAGGGACGGCGCCGGCGACCCTCACCCTGCAACCCACGATCGTCGGGCTGACCGCTGGCACCTACACCGCCACGGTCCCGATCCAGTCCGCGAGCGCGGTCAACAGCCCGCAGTCGGTGACGGTGACGATGACCCTGTCCGGCAACCCGGTGATCGCCCTCACCCCGGCCAGTCGAACGATCTGGGTGAGCGTCGGCGACCCGACCCCCGTGTCCAAGACCGTCACGGTCACGAACAGCGGCACCGGGGTGCTGAGCGACCTCACCGTCGGCACGATCAGTTACGGGGCCGGAGCCAGCGGCTGGCTCACCGCGGCCCTCGGCGGAACGACGGCGCCGGCAACCCTCACGCTGCAGTCCACCGCGAGCGCGAGCGCCCTGGCACCCGGTCTCTATGTCGCGACCGTCCCGGTGCAGGCACCGGTCGCGAACAGCCCCGCGTCGGTCTCCGTGACGCTCTCCGTGAGCCCGGCGGGCGCGGCCGTCGCGAATTGGCGTTTTGAAGGTGCCAGCTTCCTCGCTGATGCTCTGGGGAGCTATCCGCTCTCCACGGCGGGCTCACCGACACCCGCGCAGATAGCGGTGCCACCAGCCAGCGGTCCCGCATCGGCGTTTCCCGCGACAGTCGCCGGCTCCGCCAACACCGGTGGCGCAAGCCTCATGGGCGGTCGGTTCATCTCCAACTCGTCCGTCACCCAGTTCTTCTCGGCCGAGATGCTCGTCCACTTCCGGACGCTTTCGGGTGCCTTTGGCAAGATCATTCTCGGGTTCGGAAACGCCAACGATACCCCTTGGAACCTCCAGGTTCGCCTGCATCCAGACCGTGGGTCGAGGATCCGGGAGCTGGTCGTCGGAGGGGTTGGATCGGCGCTTCCAGGCTGGCGGGCCAACTCCGGTTTCATCCTGAGCGCGGGCATCGACTACTACTTGGCCTTCGCCTTCGACCCCAACGGGACGGTCACCTTTTGGCTGCGGGATCTCACGAACAACGGACCATTGCTCACGAGCACGGTGCAGCACGATCTGGCCGTCCCGTTGCCCGCCGACACCCGCTTCACCATCGGAGATACCTACGTCAGCGACTTCGATTTCGAGAGCGACATGATCGTCGATGAAGTCAGGCTCGACAGCCGGCGGCTCAAGGTGACGGACCTGACGATCCCCTAGATCAGTAGCTCGATGGTAAAGGCCTTGGTGAGCGGCAGGTCCGCCGTGTAGTGCCCTCAGCCTGAACGGTCGATGCGCTCGCATGCGGGTAAGCTCCCCTTCCGAGTAGACCACTCACAATGGACTATTGGGGGTGCCTGACGGGAGGCATCACCGATGCGGAAGTCCCGGTTCACGGAGTCGCAGATCGTGGCGATTCTGAAGGAGGGGGAGGCGGGAGTGGCGGTGCCGGAGATCGTGCGGAAGCACGGCATCAGCCGCCAGACCTACGTCCTGTGGAAGTCGAAGTACGCGGGGGCCAGCGTGAAGGACCTGGCTCGTCTGAAGGAGCTCGAGCAGGAGAACGCCAAGTTGAAGCGGATGTACGCGGAGCTGGCGCTCGAGAACGCCGCGATCAAAGATGGGTTGAGCCGATAGTGGTGACGCCGTCCGCGAAGCGGGAGGCAGTCGCCCTGCTCACGCTGGGCCACGGCTTGTCGGTCCGCCGGGCCTGCGGGGTGGTGCGACTGGCGCGGGCGGCCTACTACCGCCCGCCGCAGCGCCGGCTCCGGGAGGACCCGCCGATCATCGCGGCCCTGGAGGATGTGGTCGAGGCCAACCGCACCTGGGGCATCTGGAAGTGTTTCGATCGCCTGCGGGTCCTGGGACATCGCTGGAACCACAAACGCGTCCATCGGATCTATCGAGCCCTGCGGCTCAACCTCCCGCGCCGCCGTCGGCGTCGTCTCCCCAAGCGGCCCCAGCACCCGCTGGGCGCGCCGGCACGGCTCAATCACACGTGGGCCGTCGACTTCATGACGGATACCCTGTACGACGGCCGGCGCTATCGCACTCTGAACGTCCTCGATGAAGGCAATCGCGAGGGGCTCGCGATCGAGGTCGGGATGGCCCTGCCCAGTCGTCGGGCCTGGCGCTGCTCGACGAGCTGGTCGCGGTGCACGGCGCCCCGCGGGCCCTCCGGCTCGACAACGGCCCCGAGCTGACCTCGATCGCCGTCACGCGCTGGTGCGCCCAGCACGGGATCGCCTTGCTCTACATCCAGCCGGGCAAGCCCCAGCAGAACGCCTACATCGAACGCTTCAACCGGACCTACCGGGACGACGTGCTCAACGCCTACCTCTTCACGTCCTTGGAGGAAGTCCGCGAGCTCACCGCGGCCTGGCTCGTCACCTACAACACCGAGCGGCCCCACGACAGCCTTGGCCGGGTGCCGCCGCTCACCTTTCTGCCGAGGCCCACCGCACCCCCAGAGTCCAACTATGCGTGGTCGCCTTGACGGGGGAGCTTACCCGTACACCTGGACCTCGCCCGTCGGAGTCGAGATCCAGCTTCATCAGGACGGCATCGGCCCGCGACTCCTGGGGGGCAACCGGGCCGATCCAGCGAGCGGCCCGACTGTGCAACTATCTCCGCCAAGTCTGTTCAATTTGAGGCCGCCAGCTACAGCCAGGCGTGACAACCGTCCCACGCCGCTGGTGGTCGACCTACGCTCAGCCAACCAGGCGCTTCGCCGAGCGATGGAAGCGGATCAGCGGCACTGCCACTCCAACACCACGTCCTTGACCGGCGTCGTGGATCGGATCGGAAAGTCCTCGAAGCCCTTCGAGTCGACCGGAATGGTGATCGGCACCACCACCGACTCGACGACACCGCCCGGGTAGATCGCCTGCAGCTTGTAGTACTGGATCACGCCGATCGGGTTTCCGACGACCTTCACGAACTGGCCCGAGGCACCGGGGTATTCGGTCGTCGGATAGTAGGGCCCCTTCGGCGCGCCAGCCCGGAGCACCTTCACGATCGCTCCCGGTCCAGTCCCGCCCCAGCGAAAGTCCAGCGCCCCTTCGCCGCAGAAGCCGGTGAGCTGGAGGGCTCGGAACGACCCCGGGACGGTCGAGACGATCGCGCTCCGGTCTCCATCCACCGCCTGCACGTGGTAGCTCACCGGCTGGCCCAGGATCGGATTCTGGTCCTGGTGCGACATGCCGGAGGAGGTGTACGGCGGCGGCAGCGGCTTGACCGGCGACAGGGTCAGCTGGGAGAAGCCCGCTTCGCCCTGACGCTGCCGAAAGACCAGGTAGCCGGCGGTGACCCCGGCGACCAGGTCCCAGGTGACGGTGAGGTAGGGTCCGAGGTCCGCCAGTGAGACCTTGGCGGGCGCGGGCCAGGGCGGCATCGTCAGGCTCGCCGCCGCGGCGGGGAAACCGCTCACGGCCTGGACGACGTAGCTGTGCTGGCCGGGCGGCAGGATCGTCGGATCGACCCAAGACGTGGCGGCGGCGTTGACGGTGGCCAGCTGCTGCAAGGCCGGCTGGCCGGCCAACATGCGGTGCACCTGGTATCCGCTCACATCAGGAACCGGAGCCCAGCTGAGCCGCGCCGAGCGGCCGGACGGCGCCGCGGTGAAGCCGGCGGGCGCCGGGAAGAGACTCACCTGTACGGTGACGGGGGCGGCGGCGCCGGTCGCCCCGTCGGGGTAGAGGGCGACGACCACGTAGGTATGGGTCGATCCGGCGGCGAGGCGGGTGTGGGTGAACGACTGCGAGTAGGTCGTCGCGGGCGAGGCGCCCGGAAGCGGCCGGTTCCGGACCTGCAAGTCCTGGATGCACTGGCCGGCGATCGGCATGGGGTTGAGCTTGGACTGGACGCCGTTGGCCCCGATCTCGAAGACGTCGTAGCCACTGGCCGACTGGGGGCAACCCCAGCGGAGAAGGACACTGGTGGGGGTCGCAGCGGCTTGAACGCCGGTGGGGGCCGGGCCGGTTTGCGCCGCGGTCATCGCCGGGGCCGGCTGGTGGATGACCCGGGTCTGGAAAGCCGGAAGCGAGGCAAGGAGCACGGCGAAGGCGGTCAACATGGCGGTCCCCGAGGGCGAAGTGACCCCCGGAAGCTGGATTGCCGGAGTCACCCGCCGATCAGGTGGCGATCAGAGCGTCGTCAACGGCGGCCCCGGGAGAACCCGGGACCCAGGTCAAGGCGGGAACGACAGTCGCGGCGGCCCGCTCGCCACCGGCTAGCTGGGGTTCGGGGCCTCTCCCCAGATTTCCCGAAAGCAGGCCGGGAGGTCGATCCGGAGCGCCGGCACCGTCTCGTCTGGTTGCCAGGTCAGCACCTCATCGACGAGGACCGGCGACTCGCTCATGGGCTTCCACACCTCGACCAGCCGGGCGTCCAGGTCGACGATCCAATAGGCCGGGACTTGGGACCGCTGATACCGCCGCCGCTTGGTGATCCGGTCGTACCGCGCCGTCGACGGCGAGAGGACCTCGACAACCAGGCGCGGGATGCCGGCCTCGGTCCATTCCCGGAACGGGCGGCCGGGCTCGGTGGCGAGCACGAAGAGATCGGGCTGCAGCAGTTGGCCAGCCCGGAGGTCGAGGTCGGCCGGTGAGAAGAGCACCGTACCGAGCCGGTTGGCCCGGACGTAGGCTTTGACCCGATCGTAGAAGGCGCTCACCGCCAGCTGGTGGAGTGGGCGCGGGGTCGGGCTCACCAGGAGCTCGCCGTCGACCAGCTCGTAGCGGTTGCCGTCGTCCGGCAGCGCCAGCACCTCTTCGCGGGTCCAGATCTTGGCCAGCTCGGGCATGCCCAAACGGTACCCTCGGCCGTTCGGCGTTGGCAACTCGGCATGATCGAACCTGCCGGGCTGCGGGTCCGCGGAGGTAACCGGATCGCGGCAACGTCGGCGCGGAACGCAGGCGCCCGGCCCGTGGGCGAAGCAACGCTGAGCGTTCGCGGTCTTTCGGTACCGCTGCCGCCGAGCGTACCTTGTAAGCTGTCGGCGGACCAACCCACCAGGAGTCCGCCGATGCCCGTGACGGCCAAGCTGTCGAAGCTTTTCTACGACCGTCTGGGCGAGCAGATCGCCACCGAGCTGGTGGACTGGTTCAACGCCGTGGACGCCACCTACCGCGCCGACCTCCGGGAGCTCAACGAGCTCAACTTCGCCCGCTTCGATGCCAAGCTCGAGCAGCGGATCGCGGAGCTCCGCTCCGAGCTCGCCCGACTCGAAGCCAGACTGGGGGCCGAGATCGCGCGGCTCGAGGCCCGAATCGACGAGCGCGCGGCAACGCTGCTGGAGACGGTGGAACGGCGCTTCACGGCTCAGGGGCGCTGGCTGCTCGCAGGGTGGGCATCGCTCCTGGCCACCATGATCGGACTGCTCGCGACGTCGATCTGGATGGGCCGCCAGTAGCCGCCAGCCGCCGACCGCCATTCGCCACGGGAGCGGGCGGCGCGCTCCACCACGAGGACCTCGGGCTCCGCTCAGTATCGAGACGCCGTGGCATCGACCTCGACCCCGGGACACCAGCGGACCCGCTTGAAGCCGCAGTGCTCACATTCCTTCGGGTCGGTCGTGAGCGCGGACCGTCCCGACTCCATCCGTGAGACGAGCCGAGCCAACTCGCCGGGAAGCGCCGCCCGCTCGCCGGCATCGACCCGGTGGCGAACGCCCGCTTGACGCTCCGAGAAGACGAAACGGAACTCCTCGACCGACTCACTCGAGATCGCCTCGGCGGCCCGGACGTATACCTGGCGTTGCGGCGCATAGCGCTCGGCCTTGGCATCCGCATCTGCCGCGTTGCCGGTCTTGACGTCGAGGAGCCACCATCCGACCGGGCCTCGACCGGCCAGGTCGAAGGACCCCTGCCAGCCGTGGTCCCTGCCCACGAGGTGCAGGAAGGCGAGCTCCCGCTCAGCGCCGGGTAGATCTGCCACTTCCCGGTACTCGGGATTGTTCGCGACCGCCTCGACCTCGACCCGAAGCCGACGCCGGTAGGTCGCGCCCGAGGAGGTCTCCGGCGGGGGCGCATCGGGATCCCATTTCCGGATGGCGTCGTCGATCAGCTCGCCGAGCTCGGCCTCGATCCGGTACTGCTCGAGGACATCATGAACGATCTGCCCGCGCGCGACAGCGCCTCCGAACGCGGCGCCGGAGCGACGCATCGGCGGCTCCCGCAGACCCATCACGTACTGGAACCAGTGCTTCATCTCACAGCGAGAGAGGACGAGGGCTTCCGTGGCCGAATGGAGGGGGCGGCCGCTCGGAACGGTCGCCGCCGCTACCGGGCTGGGAAGGACCTCTGGATCGAGCACCGGGAGCGGCGGCCGGATCTCCGGGACTTCGGGCAGCTTCGTGGTGGCTCGCAGGACCGTCGCGCTCCAAGTGCCGCCGGCATGGCGAGGATACTCCAGGGTCGCTTCGTCTGCCAAGCCAAGACGATCCGCGATTGCCAGGGATGGGCAGTGCTTCCTCCAGCCATCCGGAAACGGAGACACGATCAGCCACTGCTTCGCTCTGGTGCTGGCCACGTACCAGAGTCTGCGCTTCTCCGCCTGGTCTTCCGCCTTGAGCTGCTCCTCCAGGTCCGTCCAGTGCTGGGGCTTGGCGTCGGAGTCCGGATCCTTGAGAGCGATAGCGTGGCGACCAATCAGGACCTTGGGATGCGGCCCCCTGGTGTCGCGGACCAGGTCGCACCAGAACACCGCGTCCCATTCGAGGCCCTTGGCCGAGTGAACGGTGGAGATGGTGACGACGTCGTCCGTCTCGCCGTAGAGTCGGGCGTAGCCGACCCGATCCTCGCGATCGCGCTGGGCCGCGATGCCACGCAGGAAGTCTCCGACGCTCAGGTCCGCCGCCTCACGTGCGACGGTGAGAAACTTGCGGACATTGGCCACCGCGAGCGCCCGGGCCTCGCCGAGCAGCGCGAGATGGGCCCAGTACCCCGACCGGCGCAGTAGCTCGCTCAACAGCTCGTCAATCGGTACCCGATCCCGAAGCTGGACGCCCAGCTCGAGCAGCGCCCTGCCCCGCTCGAGCAGGCCGCGCTCGGGACAGTCGACTTCGCTCAGCCCATTCCAGTACGGGCGCGCGGACTGGGCCAAGGCGAGCAGGGTCTCGTCGCGAACGCCGACGAACGGGCTCCGGAGGAAGCCCATCAACGCCAGGTCGTCGCGCGGGTCCCGCACCGCCTCGAGGGCCAGGATCTGGTCGATCACCTCTCGTCGTTCGTAGAAGCCCTCGTCGAGCAGCAGGAAGCACGGGATTCCACGGCGGCCGAGGGCTTCCTGATAGCGCTCAGCCTCGGTCCAGGCCGGCAGGAGGAGGGCCATGTCCTTCCAGGCGACGCCCTCCTCATGCAACGCCACGGCCCGTTCCGCGATGGCCTCGGCCTCGAAGCCCCGCGCCTCGTCCACCTTGCCGCAGACGGGCGTGGCGATCAGCTCGACGGCGGGCCCGTCGGCCTGCCCTGTCGTGCCAGGCTCGAGGCGGGCGAAATCGACCTCGAAGTCCTGACGACCGGCCGCAGCATCGATCGGCTCGTCCAGGAGCACCCCGACCGTGGCTGCGACGAAGTCGAGAATCGGCGCCGTGCTCCGGAAGTTGACGTCGAGCGGGACGACCCGCCCTGCGCCCCCGGCGAAGATCCGCGCCACGGCATGCCAGGTGGCGACGTCGGCGTTCCGGAAGCGGTAGATGCTCTGCTTCGGGTCACCTACCAGCAGGAGCCTCGGGGTATCGGCTCGCCCCGACTCCGGATCGCCGAGCAACCGAGCGATTTCCCATTGGACCGGGTCCACGTCCTGAAACTCGTCGATGATGAGAGTATGGATCCGCCGCTGCAGGGTCCGCCTGGCGTAGTCGTCGTCCCGCAGCAGATCGCGAGTCCAGGTGAGCATCCGATCGAAGTCGACGGCACCGAGCGCTCGGAGACGCTGCTCGATCAAGCCGAGCGCCGTGGTCGCGATTCGCACGAGCACGGTCTCGTCATCTGGCAGCTCAGCCGCCGCAAGGCGACGGAGCCGATCGCCCTGGTCGAGGAGCTGGAGCATCGCAGCGTGCACGTGCTTCTGCTGATGGCGGACCAGCAGGTCGGCCGCCGCCTCGTCGCCGGACTCGACCGCCGCGACCACCGCATCGCGAGCGGCCTCTTCCGCCAGCGCTCGCGCCGGCCCCTCCTGGAGCACTTCCAACGCGAGGGTTCCCCGGCGGAGCGCGAACTCCCGCAACACATCGCCACAGAAGGAATGGATGGTGCCGATCCGAGCGGTGTCGACACTGTGCGCCAGATCGCGCTTCCCCGCCTCGACCAGACCCGTTCGAAGCTTGCGCTTGAGCTCCGCCGCAGCCGAAAGCGTGAAGGTGATGGCGGACAGCTTCTCGAGCGGAACCGGCTCCGGGATGGTCTCACCGCCGGCGGGAGCGCCGAGCAGGTAGAGCAGCCGCTGGATCACCGTGCCGGTCTTCCCGGAGCCAGCGCCGGCGGCCACGAGCAGGTGCTCGTCCCTGGAGAGGATCACCTCCCGCTGGCCCGGCGTGGGAACGAAGGGGCTCATCACCAGGCCGCCTTCTTCGGGCCGCCACGCACTCGGCAGATGTCCCAAGCGGCGCAAAAAGGCGGACACTTGCAGGAGGGCGCCGGACTGGCTGGGAACCTCCCGTCGCGCACCGCGGCCACGTGATGGGCCGCGGCGCTCAACGCCCGCTCCATCTTCTCCATCGCCTCGGGATCCTCCCTCAGCACCTTCGCCTTCGGCGGGTCGACTACCACCAGGCCGAGCACGTGCGCGGTCTCGCGGGTCCGAAGGCTCCGGTACTCCACCCTCGATACCCTTGATCCCGCTCGCAGAACCGTCAGCGCGTGAGCGTAGAGGGGGACCTGGAGCACGACACCATCGAGCCAGGCGTCTTTGTGGCCGCTGCCCGGAGTGGAGTAGATGCTGCTCTTGTAGTCCACCGCCGCGACGAAGTCGGCGGATGGCACTCGCTCGTCAACGCCCACCTCGACCCTGTCGATCACGCCACGATAGCGGAACCGAACCCCGTTGCGATCGAGCGAGATCCCCCCGATCACGAGCTCGTGTGCGTCGACGGCCGTCCGAAGAATCTTCCGCGCATTTCCGGCGTTCTTGAAGGCCTTGTCGTTGTACTCGAGCTCCCAGGTCAGATACTGCTCGAGCGTGCGGGCGAGGCTGGCTCGCGTCACCTCCCGCATCCCCGGATGACCGAGCCAGCCCGGGCCCTCCGCCGTCGCCCAAGCCTGGTCAAGCGCCGCGGCTAGCATCGGAAGTGCCCAGTCCGCATCCGTGCCGCGAAGCAAGCGACTCTCGCCGGTGCGACAGTCCCGGTCGAGCTTGGCGATCGCCTTTGACCAGAATCCCTCCAGCGCCGCATGCCAGATCGTGCCCCGCACCGCCGCGTCGATCTCCTGCCCTGGGTCCTCGTGCTTGTCGAGCTTGAGCGCCCGCGCGCTGAACCAGCTCCACGGACACTTCGCGTAGCCCTCCAGCTGGGTCGGACTCCAGAGATAGTCCTCGCCGTAACGTTCGGCGAGCAGGGCTCGAAGCCCCGGCTCTTCGATGGCCCCATTCCAGGGGTTCAGCGCGCCCGTCTCCCGCTCGCTCTCCGCCCGAGCAGCCAGAGCGGCGGCCGTGGCCAGATCCGGGTCATCGAAGAGCGGAAACCCTGGGCTCAGGACCCGCGAGGTCGGGATCGAGGTTTCTGCCACCCCGGGAATCCGCGCCGCGTCGTCCAGGAAAGCCGAGCCGATCACCTCGCGCCCGCTGGCATCGAGCACGGCGTGGCTCAGATGCACCGAAGGGGCCCCGAGCACCAGCGAGCGGAACAGGCTCTCTTCCCGCTCTTCCCAAATCGGCTCGAGATCGAGTGGCACGCCGGCCGCGACGAGCGCCCGGCGGTCTTCTTCGTGCAGGATGGGAGAACGAGGCCTCCGGGTCGGAAAGGTGCCGGCCTCCAGCCCGACCAGGAGGAGATGGTCGAAGTGGCGATACGCGGCCGCGAGGCCCTCGAGCACCTGGACGCCGCGCCGACACGTGGTCCAGAGGGCCGCATCTCCGCCGAGCACCGTGCCGAGCCGCTCGAGCAACGCCTCGGCATCGAGCGACTCGTCCGGTCCGCCCCAGCGATCGAGCGCGTCCCTCCAGCCTTTCACGGTGGCACGTAACGCCTTCCAGCCGGCCAGATCGACTCGGGCTAGCTCCCAGCGTCCGGGCGGGAGGCGTCGGATCCGCTGCTCGACCCCCCAGGGGTCGTCCGCCAGGAACTGGTCGAGCCAGCCGAGCCACTCCGCCAGCGGCTTGGGACGGTCCAGCTCGCTGGCGACCGCGAGGAGCTCCTCGAACCGCTCGAGCGCGCGTTGCGCTCGCTCCGAGGTCGGAAGCCAGCCGCGGCGCTCGTCATCGCTCTCTTCGCTGCTCTCGCGGGCCTTGGCCTCCACCACAAGCGTATCGAGCGCGGCCCGCCACGCCCCGAGGCCGGCAATCATCCGCCGGTAGCCCAGGAAGTCGATCAGCTGAACGTCGAGCCGGCGCCCAAAGTACGGTTGCCTCGCCAGCTCGGATAGGCCGTGGCGGGTCCACCCCTCGGCCGCGGCCGAGAACAAAGTCACCAGGCCTTTGACGACCGGGATCTCGCGATAGCCGATTCGCCGCCGCCCAGTGGCGGGGACGCCGATCCGCTCCAGGGTATCGAGCACGAGGTCCACGTGGGGCCGGGCCTTCCGGCTGACCACTGCGATCCTCCCCGGTGGCACTCCGGCGTCGATCAGCTCGCGGACTCGCACCGCCACGGCTTCGAGCTCGCGACCCGTGTCGGGGGCGTGGAGGATCGCGACCTTGGGCACCGTCTGCGCCGGGTCAGACGAGACCCGATCGGGCTTCACCCCTTCGCTCAGGAGGTGCTCGTCGAGCGCGTAGAGCACCACCCGATCCAGGGCGGGCGACGACGCCAGCGTGTCAAGCAGCGTCCCCCACCCTCCCCTCAGATCCGTCAGGCCCAGAATCCGAAGCTCGCGGCGACCACCCAGCGCACGGCCGAAGGCCTCCGGGTCCGTCGCGACGACTCGGGCGACGTCCACCAGCCGGTCACGGCCGTCGAGCCGCTCCCCGCGGGCGTCGACGTATGCGCGGTACACGTCGGCGATGGCCCGATTGCGCTCCCGGTCGAACTCCTCGAGATAGTCGACCCGGCCCACCGCCTCGCCGAGTCTCTCGGGCGAGACGTCGAGCGCCGCCAACTCACCAAACAAGGTCTCGATCGCGTCGACGAACTCCGCGGGCCGCTCCAGGCATCCGAACACCGCCCCCCCGTGCTCGAGCATGAGGCGCTCGATCAGCACCGCCCGCTCGTCGCCACTCAACTCCGCGCGATCGGCCGCGCCGAATCGCTCAGGAAGCTCGTGGAACACGGCGAAGGGGGGCGAGAACCAGCCGGCGTGGCCGGCGCCTCCGGCCAGGGCGAGCAGGTCGTCCCGCAGCCCTCCCTGGCGAAGGAGCAGATAGGCGTGATCGAGCCGGAAGCCGTGCTCGCCGTCTGCGGCCTCGTGGAGGAGCCGAGCCGGGGATGGAACGACTCGGAGGACGAGCTCAGCCATGAGCGCCCCCCGCACCGGCCGTTGGTGCGTTACATGGGTCGTAGCACGCAGCGAAAGTGGTTAGACCGTCACCGGCAAACAACTGCAGCTTGGCCCGTCTACCAGCCCCGCCTCTTGCACGCTGTACATCGGTACATACATTGGTCTTTGGGTACGAGTGGGATCCGGACAAGGCCGCGGCGAATCGTCGGAAGCATGGCGTCGATTTCGCAGACGCTGTCGCGGTTCTCGAAGATCCCCTGGCGGTGACTCGGCCTGACGTCGACCACGACGAGGATCGGTCGGTCACGATCGGGCGCGATACGATCCAGCGGCTGTTGGTAGTCGTATGGGTGCTCCGCGCCGCTCGGATCCGAATCATCTCGGCCCGTCCTGCTGGGCCACGAGAACGACGCCAGTATGCGGAGCTCTGATGACGCGAGAATACGATTTCAGCAAGGGTAAGCGGGGGGCGATCGTGCCTACCCCACCAGGCAAGACCAAGATCACCATCCGGATCGACTCCGACGTGCTCGATTGGTTCCGGGCCCAGGTCCATGAGGCGGGCGGCGGGAACTACCAGACGTTGATGAACCAGGCCCTTCGCAGCGCCATGGACCGGGAGCCTCTCGAGAAGCTGATTCGACGGGCAGTCAGGACCGAGCTTCGGCGAGCCCAATCGCGCTGACAGGGCGAGTCTGCTCATCTGCCCATCGCGTCCAGCGCTTCGATCACCGCCATTCTCGCCTGGGGCGGCGAGATCACCTCCGCCTCCGCCCCATACTGCAGCACGTAGCGCGTCACCCAGTCCAGATCCGCAAGCGGCAGCTCCTGCTCATAGCTTCCATCCTCCGCAACCGGTTGCTCGTCCCGCTCGGCGATCCAACGCGCCACCCGCGGCCCGAACCGGATCCTGACCCGCTCCACGGTGTCCGGCGACGCGAACGCCCGACCGTCACTGAACAGCTCGTCGATCGCAAGCGTCTCCGGCGCCCGGAAGCGCTCCTCCAGCACCTCGAGCGACTCGACCCGATCCACCCGGAAGATCCGCAGTCCCTCGACCGAATCGTCCGCCGCCACCAGATACCACTGGCCCGAGGCGAAGAGGATCGCGAGCGGGCTCACGACCCGCACGGTCGCTTCGCTGGCGGCTTTCCGATAGCGGAGTCGCAGCTTGCGTGACTCGCGATAGCCGCGCCGCAGCTCGGCCAGGGCCGCCGGATCGTCGGCCGGAACGTCCGCGTGGTGGAGGCCTTCCGTGGTCTCCTGCCCCGGGAGCTTCGCGATCGCCGCCTCGAGCCGCTCCCGCGCGCCCGCGAGCACGGGCCGCTCCTCGAGCGGGGTCTCCGCGGTGAGCAGCGCGATCCCGAGATCGAGCGCCGCCAGCTCCGCCGCGGTCAGGCGCATCGGGCGGAGGAAGTGATCCGACCGCACCCTGAGCCGCTCGGGCTCGAGGAAGATCTGCACCGCCTCGACGAAGCCACCGGGATCGTCGAACCGGTCCGACAAGGCGCGCACGTCCTTGAAGAGGGTCAGAGGATCGGTGCCCGCCCGCCGCGCCACGTCGGCGATCGCGTGCGGGCGATCGTCGGCGCACTCCGGGATCAGCGCCAGGATCCGGCGGAGCTGTGCCGCGGCGGCGGCGCTCACGAGGCGACCTCCGCGTAACGCTGTGCCGTCTCTCTCACCATCATGCGATAGCGGTCCACGACCTCCTGAGGCTCGACCGGCACCACGTCTCCAGCCGAGCCCATCAGCCAGCGGACGAAGGGATCGACCCGACGGACTGAGAAGCGCCGGAGCGACGGATCGCCGTCGACCTCGCTGCCGAGCCGGCTCGCCGCGAGGGCAGCACCAGTCTGGCGGGCTACCCGCACGGTCACCTCCACCACATCGCCCGTGCCCAACTCCCAACTCTGCCGGGACCTGGCATGCTCGGCCAGCGCGAACCGCTTCGGGATCTCGTAGTCCGGCGTCTCCGGCTGCTCGGTGTTGACGAGGACGGAGTCGATCCGGCTCAGGCGATAGTTCTTGACCAGGCTCTCAGCGGGCGCGGTGCCGGCCAGGTACCAGTGGTGGCCGAGGTAGAAGAGGCCGTAGGGCTCGACCGTTCGGGTGGCCGTCTCGTCGCGGTCCATCGAGCGGTAGGAGAAGGTCACCCGCTTCCGAGCCACCAACGCGCCCGAGAGCGCCTCGAACACCGCCTCGTCGACCGTCGGGCCCCGGTGGAGGCGACGGACGCCGTCGTCGGGCTCCTCGAGCGCCTCGGGCAGGTCGTGGCCGAGCTTCCGGAGCGCCGAGCGGGCGTCGTCGGTCAGGCGGGGCACGCCGAGCGTCTCGACCCGCCGTGCGGCGCGGGCCACGGCCATCAGCTCGTCGGGCTCGAAGGTCAGGCTCGGCAGGCTCCGATAGCCGAAGCGATCGCGGCTCCGCGGCGAGGTCTTCCGGCCGTCGCGAAGGAGGTGGAGATAGGGCAGATAGAAGCTCGCGGGGCTCAGCACGTAGCCCAGCTCGCCTTCGCCCAGGTCACGGGTCTCGACCGGGATGCCGAACGCACGAAGCTCCTTCTTGTCGCGCTCGAACATCCTGCGGCGGGCCGCCGGCGACTGCTTGCCGTTGCCGTAGGCGGGAACCTCGTCGATCAGGGTCTGGAACCCGATCGGGAAGCGGCGCCTCAAGAGCGCGGCGAGGAGGTCGACCCAGCGATGGAGCTTCGCATTCATGGCGGCAAAGATGCGTGGGGGGAGTGACAGCTCGGCGGCGTCGCTCTCCGCCAGTCACGGGTCGACCAGCCAAAGGGAATTGGCACCTTACGGTCTCCGGCGCCTCGCCGCAATGACGGACGCGCCCTGCCAGGATCCAGCTCGCCAGTCGGTTAAGTGAGGAGAAAGGAAACGAACGGCGCGCTTCCGCTCGAACGGCAGTGTCACACCCCTCCCGCAACGTGTTGCCGGACCTCTGACACCACGAACGCGGCGACGCCCAAGGACGCCACGGGGAATCCCCTCACCGGGCGGACCATCAGCTGGAGCTCGAGCAATGCGAGCGTCGCGTCGGTCTCGGCCGGCGGGACCGTGACGGGTGTCGCCGCCGGCGGGCCGGTGACGATCACGGCCACCAGCGAGGGCAAGTCGGGCAGCGCGCTGGTGACGGTGCTCGCCCCGGTGGCGTCGGTGACCATCTCCGGCAAGTTCCGAGTCAAGGTCGGCGACAACTACCAGTACACCGCCACGGCGAAGCTGTCGGACGGCACCGAGGTGAATCGGCCGGTCAGCTGGGGCGTCTCGGATCCCAGCGCCGCCACGATGACCGCGGGCGGATCGATGGTGCCGCTCAAGACCGGCGTGATCACGATCGAGGTGACGATCGACGGCGTGGTCTGGGTGACCACGGCGACGGCTTACGACTGGATCCCGTTCGGGAGCGGGTCGACCTTCGGGATCGGCCTGACGGCGGACGTGCTGGTCTCCAACAAGTTCGGCTCGATGGAGTACCCGAACTTAGGCATGGGCTGTTCGGGAGGGCTGTTCCTGCTCTTCGTCGACACGGACAACTTCGTGACCCCGAACGGGCTCGTCACCTACAGCTTCGACGGCGGCACAGCTCGCCGCCGCGGCGAGCTCCCTCGATGAGCTGCGGACGAGACCGCTCGAACGCGAGTCCAACTCGGGTATGCCGAGAGGCCGATCGGAGCGATGCCCGGGACGCCTGAGGGCCAGAGAGGCTCCGTCGTTCTCCGGTTGACGGGGTGGTATCCGTGAACGTGACGTTCACGGATACCCCTCGTCTCAGGTTGGCTCCGTCCCCGACTGCACCCTGGTCGGAGACTCAGGTCTTCGGTCGCGCCTCCGCCGTCGCCTCGCGGCCGGCGCCGGAGTCAGTTTGCCCTCCGACCCTCGTCCCCCCAAGTTCTCGCCATGCCCGCACCCGGCCGGAACGACCCCTGCCCCTGCGGCTCCGGCCGCAAGTACAAGCGCTGCTGCGAAGGCCGCGGGACTGGCCCAACGCTCGCCTACACCCCGGCTGAGCGAACCAGCGCGTTCGAGAGGCTCTTGAAGCTGGCCCGCCGGCCCGAGCTCGCCGAAGATCGGCTCCTCGCCGAGGAAGAGTTCTGGTCGGACTGGCTGGAGCGGTTGCCCCCGGAGCTGGTCGAGAGCCTCGCCGAAGACCAGTCACTCCTCGTCGCCTTCCTCAACTGGCTGGTCTTCGACTTCGAGCTGCCGGAGGGGCAAGACCTCACGGTGGCCGCGCGGCTGCTCCGGACCCGCTCCAGCGATCTCTCGGGCGGCGAGCGCACCTGGATCGAGCGCATGGCCGGCAGCTCGCTTCGCCTCGTCGAGGTGGTGGAGGTCCGGCTCGACCAGGGCTTGAGCCTGGTCGACATGCTGTCGGGTGAGCGACTCGAGGTGTCCGAGCGCTCCGCGACTCACCAGCTGGGCCGCTGGGACGTGCTCGCCGTGCGGGTCGTCGAAGGGCCCGCGGGCCGTCTCGTGTTGGAGGGGCACCCATATGTGTTCCCGCGACAAGCGGCGGTCGTCGCCCGCGACGAGATGGTGCGCCGCCAGAAGGCCTTCGCGCGGCGGGCCCGCGGCCGCGCGCTCCAGGGCACCTTCGACAAGACGCTCGGGCTCGTGCTCCATCACCTCTGGCTCGAGCTGGTCTTCGCCGCGCCGATGCCGAGAGTGGTCACCGCCGAGGGCGATGAGCTCCGGTTCACCCGCCTGTTCTTCGACGTCCGCGATTCGGAACGGGTCCGGACGACCCTCGGCCGGCACCCCGACCTGGACTCGGACGACGACCATTTCGTTTGGGTGGAGCGAACCACGAGCATGCCCCGCGTGCTTGGCTCGGTCTCGTTGAAGGGGGCTCGGCTCATTCTGGAGGTCCAATCGGCCGAGCGGGCCGCCCGGGGCCGGACCATGCTCGAGGCCGCGCTCGGGGATTCGGTCCGGTACCGGTTGGCCGAAGAACAGAGCCTCGAACAGGCGCTCGCCGACCAGCAGCGCCGGGGGCCCGTCCGGGAGGCCCCCGAGATTCCCCTCGAGATCGAGCAACGAGTGGTTGGCGACTTCCTGGAGCGTCACTACGCGAGCTGGGTCGACGAGCCGATCCCGGCACTCGGCGGGCGGACGCCACGCCACGCGGCTCGGCTCAAGACCGTGCGGCCGAAGGTGATCGAGCTGCTGAAGCAGATCGAGAATGGCCTGGCCCGGGAGCGAGCTGCCGGCCGGCCCGCGATCGATCTCGCATGGCTGTGGGCGGAGCTGGGCCTCACCCGCGAGTGAGTGGTCGGCGGGTCGTGCCGCAACGCACGGGCACCAGCTTGGCAACGGGGATGCCCCGATCGGTGATGGTGATCGATTCGCCGCCCTGGACGGCTTTGACCAGGGCGCTCAGCCGGCTCTTGGCTTCGGAGATCGAGGCTGATCTCATCTGGCTAGTATGGCCAGGCCGATGAGCCCTTTCAAGAGTCCCACTTCGGCGACTCGAGTAGCGGGCTCCAGGACTCGCGGTGGGAAGGAGGACGGTCCCAGGCCGCATCATTTCGGTGAGGTCGCTCGAAGGGGGCTCGCCACCTTAGCGAACCCCCTTCAGGCCCTGTCGAGTGTGCCACGGATCAGCGAGTTCTATGGTATCACGATCGTCATGTTCTTCAACGACCAGAGCCTCTTTCCCGGATCGCCCCCCTGTCCTAGCTGTAGCCATGTCTCGACCAGTCCGGATCCGCGCGGTGCGACCGACCGATGGCACCAGAGTACATCTGGAGTTCACCGACGGGACCGGCCGCGAGGTCGACCTCGCCCCCTACCTCGTTGGGCCCGTGTTCGACGCAACTCGATCCGACCCCGAGGCGTTCCGCCGGGTGGCGGTCGATCCCGAGCTCGGGACCATCGTGTGGCCCAATGGGGCCGACATCGATCCGGACGTGTTGTACCTCGGGCTCTTGCCGGCAAGTCGAGCGCCGCGGTAGCCGGCGCCCTTCGCCATCACAACGAGCGGCCCCGAGTCCCACGCCGGGAAGGCGGCGGCGTGGGTCTCGGGATCCGGCCACTCGGAACCCCTCAAGCCGCCGCGCGATCCTCGTCGCCAACGGCATCACCCTGCGGCGGGGGCTCCGCCACGTCGGGCGTGGAGCCGTTCTCCCGCTTCGGAGAGCGGACCCGGAGGTCTTTGGCCACCTTCCAGGCCGCGAGGCTCTCCGGCTGACTCGCGAAGCGGTGCCGATTGAAGCCGTCGAGCTGGCCGACGATCCGGCTCAGCTCCCGGCTGGCGCTCTCCAGCTCCGCCACCGCCTGGGTCCGACTCTGGGCGAGTGCGTTCCCCTCGGTGTGGAGCGCCTGGTACTGCCGGAGCAGCTCCTCGGCCTGGTCGACCAGCGCCGGCCCGACCCCGAACTCCTCGAGCGCGGCCGCGTGCTCCCGGGCCGCCGCGAGCAGCGCCTCGCCCGAGCGCATGAACACCATGATCGCGCCGTTGCCGCTGACCAGCTGGAAGCGGCCGTCCATCTCGGGGTGGCTCCTCGCGGCCGCGCGGCCGACCCGGGCGATCATCCGGACGAGCCCGCTGGTGAGGTAGCGCCGGAGGTCTTCGCGCTGGACGGTGCCCGCGTGGCCGCGGGCCCGTCCTTCCTCCTGCTGGGCGACGTTCTGCTTGGCCCGCTCGAGCAGCGCGTCGAGACGCGCGAGGAGCGGGGCCGCGCCCGGGTCGGCGAGGGGGTGAGCATCGAAGAACACCCGGACCCGCTCGGCCTTCTCGAGCCGCAATCGAACCTGCTTGCTGATCAACATGGCAGTACTCCCTTCCGCTCGAATCGCCTTCCCGAGAGCGACGGTCGGGCGTCGTCTCATCCAGCGAGGAAGCACCGGGACTCGTCGCCCGACCGGCGAGTCTCGATCGCCGCGACGCATCAGATGTGCCCGAAGCTCGAGCGTTGATTGACAACGAGTTGACGTTTGGTGGACCCCCTCGAAGTCGTCCGTGATTCGGGACAGAGAGACAAACCGGTGGCGCGCCGGGAACGCCGCCGGTCGCTCCGGGAACGATCGTGGCCGGTCCGGGAGTCGGCGCGGGTCCGGGATATTCACACCTGATTCCGCCGGGGAAGCGGCACGCCGGCGGACGTCGGCGCGGGTCGCTCCGGGCGCTGCTCGACTCGATCCGGGGAAGGCTCGGCCGGTCCGGCGATCGCGACGGCGCCGCCGGGGATCGCGCGGGAGGGTCCGGGACAACGCGTCGGTCGGGAAAACGCGGAACCGGTTTGGCCCGAGGATCGTGGGTTTCGGTCGGGGAGTCGAAGGGCCAGGCCGGCAGCCGCGCGTGGCGGGACGGGGAAGCAACCGGTCGGGCCGGACGCTCGTGCGGCGGATCAGGCGACCGGGTCGGCACGTCCGGGGACGGGTCGAGCCGTCCGAGGCTCGGCTCGGCCGGCGAGCCAGACGAACGGGCGGGCCGGAGCGAGCGCCATCGGCGCCGGGGAAACCGCCGGCGCGCCCGGGGACGCGTCGGTTGATGCCGTGGGTCGGTGCGATTCGGCTGTGGATCGGAGGGACGCTTCAGGGACGACCCTGGCGGGTCCGGGGAATCGTCGCCCGCGGCCGGGGATGCCTTCCGGGGAGCCTGCGGTCGTCTCGGCGCTTCCAGCGGTGACGTCGTGTGGACAGGGGCTACAGCGGCGCGGCGGTTGGATTGGCGCCCGCGATCTTCTGGTTGCCGTCGCCGACCCGAAGCCGGCGACCTTGGGCGGATGAGCCCTGCTTGCCAACCCTTGGCCGCCGAGCGTAGCGTATGGGCATGCCCGACCTGGCAAGAACGTGGTCCCGGGCCGAAGTGCTGGCCCTCCCCGACGACGGCAATCGCTACGAGCTGGTCGACGGCGAGCTGCTGGTGACCCCGAGCCCGCGGGGGCCTCATCAGCGCGGCGTCACCGAGCTGTTCCGGCTCGTCGATCCGTACGTGCGCGCCCACGGCCTGGGCTACACGACCTTCGCCCCCGCCGACCTCGATCTCCGATCGGACCAACTGGTGCAGCCCGACCTGTTCGTCGGGGCGCTGATCGACGGTCGCGAGCCCGTCGAGTGGACCGACTTCGGCATCCCGATCCTCGCCGCCGAGGTCCTGTCGCCATCGACCGCCCGGCACGATCGGATCACCAAGCGGCGGCGCTACCAGCGGTCCAGAGTCGGCACCTACTGGATCGTCGACCTGGACGCGCGGCTGGTCGAGGTCTGGACGCCGGACGACGGGAAGCCGTCGATCGTCGACCAGTCGTTGCGCTGGCATCCGGATCCGGAAGTGGAGCCGCTGGAGATCGCGCTCCCGCAGTTCTTCAGGGCGGTCTGGGCCGAGTCGAGCCGGTAGCTCCCCGCGTTACACTGCCGTCCTACTAGCCCCGGCGAAACCAACGGGCCGGCGTCGGCGCGGCCCCCACCCGCAGATCACGGCCGCCCCGTCCTCCAGCCCGAGCCCCCGACACCGGGAATCTCCGGGTTTGGAGTCGTGTACCCACCAAGAAGGCAGTTCCTGCCCGCCCGACGCAGAACAGCGAGACGACTCGCTCACGGTCCAGGAGCGCCGGCAGCGTCCCCTCGCACGGCCGCGTGGAGGACGTCGGGATCGAGATCAGCGCCGTTGGGCCAAACGACGGTCCCGGCGTCCGGATCGACCGTGACCTGCGCAAAGACGGCAGGATCGTGCAACGCGGAGAATACGCCGGTGCGACCAGCGATCCACGGCGTGAGGTCGACCGTACCTTCGGACCCATCGGTAAACGCAAGGCGGAGCTGGTTGGGCCCGACGACGGTGGCGCGAGTTACCCTCGGATACGATCCCATCACCTACTCCAGCGGCGCGATGCGCAACGGTGGCTCGTCCCTATGGAGGCGATGCCAATTGTCCAGGAGCTCGTCCTGATGGAGAGGAGCCCATTCGACGAGCAGGGCCAAGACGCGGGGCGGAAGGTCGCCATCGAGCACGCCGACCGGCACGATGCGCAGTCGGCCTTCCGCGCGGAGGGACCTGCTCGTCTACAGCGAGCGGGATACTTGGGCGATGGTGAGGTAGCTCGAGCGACTCCGGGAACTTGCTCTTGGCAACACCAATTAGCAGGCAACTTCGCCGTCGCTCGACGGCCTACCCGCTCAGCGCCCGGGATCGAAGTAGACGTGCCGAAGGAATTTCGGGTCGAGCGGATCAAAGTCCCGATCCGTCGTGATCAGCCACGCATCGGCGACACTCGCTGTTGCTGCGATCCACCGATCGTTGTCGTCGAGGCTTCGGCCGTTGCTCTGACACCACGCAGTAAGCTCCGCGTAACGATCAACAACTCCGGCATGCGATACGTCGACGACAACCAGATTCGTCAGCAGATCACGCAAGGTGGAGGTCTTCTGCGTTCCCCATCCGAGGCGGCGGGCAAGAGCCAACGTCTCACCGACGGTCACGATCGAAATCAGCGGCCGCTCGCTGCGCTCCCCAAGTCGGAGCGCCGTACCGATTCGCCGACCAATGGCGTTGTCACGAATCGTGTGGATCAGTACGTTGGTGTCCAGTGCCAACAACGCGTGATCGGGAGGAATCACGAGAGCTCTCGAGCGCCGCAGCGACTTGCTCGTCTGACTCATCCCCGGGCCAGCGACCGACCACCGCGTTGATACCCGTACGCGCCCCTTGAGCTTGGCGTAGGGGTGGGGACGGGCCGTCGAACACCGGCCGTGGCTCGGCGGACCAAAGGGCAAAGTCTTCGCCTGCCGGTTCGACATTGTCCGCCTCCAGGCGCAGAACCCGCCCAGATGGCCGAAAGACCGCGGTGCCGCTTACCAGCGCCTTGCGTCCCCACAGGCCAGCGAGCGTCGCCGGCTCAACACCATCGGCGAATCCTCGTAGGACGTGCCCTGATTGCAGCTTCAGGGTGAACATCCGATCGCTATGACGGATCTGGTCGAGCCAGCCTGCCACCCGGACGCGCTGCTCGCTTGGCGTGCTCCGACGAAGGGCTTTCAAGACCTCAAGGCGATCGGGCTCCACGATCACAGCCTGGCCGCCCTCGCGGCCGTTCCTGAGTTCGACCCGCTCGACCCCGCGGGCAAATACTCGCGAGAGGCCCTCGAAACGGTCGAGCAAGGCGTTGTCGTATAGGTCACTATCCGCGACTCCCGTGGCCGCATCGTTGAGACTCTCGGCGACGAGGGTCAGGCATCCGACGCTGGTGTCCAACGACTGGAATAGGTCCTCCTGCGCGAGTGGAGCGCCTGGCACCTCGCCGAGCGCTGGCGCTTCCAAGATGAAAGCCGTCGAACCGGCCTCCACGGCGACGAGGTCGAAATCGGCGGCCAAGGCGAGCCACTGGGGCGGCGTACCACGCGCTGTACTGCGGCCCTCAACACGAAGCCTCAGCGCACCACGCGCCGCGTCAGTTAGGATGTCCATCAAGTCGCGGAGCAAGGCAGCACTGACCCGCGCACCCCGCAAGCCCGGGCCATAGAGCTCTAGTCGATAAGGTATCATCGGCGCCCCCGAGCACAGGTACCCTTCTATTGCAGACTCGACACGATCGCCGGAGCTGTCGCTCCCAGGCATTCGGGACAGTTTGTCCTTCCGCTCTCACGCCTGCAAGGTCGTCTCTGCGCCTCCGGCGGAGGGGCCGTGTGGAAAAAGATCATATCGGGGCGGCCAGACCATCCTGCCCGACGCAAACAACGAGACGACTCGCCCACGGACCAGGAGCGCCAGCCGCGTCCCTTCGCACGGTGGCGTGGAAACCGTCGGGATCGAGATCGGCGCCGTTGGGCCATACTGATGGAGGCGACGCCCTTGTCCAAGAGCTCGTCCTGATGGGAGAGTAGCCCATTCTCGCGGTTCGAGCGGCTCGCGCGCGGGTAGATCTCCTGCTTGCCACCGGGCTACTCGGGGCTCGGGGGCTCTCCCCAGATCTCCTGAAAGCAGGCCGGGAGGTCGATCCGGAGCGCCGGCACCGTTTCGTCCGGCTGCCGGGTCAGCACCTCGTCGACCAGGAGCGGCGACTCGCTCTCCGGCTGCCACACCTCCACCAGCCGGGCGTCCAGGTCGACGATCCAATAGGCCGGGATTCCGGACCGCTGATACCGCCGCCGTTTGGTGATCCGGTCGAAGCGGGCGGTCGACGGCGAGAGGACTTCGACCACCAGCCGCGGGATGCCGGCCTCGGCCCATTCCCGGAAGGGGCGGCCGGGCTCGGTGGCGAGCACGAAGAGGTCGGGCTGGAGCAGCTGGCCGGACCGGAGATCGAGGTCCGCCGGCGAGAAGAGGACGGTATCGAGCCGGTTGGCCCGGACGTAGGCCTTGACCCGATCGTAGATGGCGCTCACCGCCAGCTGATGGAGCGCGCGCGGGCTCGGGCTCACCAGGAGCTCGCCGTCGACCAGCTCGTAGCGGTTGCCGTCGTCGGGCAGCGCGAGCACCTCTTCGCGGGTCCAGATCCTGGCGAGCTCGGGCATGCCCATACGGTACCCTCGGCGGTTCGACGTTGGCAACTCGGCATGGTCGAAGCTGCCGAGCAGCGTATCGAGCGCGTGGGCGGTCCTCGCGGCTGAGGCATGCGCCTGGAGCTCCGAGGGCCCGGCTGCGAAGTCGGTCTCGACCTCCCGCACCACGGCATCTCCGTACCCGTTACTCCTCGCGGGCCACGCCGACGGTCAGGTCCGCTGGCGCATCGATCACGAGGCCCCGCTTGCCGCGGCTCACGCTCACCAGGATCGTGTCCGGCCCCTCGACGCTCGCGTCGACCTTGGTGAGGGACACGGTGGCGCTCTCGGGGCGGAGCTTGTTCCATGACCCCGTCGCCGCGTCGACCACCACCCCGATCAGTCCGGTGAACAGCACGTCCAGGATCACGATCCCGGCGTCGGTGTGCTTCCGGACGGGGAAGGTGGCCTCGCTGTAGCCATCGTTTGGCCCGATGGGGCCGACATCGATCCAGACGTGCTGTACCTCGGGCTGACGCCGGCAAGTCGAGCGCCGCGGTAGCCAGCGCCCTTCTCATGACGCTCGCAGTCCGTCAGTGGGCCGTGATCCCCACTCCGAATTGCGCCAGGCTCGCGTTGCCGCCGTCGAAGCTGCCACCCAGAAAGTTGAGATAGGGCGTGATCGACACGTTCCGCCCGATCCGTGCATCGTAGCCGAGCCCCAGCAGCGCCCCGCCACCGGTCTCGCCACCACTCCCGAAGCTGCCCAGGTCGAGATCCAGCCTCGCGATTCCGAGCCCTCCTTTGAGGTGGAACCCACCGTCGGGCGACGGGTAGAAGTAGACCACACCACTCAGGTTGCCGTAGGTCAGCGTGGCCCCACCCTCGCTCTTGGTCCAACCGTTCGTCTCGACGCCCAGGAGCACCTTGGGGCTCAAGGTGCCACCCAGGCGAAGGTAGCCGCTCAGGCCACCCTCCCTGTCGCAGTCCTCGCATCCGAGTGATCCATAGCCCAGCCCGGCGCTGAACCAGAAACCCTCCCGGGTCTGGGGGCGCGCCCCCTGCCCTTCGGCCGCCGTCACAGCCGTCATCAACAGTCCCGCGACCATCAGCCCGATCGTGCCGCGCATCGTGTTCTCCGAGTTCGAGTTGACCGCTCCGGCCCGGAACGGTCCGCCCAAGATGCCGACCCCCTGTGACACTCGATGTCACACCCCCGGCACATCGTGGTCCGGTCACTTCACACGAGGGCAGGATGGGCACGATGCGGTGGTACGTCGTTGGCGCTTTGGCGATGGTCGCGATGGCGGGCGCCGCCGGCCTGGCCGGCTGCGCCACGATCATGCACGGCAGCAGCCAGGAGCTGTCGATCGCCAGCTCACCGATCGGCGCGCGTGTGCTGGTGGACGGGCAGGAGCACGGCAGGACGCCCCTGGTGGCGGATCTCAAGCGGAAGGACAAGCATGTCGTCCGCATCGAGCTGGACGGATACCTGCCCTACGAGGTCGCCCTGGCCCGCGGAACCAGCGGCTGGGTCTGGGGCAACATCGTGTTCGGCGGGCTGATCGGGCTCGCGGTCGACGCGATCACCGGCGGGCTCTACCAGCTCGAGCCCAGGGAGGTGAGCGCGGCGATGGCTCGGAGCACCGCGGCCATCACGGCGGGCAACGGAACGCTCGTGGTGGCGGTGGTCCTGCGGCCGAATCCCGCTTGGGAACGAATCGGCGACCTGGCGCGGGAGTGAGGCCGGGGGCCGCCGTCCACACGCGCCGGCACGGGCCGGACCTCAACAGCAGTTGCGGGCGCGCAACATCATTCGGGACAAGCGTGAAGCGAAGAGAAATTCTAAGGGTTCCAGGCGTCTCCATCGGCGGACGCGGAGGCGCCCTGCGGGCCAAAGCATCGCGGGCTCCGATCGTGGACTCCCGGCCTCCGTCGCTGTGGGTTCTAGAGACGGATGTTGATCTGGGCTACGTTGCCCCGATGCCCACCGCGAGCCGCGCTTCCGTGTCGCCGTCCCCTCGATCGCCGAGCCTCACGCCGACCGCGGGGGCGGCCCGGGAGCCGCTCGTCGGGCGGAGCCGCTAACCGATCGTGTACCAGCTCCGGGCACTCGGGCGCCTTGGCCTCCAAAGCGCGACCCATCTCGACGCCGCCGCGATCGCCGGGCGTGCCAAGCCTCTCGCACTGCTTGCTTTCCTCGACGCCGCACCCAAGCGCACCGCCTCGCGCGCGTCCCTCTGCGCCCTGTTCTGGGAAGGCTCGAGCGAAAGCCGCGCCCGCCAAACCCTCCGCCAGACCGTTCACCAGCTTCGCCGCCAGCTCGGCGACGACGCCATCGTCGGCGAAGGTGACCAGCTCCGCCTCGGCGACACCATCGATTCCGACCGCCGCCGTTTCCTGGCTCAGCTGGACGAGGGCGACGACGCCGCCGCGGTCCGCACCTACACCGGCCCCTTCCTCGACGGCCTCGCCATCCAGGGGGCTCGCGACTTCGATGGGTGGGTCGATCTCGAGCGCACCCGGCTCTCGACCGCCTTCCTCGCCGCAGCCGAGCGGGAGATCGACCGGCTCCGCGCCGCAGGCCGAGGCCAGGAGGCCGCCGCCCTGGCGCGCCGCGCGCGCGACGAGCAGCCGTTCCGGATCGAGGCCTGGCACCGCCTGATCGAGACGTCGCTGCTCGCCGACCTGCCGATCGACGCCGTCGTCGAGGCCGAGGCCCTCGAGCTGATGGCCCGCCGTGAGGCCCTCGAGCTCACGACCCCGACCGTGCGGCTCCTCGAGCAGGCCCGAAGCGCGACTCGGCGGCGCGCGGGAGGAGTGAGCGGTGCCGCGAGCTTCGTCGGCCGGCGGGACGCCATCGCCGCCGCCACTGCTGCCTGGGAGCTGGCCCAACGAAACCGCCCGGCCTGGCTCCACCTCGTCGGCCCCGCGGGCATCGGCAAGACCCGGCTGCTCGAGGAGCTGGCCGAGCGGATCGACAGGGTCGACGCCACCGTCGCCGCCGTCCGCGCTCATCCCGGCGAGCGGAGTGTCCGCTCGGCGCTCGCCGCGTCGGTAGGCGCGGCGCTGCTGGAGCAGCCCGGCGCCAAGGGTGCCGATCCCGCGTCGCTGGCCGCCGTTCGCGCGCTGGGCGCGCCCGGGCACGATCACCCGCGCGACCAGGCGAGCCCGCTCGAGCTCCGTGCGCTCGCCGACCTGGTGGCGGCCGTGAGCGAGGCGCGTCCGCTGCTGCTGGTGGTGGACGACCTCCACTGGGCAGACCCGACCTCGTCCACGCTGCTCGCCGGCCTCTGGCACCGGAGCGCCGAGCTGCGCCTGCTGGTGCTGAGCGCCGGTCGACCAGGGCCCGACGCGGGTCTCCCGGAGGGCGTCCGCACGCTATCGCTCGAGCCCTTCTCCTCCGGGGAGACCGCAGCGCTGGTCGAGCTCGTCGGGCCGACGATGCCGTCCGAGGCCCGCCAGGTTTTGGCCGGCACGGTCCACTCGGCGAGCGGCGGCAATCCCCTGCTCGCCGCCGAGACGATCCGGCTCCTCGCCTCGCGCGGCGCGATCGAGCCGGCCCCCGACGGCACCTATCGCGTCGGCGATCTGGCCGAGGCCGCCATCGGCCAACAAGACGTGCTCGGCGCGCGCCTGGAGAGCCTCTCGCCAACCGGACGCAGGCTCGTCGAGGTGCTCGCCGTGGCGGGTGTGCCAGTCGCCACCGCGGTGGCCGCGCGCGCCGCCGACGTCGACCCCGACGCGGCCCGCGCCGGGCTGACCGAGCTCTTCCGCGCGGGGTTCGCCGACCACGTGGCTCGTGGCTGGCAGACCTCACACGACGCGCTCGCCGAGGTGGCGCTCGATCGCGGTGACGCCCGGCGCGCCCACGCCGCGCTCGGCCACGCCCTGCTCGACCAGCCATCGGCCAGCCTCTCCACTCTCCAGGCGGCGGGGCGCCATCTGCTCGAAGCGGAGGACAGCTCCGCGCTTCGAGAGGCATGGCTCCGCTGGCTCGGACAGATCCGCAGGCTCGGAGACCGAAGCCCGGCCGGCGTCCTCGCGGCGGACTTCCTCCAGGCAGAGGCGCCGGCCGCGCTCAGACGCGCCCTGGTCCGCGCCACCACGCCGCGCCGAGCGGTGCTCGTCGGGATCGCCCTCGCCATCGCTGCAAGCACCGCGCTCCTGCTCGGCGCCACCCAGCCCTATCAGCTGCGAGTCGCTTCCCTGCCGGTCACCGGCTCGCCACTCTCGCCCGCGCCCGTGGTCGAGGTCCAGAACTGGTTCGGCCGAGCCCTCACCCGCGCCACCGGCACCGTCACGGCGTCGATTGCCGACGGCATCGGCCGGCTCGGCGGCACGATGGAGGTGCCGCTCGCGGCGGGCCGGGCCACCTTCGAGGAGCTCGTGCTCGACGTCGGCGGCGTCAGGATAGACGATTCGACTACGCTCCGGTTCGCCTACGAAGGCATTCACTTCGACCAGCGAATCGCGACCGGCCAGTGGTCACAGCTGCCGCTCGATCTATGGCTCGACGGGGCTCGACTCTCCACGGGGCCAATCGACTCCAGCGTCCGGACGATCACCGTCTCGGCGGGCGAGCGGATCACCGGCCAGGTACGGTTCCGCTACACCTCGCGCTACGGCTCCGCGTCCGTGCTGCTCGGCATGACGCCGACCTGGGGAGAGCCGTCGTCCGTCTGGCGGACGCTCAGGGCCGTGGCAACGCCGGTCGAGCGCGCCCCGGTGACGGCGGATCTCGACGTGCTGGCGCCGGCGGAGCCCGGGCGCTATCGCCTGATCTTCGCGATCGCGGCCGAGGGCAACGTGGCCGCGATGATGTCGGGCACCAATTGGAGGCTCGAGCCGGAGTGGAATGACGACAACCAGCTCGCCAGGCTCGCCGACTCGCTGCTCGATCGGGCGGACCGTGAAGGGGGCGTGACGGTCGACTGGGACTTTATCACGGGAAGGGACCCGCAGCGGATCGGGCTCACGACGATCACCCTGGTAGTCGAGCCGGGCACCTAGCCTACCGCATTGAGCGACAATCGGTTGACGTCTCCCTAACGGACCCGGTAGCAGCTTGGGACCTCACTCACTCGGAGGCCCCACGTGACCAAACTGGCCCAACGCGCCGCGGCCCTCGCCGTGGCCATCCTGCTGGCCGGATGCTCGCAGGACTCGCTCACCGAGCCCGAATCGGGCACCACCCCGCCGCTTGCCGACTTCGAACGCGGGGGAGATCCATACCGCTGGACCAAGCTGGCCGACGCACCCGAGGCGCTCGCGGACCTGGGCGGCCCCGGCATCGGCTACTCGGCCTACAGCGAGGGCTCGCGGTACGTCTATGCCATGGCAGGGACCGACTACATCGAGGGCCAGCTCTATCGGTTCGACCTGAAGGCCGACCGCTGGGAGCGGCTCCGGGCGGAGGCCTGGCCGATCGGCAAGTACCGGAAGCTGCTCCACGACCCGATCAACCGGCGGCTGATCACCTATTGGGACGGGCTCGGCCAGATCTACTGGATTCCCGAGACTGGTGGCGCCTGGAGGGCGCTGGGATCGCAGCCCAACAGCGACTCCTACTACGAGGCGTATCCGTTCTGGAATCCGGTGGAACAACGGCCCTTCGTGTTCGCCGGGTATGGCTTCGGCACCTTCAAGAACCTGCTCTGGCGCGGCCTGGGGGACGGCTGGCTCGTGGTCCCGACGCAGGGTACGGCGCCTGATGTGCGGTTCGGCGGGCGGAGCGTGGCCGTCGATGTGGCGCACGGGCGGGTGTTCTTCGCGGAGCAGCGGCGGGGTGCGGCGGGCAACAGTGACGACCTCTGGCAGCTGAGCCTCGAGGCCTACGCGTGGACCAACCTGATCCCGCTCGCGACGGGTGCGCATCAGCGGGTCTCGTCGGGGCTGGGCTACATCAGTCGGTTCGACCAGCTGCTGCGGGTCGGGGGGCACGACCCGTCGGATCCGACGGTGGTGTACACGGACGTGCTGGCGTATGACCTCGAGCGGCCGGGGAGCGATTACTTCGTCGTGCCGACGGCGGGGACGCCACCGCCGGCGCGGACGGAGCCGGGGGTGTTCTACGATCCGGCTCGGCGGCGGGTGATCGTGGTCAGCGGGTCGTGCTGCAATGATGTGTGGGCGCTGTCGTATCCACGAAAGGCGCGCGATCGCTGAGGGGGGGCGGAGGCGCACGCCGTGAGGGCGGCGGCGTGCCCTTCCGGATCCGGCCATCTCCAGCACGGCACGCAGCCATGCAGCCGTCCTCGCCGATGCATCGCTCACCGACGCGTCCGATGCACCTATCGGACGCGAACCGCTGTCCGGCCTCCTGGGCTCTCTCCGTCAAAACGCTTCGGCAATCGCTTTGGAGCAGACCCCGCCGTCCTTCCTGAGTACCAGGTTCTTCACCACCAGCTTGTACGAGCGATCCGGAGCGATCCAAGTGGTGATGAACTTCACCAGCGTGTGGGGCTCGTCGTAATAGCGGGTGTACTGGTGACCAATCGCATCGTAGTCGATCAGCGTCCAGTCATTGTGGAGCTTGCGGTACTTGGGGGCCTGGGAAAGCCCTCCGTACACGGACCACGACTGATGGGTGAAGAAGCTCGCCATGATCACGGTGCTTCGCCCGTTGGGCCACCCCGCGTTCTTGCCGATGCAGGCGAGGCCGTCTGGCACCAAAGGGATAAAGGTCGGCTTGGTAGAGCCCCCGGTCCAAGTGCAGGTGAAGGTCCATCCCTTCTTCACGGCCTGGAGATAGGCCGTGAGGGCATTCACCGTACAATCCGTGGCCTCAGCCGGGTTGGCCATCAGGCCGGAGATTGCCAAGGCCGCCAGCGCGCTACGCATCGCGGCCCCCTTTCGAGGGGTTACCAGTCTGCCCATCCTGACCCTCCTTATCGTCGCGGAGTTGGCCCGGTGCCCGAGTGCCGGCACCGAGGCGGGCGGGCGCCCTTTCCTGCCTCCGCTGCTCAATACGCGAGGAGGGTCGCAAGGGGATCATGCTGGCCTGCCGCCTGGCGGAGAACCACCTCAGCCGCCGATGCTCGACGGCGTCGGCTCCCTCGAGGGACCTTCTCGAGGGACCAGGTCACTGTGATGGTGCCGGTTACTGCGTTGGCCGAAGGTGTTCTACGATCCGGCTCGGCGGCGGGTGATCGTGGTCAGCGGGTCGTGCTGCAATGATGTGTGGGCGCTCTCGTATCCACGAAAGGCGCGGAAATCGCTGAGGGGGGTCAGAAGCGCAACGCCGTGAGGGCGGCGGCGTGCCTTTCCGGATCCGGCCACCTCCAGCGCGGCAAGCAGCCATGCAGCCGGCCTCGCCGATCCATCGCTCACCGACGTGTCCAAGGCACCTATCGGACGCGAACCGCTGTCCAGCCTCCTGGGGCACAGCGGCGGCTCGATCTAGTTGCGGACGTGCAACACTTCCCAGGGGGGAAGTTAAGCGAGGAAGAATTTCTGGGGCGTCGGCGTCCCTGGTAGGGGACGCAAGGACACCCAGGCGATCTAGTGTGCTGCCGCAGCTCACATTCGCATCCGTCGCCCTCTAGAGGGCCCGGAAGATCTTGGCTACGTTGGCGAGATGACACCGCGAATATTCGTACCAAGCAGGGGTATGGATGGTTGGCAGGAGTTGCTAGCCGATCCGAAGAAGCACTGGAGGCCGGGCAAGTCCGCCTACGAACTCGCGCGAGCCTGGGAAGACGCCCAAGGCTCCGATCGTGGGCTCCCGGCCTCCGTCGCCGCTGCCTGCGACGCTTCGCCGGCCACCGCCAGCGCGTACTTGGTGCTTGGTCTCCCGGAGCTTCAGGTCGAGATGCCCGGCAAGGGGCGACTGTCTCAGACCGACCTCTGGGCCCTACTGCGAACCGACAGTGGGCTAGTCTCGATGGCGGTCGAGGGGAAAGCTGGCGAGCCCTTCGGCCCGCTCGTCTCATCGTGGCTCGAAGGCCTGCCGTCCGACAGCAACCGGCACGGGAGACTGGCGCGCCTCGCGGAGACGATCGGCGTCGACCCCGACAAGTGCGGAGATCTCCGTTACCAGCTCTTCCACCGCACCGTGTCGGCGATCCGGATGGCGGAACGCTGCAGGGCGACCGCTGCGGCTCTCCTAGTCCATGCCTTCGGCGGGGAGGGTGACGAGGACAGCCGCGCCGACTTCGAGGCCTTCTGCCGATTGCTGGGCGCGACCACCACGCCCGGTGTTCTCAGTCCGACCTCGACCCGCTCCCAAGTGCCACTGCTAGTCGGCTGGGTCGACGGCTGACGACGCCCACGGCCTTCACCCGCACTCCCGACCCGCACCATGCCGAAGCCCTTGGTCGAACGACTCGCCGCCAATGCTCAATGCACTCGGCACTGGACTGGCAACGATCAGAGTGCCAGGCATCATCATGGCGTTGTCCGTCTCCAGGAGGATCCCCTGGACCTATCGCTGGCGTGGCGTCGCTCCGCGGACGAGCCCGGGACGCCAGTCGCCTGCCTTCGCTTGCACCTGAGTGCACTGCTCGCCAACGACTTGACTCGACGGGAGGGGCGCGGTGCCGTGCGGGTTCGTTTCGTCCGCGGCGACGGCAACCGGATCTACCTGCAACGCCGAGGTGATGCGCCGAAGCTGGCAGTGGGCAGGTTCGATCCGTGAGCGGGTGGCCGACCCCGGACGTCGCTCAGATATTGACGGTCCCGACGCCTTTCAGGCGGTTGCCTGGGAACATCAGCTACCCTCAGCCCGCCGAGTCTCCAGCGGGGGCGCGACTACTGTGACGTCGCTCCTCGACGTACCGTTCCTGACCGACCTCGATTCGCGCGCCGCCGTGAAGGGCTCGCGGGATCCCCTCGGTATCCAACCGATCTGGACCCGTTTCGGACGCACTGTCATCGGCAACCTCACAACCGTCAGCACCTCGGTGCGCGACTTCACCGTCACGATGCTGGGCTACTGGTTCGCCGAGCGCGTCGCCGAGGAGGAAGGGCCAGGGACGGAGCTCGCGACTTTCCTCAAATGGGAGCAGCTGGCGGCCTATGCCCGTGCCAGCATAAACGACGACTTCCGCTTCCGCGGCACCGAGCGGGTCCGCCGGCGGCTGGACGAGAGCAACCGCGTTACCCTCTCGGACTCGCCCACGCACCAGATCCTGAGCAACCAGAAGATCTACGGACTCTGGGGCCTGTATACGGTGCCGGCACGGTCCTCGGCCCTGCTCGAGGGCGACCCCCCGAGGCTCACGCCGCCCGCGCGAGAGTTCGTCGAAAGGCATTATCTGCCGATGCTGGCCGCGGGCGCCGGCAAGAATGCACGCCGGATCTACGACCTACTTCGTCAGCCAACCGCGCGGGTGGATCTCAGGGGTCGCGACGGGAGTCCTGTCGGGGCGGTGGCCGAGGTGTTGGACCTCGCGCTTCGAGGGGGCGAGGGAAGGTTCTACGAGACGCACCTCGTGGACGGCGGACCGCTCGACGATACGGCAGGAAGACAGCAGCAACTCGCACAGTTGCTCCGGGACACCCTAGACGATCTCGATTTCATCTGGTCGCCCCCTAGGGTTGGTCATTTGGCAAAGACGGCCGCGAGGCAGGGTGTCGAGTGGGAGCCGCTGGCCCACCGTCTCAGCCGGATCCGTCAGTGCGAAACGGTTCTCGCCCCCGCTTCGGCGGTGTTCGAGTACCTGTTGGGGCTCGATGGCCAGCCGACTGGCACCACCACCAAACGCCTCTCTAGCGAATGGGGTAATGGCGTCCGCAGCATCGATGCTGCCGCCTTCGAGGAGCTACGCGCCGAGATCGGCTTGGACGACGGCCCGACCGGGGATCGGTGGGTCGGCATCGCCGCCGCGCTGGCCAGGGGCGAGTACTCCGACCTGCTCGACCTGCTTCTGGAGCAGAATGCGTCCGTAATGTCGGCGCGAGGCGGCGCGCCGTGGGTCGAGCGCCGGGCGGGGAGGCTGTACGTCCGATTCCGGGACGAGCAGGGCATGCTACCCGAGCGCGCGGAGCTGCCGACGCTCTGGCGTTTCCCGTATTTCCTCGACTCGCTACGCGTCGTGACGGCCACGGTCAGCGGCCATGGCTGAGATTCCTCACGCGGTCCTCTCAGAGCAGCTCGAGGCGCACCTCGAGGCCCGCCGTCTCCATACGGCCGTGTTCCTCACCTTCACCTTCGACCCGGGCTTCTTCGAGCTCCAGGTCCTGCCGGTCTTTCTCGACATTCCTGTGAGCCACGCCGACGTGATTCGTCGAGTCCAGCTCGAGGAGGCACTGCTGAGCCTCCCGGGCGACATCGCCGTGTACTACGACGCCAATGGACTGATATCGGGCGGCGATGGCTCGGCGAGACTCGATGTCCGGCGGGTCCCGATCAGTCACCACACCGGGGTATTCCATCCGAAGAACGTGTTCCTGCTCCTCGAGAGCGCGGAACCAGATGAGGAGGACTACCGCGAGAAGACCCTCGTCGTAGCCAGCCTCTCGGCCAATCTGACCCGTGCGGGATGGTGGGAGAACGTCGAATGCTGCCATGTGGAGGAGCTTGCCGAGGGGGACAGCTCACGACTGCGAGACGACCTGGTCTCGTTCCTGGAGTCGCTCCGGAGACGCGTGGCGGTTGCCCACGACCAGCGCGGCATTAGGGAGATTCTGGGCTTCCTTCGAGGTCTCGAGCCGAGGCAGAGGCGTTCCTCTCGCGGGTCCCTGCACACTCACTTCTTTGGCGGGTCCCAGTCCCTGCCCGACTTCCTCGACGAGGTCGCCGGAGACTTCATTAGAGGCGCCTATTTGGAGATCATCTCGCCGTACTTCGACGACGCGCCGACCTGCGCCCCGTTGGAGGAGCTGATCGAGCGATTCGAGCCGAAGGAAGTTCGTGTGTTCCTGCCGCGATCCGGAGCTGGCGAGGCCCTTTGTCGGGCAGACCTATTCGAATCGGTGAGGGCACTACCCTCCGTTGCTTGGGGCCATCTGCCCAAGGATCTGTTGCGAATATCTCGCCACGACGAGGCCGGGGCCCGGTCCGTCCACGCCAAGCTGTACCGGTTCTTCACCCAGAACCCGAAGCGGGAGATCAGCTTCGTCGGTTCGGCGAATCTCACCCGCGCCGCGCACCAACCGGGAGGCAACGTCGAGTCCGGGTTCCTCGTCGACTGGGTGCCACCCCGGCGGCCCGGATTCTGGCTTTCGGTGGACTCTGGCAAACCCTCGGCTTTCGACACCCGGCACGAGGACGAGGCCGCGGCCGCCTCCGGCGGTTCGAGACTCCGACTTACATACCACTGGGACCGCGCCATCGCCGAGGCCTACTGGGACGGTCCCTCGGAGTCGCCGGCGCTGCGGCTCACAGCCCGAGGGGTCACGGCTGGCGAGCTCAGTGCCCTCCCTTGCCGTGAATGGCTACAGGTCCCAGCGGAGATCAGCACCTACATCGCTGAGTTGCTGGCTGAGACTTCGCTCTTCGAGGTCCACGGCGAGCGGGAGACTCCGGTGCTCCTCTTGGTCCAGGAAGAAGGGATGTCGCACAAGCCCTCCCTCCTATTCCAGCTTTCGGCGGCCGACATCCTCCGCTATTGGGCTCTGCTCACGCCCGCGCAGCGAGCGGCGTTCCTTGAGGCCCGGGCTCCTGAGGCCGCCCTGGCCGGCCCCGGCGCGGATCTCGTGGCCCGAGCCCGCGCGGCGCTCACGACCGACACTCTCTTTGACCGCTTCGCGGGGATGTTCCATGCGTTCGGGTGTTTGGAGCGCACGGTGAGCAGCGCGGTAAAATCTGGCAAGGAGAAGGAGGCCAACTACCGGCTGTTCGGCCGCAAGTACGACTCGTTGGGCAGCCTGCTGGACCGGATCGGGGCGGACGGCGCGGTCGGTGACGACGTGGATCGGTACGTGATCCTCCTCTGCGCTCGACAACTCGCGCGGGAGGTCGCCCGCCGATATCCCGAGTACTGGGCCGAGCATCGGGAGGACGCCGCCGCCTTGGAACGAAGATTCGAGGCGGCGGCAGCGATCCGAGAGCGGCTGGTCGAGCAGGATCCGGCGCGGCTCGCACCATTCCTCGACTGGTTCGATCGCTGGTTCGTCAGGCGCGCCGAGCCGGTCATGGAGGTGGAGGCGTGATCTCGGTCCGGACGGCCGAGAAGCTGCTCGACTTCGGGGCCCGCATTGGCCAGGGTCAGCGTGCCCATGAGCAGCTCGAAGGCGCCGTAGCGCTGCACAACATGCTCGAGGAACGGGGGGTCGCCTATCTCGCCGACGAGGTCGGCATGGGCAAGACCTATGTAGCCCTGGGGACGCTCGCCCTGTTCCGGCACTTTCGCCCCGACTTCCGGGTCTTGGTTATCGCACCCCGGGAGAATATCCAGCTCAAGTGGATGAAGGAGCTGAAAAACTTCGTCACAAACAATGTCCGGTTCCCGGACCTCCGAGTCAAAGCCATCGACGAACGGCCCGTCCGCCCACTGGTTGCATGCGAGAATCTGGTGACCTTCGTTCGGGAGGTCACCTTGAGCCCCGACCGTGACTTCTTCCTTCGGCTGAGCAGCTTCAGCCTGCCTGTCAGCGGGCGCGACGCCGTGGACCCGGAGGCGGCCCGACGACTCAGCGACGGCCTTCGGGAAGCCCTGCCCTGGCTCCCGAACGAGGTCTTCTATCGGCGCGACAAGCAGGCGTTCAAGGACAACGTCGCGACCGCCATCTGCTGTGCCCTGCCACGGTTCGATCTGGTGATCGTCGACGAGAGTCACAACCTGAAACACGGCTTCAGCGAGTCGGCGTCTGCGCGCAATCGGGTCCTGGCCCTGGCGATGGGCCGGGGTACCGACGTCGACCTGCGGGTGTTCCCGGGCTACGGTCCCAGGGCGGCACGGGTGCTCCTGCTCTCGGCCACACCGGTGGAGGAGACCTACAGGCATCTCT